>CAKZHN010000223.1 GCA_936924235.1 uncultured Rhodoplanes sp. | reverse complement strand
TCCGCCCGCTGATCTGCCATCCGGCGGCGAATTCCGACCGCTGCGATCCGCCGGGCGACGTGGTCGCGGTGCGCAGCGGCCTGATCCTGCGCTCGCCGCGGCAGGAGGCCGTCTACCTGTTCGTCAACTCGGCCAACGAGCACATCCGCTTCCGCTACCTGCACATGAGCCCGCGCAAAATGGACGCCGACAATCTGCTCAGCGGCCGGCGCGTCGACGAGGGCGAGGTGATCGGCGAGGTCGGCAACTACAGCATGAAGGAAGCCGGCACCAGCTATCACCTCCACTTCGACATCCAGGTGCCGACCCGCGAAGGCTGGGTGTTCGTGAGCCCGTACATGACGCTGGTTTCCGCCTATGAGCGGCTGCTCGGCGAGCGCGGCACCGAATTGGTCGATGCCCCGCCGGTGGCCGACGGCGATCCGGCCGCCACCGGGTC
Source organism: uncultured Rhodoplanes sp. (assembly GCA_936924235.1). Lineage (GTDB taxonomy): Bacteria > Pseudomonadota > Alphaproteobacteria > Rhizobiales > Xanthobacteraceae > Z2-YC6860. Next base: position 15,524 of record CAKZHN010000223.1, on the reverse strand, counting down.
GGTCGGCGACACGACGTCGGCGACCCGGCACAAGACGCCGCAATGGGCGAAAAACCGAAACAAGGCGAAATCGCAGCGCCGCCAGCGTTACGCCGGGCGTTAACCGCGACACCAGCGCGCGTTTGCAGCCGTGGGCTGTATTTCTAGAATGCGGCCATGATTCAAAGCCGCCGCCATCTCCTGCAGGGTGCCGTCGCGAGCGCGTCGCTGCTCGCCTTCGGTTCGTCCGCGCTCGCCAAGCCGAAGAAGGCCGCCCACGCGGCCAAGACCACCCACGCCGCCAAGGCCGCGCATTCCGCGAAACCTTCACACGGCTCGTTTGCCGATTGGGTCGAGGCGTTCCGCAAGCGCGCGCAGGCGCGCGGCGTCTCCGACAAGACCTATGACGGCGTGATGGGAGGGCTGAAGCCCGACACCTCGGTCTATGCGCTGCAGGGCGCGCAGCCCGAGTTCAAGGAGGAGACCTGGCAGTACATCAACCGCCGCGTCTCCGACTGGCGGGTGATCAACGGCAAGGACATCTACCAAAAGAACGCCGCGCTGCTCGAGAAGATCGAGCACGACGTCGGCGTCGACCGCTATCTGCTGCTGGCGCTGTGGGGCGTCGAGTCCGCCTATGGCGATCCGGCGGTGCAGGAAAAATACATGCGGCCGATCTTCCCGGCGCTGGCGGCGCTCGCCTATGGCGAGCCGCGCCGCCGCGCCTATTGGGAGAAGGAACTGCTCAACGCGCTGGTGATCGTCGAGCGCGGCTGGGGCACGCCCGCCGAGATGCGCGGCTCCTGGGCCGGCGCCATGGGCCACACCCAGTGGATGCCAGAGGTCTGGCTCAACATGGGCTTCGACTACGACCGCGACGGCAAAGTCTCGCCGTTCGGCAGCCCTGCCGACGCGCTGGCCTCGACGGCGCGTTATCTCGTGAAGCGCGGCAACTACCGGCCGGGCGAACGCTGGGGCTACGAGGTCAAAGGAGCCCGTGGCGGACGCTCGCGGACGCTCGCCGACTGGAAGAGTCTCGGCGTCACCCGCGCCAATGGCGAGCCGCTGCCGGCCTCGCACGCGACGATGCACCTGTGGTCGCCGCAGCCTGGCGGTCCGGAATTCCTGGTCGGCCAGAACTTCAAGGCGGTGCGAAGCTACAACCCGTCGAACAGCTACGCCCTCGCGATCTGCCATCTGAGCGACCGGCTGCGCGGCGAAGGCAACCTCGTGAAGCAATTCCCCGGCGGCGAACGGCCGCCGACGATGGCGGAGCTCAAAGAGCTGCAGGAGCGGCTCACCGGCGCCGGCTTCGACACCGGCGGCGCCAACGGCCGGCTCGGCGCCGACACCACCAAGGCGGTGCGCGCCTGGCAGAAGAAGGTCGGCATCGAGCCCGCCGACGGCTATCCCGGCCTTAAGGTCCTGGCGCGGCTGCGCGGCGCGGGATCGTAGCCGCGGCCGCGTTGCAGCCGCTCCAGGTCGCAACGCAGATCAGGCCGCCTGGTAGTAGCCGATGCCGTGGCCGACCTGGGCGAAGTTGAGCTCGGAGAAATTGCCGAACGGACGATAGAGCTTCATCAACGGATAGACCTCGCGCTCCCACTGGTCCTGGCTTTCGCACGCGGACAGCTTGGGTCCAGGCAAGGTCCGGCCGGCCTCGACGAACTCTTCCATCTCGGCCAACAGCGGCCCGGCCAGCGGATGGTTGCGGGCACGCTCGATGCCGGTGCGGGCATGGCGCCAGAACGGCGTGTCCCAGCGCGAGCCGCACGCATAGTGCCAGGCAACAAAGAGCGAGTCGCGGCAGCCGAGCGTGGCCATCGCGTTGTTGATGGCGTCGATCTCGCCCGGAGCGGCGCGGCGGCCCTGCCCCTCCTCCTCGATCCAGCGCGACGCCAGCCGCACCTGCGCGATGGTGTGACCGATGGTGGTCGCCTCCAGTGGCTCGATGAACCAAGCGGCGTTGCCGGCGAAGAACACGCGGCCGTCGAACACCTTGCGGCGGATGAAGTTCGGGAAGCTCGGCGAGACCCGCTGTTCCCACTCGAACACGCCCTGCTCGTGCAGGAACGCGGTGTGATCGGCCGCGATGTCGGCATCACTGTTGATGCGCGGATTGAACACGTAGCCGCAGGAGATCCAGTCGCGCAGCGGGATCACGAAGATCCAGCCGTGCGGCCGGGCAACGATGCGGGTGACTGTCTCCGACGCCCTCGGCGGCAACCGGCGCACGGTGGCGCGGCCGGTCGGAATCCAGTCGAGCCGGATCAGATCGTCCTCGGGCGTGTCGGCCCGGGGGAAGCCACGGGCGTCGACGACATAGTCGCAGACCAGCGTCCGGTCGTTATCGAGACGCAGGCGCACCGCATCATCGGACGTCTCCATGGCCTCGACACGGGCATCGACCCGCGTGGCGCGCACGTGCTCGGCCAGCACCTCGACGATCGTGGCGGCGTCGAAGTGGTAGCCGAACAGTTGCACCGGCTGAAAGCGATGCAGGAAGTCGGCGCCGTTCGGGCCCCAGCCTTCGAGGCGGCTGCCGCGCTTGAGCGTGGCGCCGCAGCGCTCGGCGAGATGGGAGAAGCCGAGCCCCGTGACCTCTTCGAACCACATGGCAAAGCGCGGGGTCGTGCCCTCGCCGACGCCGATGGTCGGGATTCTCGAATCGAACACATGCACCAGCTCGGCCTCAGGCATGTACCGCGTGAAGTGAGCCGCAGCGATGAAACCGGCGGTGCCGCCGCCGAGCACAGCGATCTTCATGACACAAACTCCTGTGGTGTGTTTGCGGGACGTAGCAAGTGCTGAATGGCGAGCAGCGCGTGAGCCACCTCGGGATTCGACGGCGCCTGGTCGCGCAGCGGGCCGAGCCGCGCGATGCCCGAAAGCGGGCGGCCGTCGGGCTCCCGCCCGGTGGCAAGCCGCCACGGCTCCGCATTCTGGCTGCCGAGCGCCTTTTGGAATTGAATGGCGGACATCGACGCGCGGCCGTGCTGATTGAGAAACCTGCGCAGCAGCGCCGCGCCGCGCGCCGCGTTGGTCATGCCGAGCCCGAAGCAAGGGTCGAGGGTGCATGCAGCATCGCCGACGGCCACCAGGCCCTCCGGCCAGTCGCCGACCTGATCGAAGTGCATCATGCGGTTCGACGTCGAGCCGTAGCGGTAGATCGGCGACACGGGCTTCGCGCAAGAAAGCGCGCGCTGCAACTCGCCGTCGCGAAGGTTCTCGACGAAGTCCATGAGGCTCGCGTCGTCGGCCGGCAGCGATTCGCCACCGCGCGACAACAGCACCAGCCCCCAGCGGTTCAGCTCCGCCCGCAGGAACATGACGGAGCGCAGCCCGGTGTCGCTTCCAGGTGCAATGGAAAGGCAGTGCCAGTCGGGCGCCGCGCCTGGCTCCATTTCAAACCAGCGCGTCACGTACGTCGTGCCCGAGGCGACGACGCTTTTCTCGACCTGGAGATCGCCGTGCTCCGGTAACGCCGTGATCCAGTTCGACACCGTCGAGCCTTCGCCGCTGGCGTCGACGACGAGGTCGGCGCGAAGCGCGGCCTCCTCGCCGGTGTCGCGATCGAGGCAGCGGACGCCGCGGACCCGGCCGCCATCCGGATCGGAGAGCAGTCCCTCCACCCGGCAGTTCGTTCGCAGGCTGACCGTCGCCGGCAGCCGGCGGCGAAGCGCCTGCTCGAACAGCGCACGCGACGCGGAATAGGCCGTGATCTGCGACGGCGCCCTGGCGAACTGGCCGCTGGATGTCCGGATGATCGCGTCGGCGCATGCGTCGAACGGGCGGGCGCCCTGCTCGAGCAACCCCTGCTGCCATCCCGGGGCCAGCTCATCGAATGCGGCGGCTCCGGCCGCCATCAACAGATGAATGCATCGGCTTTGCGGCACGCCGCGCCGCGCCACGGGGCTGTGCTCGCCGATATCGGCCGGAAGCGAAAAGCGCTCGAGCATCGTCACACGCTCGAAGTGGCCCGCCACGGCATGGACCGCCAGCAAGCCGGCCATTCCGCCGCCGATGATGATGGCGTGACCGTTAAACACCGTTTCCGCCACTTAAGCCTCGCCGATGTAGGGGTTGTCCGCGCGCTCGCAGGGCACGCGCCTCAATGTCTGCACCGCGATGATCGCGACCTGGCCGGGCTGCCCCGCGGGCTCGAACGAGCCCAGCACCATGCGCTGGCCGGGGCCGGTGAAATGGTGATTGTTGTACCAGTTGCCGGCCCGCGGACCGGTCTTGAAATTCAGCAGGAAGTGGTAGGTGCCCGGCTGCATCTCGGTGCCGGTCACGTCGATGTTGTCAGAACGGAATTTGGCGGACTTGCCGTCGACCTGGAAATCGTATTCCAGCACCTGGCCGGGCCCCATCGTCTGCTTGAAGTGCATCACCTCGCCGCGCGTCTTCCAGTACACGCTGCCGGTGCTGCTCGCCGAGCCTTTGTGCTCGCCGGACTGGTCGTACATCTCGGACTGGCCGTTCCAGCAGCCGACCATGATGTCGTATGGCTTGAGATCTTCGGGCCTGATGTCTCCGGGGTCAGCGCTCGCCGACCCGATGAGACCAACCAGGGCGGCAGCGCCGGCCAAGGCCAGAACGCTACGCACTCGCAAGCGCGCAACAAAACGCTTCACATCTCGACTGTGCACGGGTTGAGCTCACTCTCGTTGAGTTTTCGACTAATCCACCTTTCGCTTACCGGGACGTCGTAGAGTCGGCCGGGCGCGAAGCGCGGCCAGAAATGCCGCAGACCCGGTGCGACCACGCGAACCACCGAGAAGTCGACGTCCGGCCGCGTCTGATCGAGAACCAGGACGTCGATGCCGCGCTCGGCCAGGAGTCCGCGGCACGTGACGACGTCCTGGAGGAGGTCGTTCGACGAATGGTCTTTGAAATCCGAAACGTGCCGCGCCGCCACCGCGGGATCGGGCGCGAGATATGCGGTGTTCGCCTTCGTCGTGGTGCGCCACCAGTTCACGGCGTCGGGGCTCGCACGGTAGGTGCGGCTCGACGCCGGGCCGTTCGCGGCCGGCACCGCTTCAAGCGCCTGATTGATCTCGGTCAGCGCCCGCGACAGCGCGACCGACGGATCGAGATGCGTGCCGAAGCCATAGATCAGATCCTCTTCGGCCTGGTCCACGCGTCGCGATACGGCGGCGAATGTCGGCACCCCGATGTCGCTGGTGATGTCGAGCGCCCAGATCTCGCGCTGCAGCCCGCGATAGTGCTGCAGCATCAACGGAACGTAGGGATCCTTGGAGGTCGCGAGGTCGACCGCGGGGCGTCGCAGCCGGTTGTACCACCAGATCGCGACCGCATCCCGTTCGATCAGTTCGAGCAGCCCCTGCAGCACCGCTTCTTCGAGCACCGAGCCTGAAGCACAGCCGTTGGAGTCCGCGCGGGAAAAAAGCGGATCGGAGCTGCGATAGCCATAGTAGCAAGACGACGTGGGCAGATAACGCACCTGGTCGGTCGACAACGACCACAGCGGTGTCCAGTCGATCGTGGCATCCTCGCGAAACCGCTCGGGCACCCAGCGGAGCCTGTGGGTTTTCGCATCGTACTTGTCGCGCTCGGCGTATTGCCGGTCGCTGAAGCTCATGCAGAGGTTCGGATGAATGGCAGCCTCGCCAAGCTCGCGAAAGGTTGCTCGCAGCCGCGGCTCGGTGCCGTCGAACACGCCGGAATATCGCTCCAGCGATTCCGCGAGCGCGCTGATCCGCGCCTGCTCGATGCTCTTGCCCTTTCCGCCGGAGCGGCGGCGCGGCCCCTCGACCTGGAAGCGCTCGTCCGAGAGGCCAGCAAAACTGTGGTCCGCGAGGAAGATGGGAGCAGCGCAGTGTCCGTTGCGCTGCGCCGTGCCGGCTCGCTCTCCCGGCGCGAGACTGCTGACGATGCCGGTGATCGGACTCAAGTGCCGTTCGAGCCTTTCAAGCACCTCGCGCGGCTCGAAGGCGCGATGTCCACCGCCAGACGTGTGCGCCTTGGGACGCGAGATGAGCCGCACCGGCTCCCCTTTGCTTTCGCGGTTGGCGGAGCCGCATGCCGGACATTGCGGACGGCGAACAAGCGTGTGCTGGGTGCGTTGCAGGGTGAACACGTTCGTCGAAACGACGCGATCGAGGAGAACAGACTCTCCGCCCGTGGCAATCCAACGGCTGATCGCAGTGACCGCCTCGGCGACAGTCGCGTCGACCGTCGACGCGATGCTCGGCGGCCGCGTGCCGGCAGCAGCTCCGGAGCCACCGCGTCTCACGACATATTCGTTCAGGCTCCGATGGCCGCGCAGCCGCTGCGCCAAGCATTCCCAGCACGCAGTCTGCCCGGGCACGAACATCGGCCCGACCATTGTCTCGATGCCGCCGGGCCTGACCAGAAGCCAGGACTTGCGTGCCGTCAGCGATCGAACGTTCCAGCTTGCGAGCTCGGGTCGCAGATAATCGTCGGTGACGACCACCGCGACGTCGCTGGTAGCATCATCGGCGGCGCCGATCTTGATGCCCTGCGACCGCAGGCCGTTCTCGAGAAACCCAAGATCGAAATCGCCGATCCCGAGAGTGGACACGGTCGCGGCATGAAGCCGCGACCGTGCGACGGAGGGAAGCACGCCAGCATGCTCCCAGAATGCGTTCTCGTGTCGGGCTCCTGAAGCGGAGTCCTCAGCGAGATATCCGCTGCTCTTCAGGTATTCGAGCGCGCCGAACACCTGCTCCGCGGCGTAACGCTCCGACAGGGACGTGAAGATCACGTCCACGTCGTTGGTCCCGTCCAACATCCGGCCGAGCGCCGCATAAAGCGGATCCGGCAGCCACGCCTGCCTGCCCTCGGAGAAGAGAAACAGGCCTTCGTCAGCGTTGATGATGGGTTGCAGGGACGACTTGAAGCGTGGACGTCTGGCCGCATCCACGTGCATGAGGGTTACCCCTTAGCAGCACCACGGTGGGAATTGATCGGCGCTCGCGAACACGTCCGGCGACTTGCCGTCGCGTTGATAGGGAAGCTTGCCGATCTTGACGACCTGATCGAAATAGCCCGGCTCTTTGCCGATGCTCTTTTCGTAGGCCTGCACGGCCAAAGCCGTATCACGCTCGAGCAACTGTCTGAATTCGGGCTCCACCCAAGCCTTCGCGTGGATCTTGCCCCAGTCTTCTTTCGTCAACGTCGCCATAGGATTGATCCTCCAAGAAATGTTGGGGACTGCGTTCCGATAGAGCGCGCCTTCGTGTGACTGATCTATTTGAAAAGAAGCCCCCGCCAACTTCACTACCGACAATATTTACGCTGACGTTGAGCAGTCGAATTGTCAACGCGATACAACCGTTATCAACATCACACCGTTCGAGCGACGCGATGAAGTGCAAAAGAGTCGTCGTCGCTGCGATCAACAACAAACTGAAAACGACGCGCAGTCAGCAATGCAATGAGCGACATCTGTTGAAGCGACAGATGGTTGGCGATGCAGACACGCCGGCCGGCGCCGAACGGAAGATGCGGCGCGCGTGCGTTGAACATCGAATTACCGCGCACGAAACGCTCGGGAATGAATCGATGCGGTTGTGGAAAATTACGGGGATCATCGTGCAGCAGTTGCGGACTGACCCACACGCCGACTTCGCGAGCGAATTCAAATCCATCGAGCTCGAATTCGCGCTCCACCTCGCGGTAAAGAATGGGATTTGCCGGATGCAGACGCATGCTTTCCTTCAGCGCCGCAAGACAATAGCTGTCGGAAATCTCGTTCGTGCCCGGCAGCCCTGCTGTGCACAGCTCGTTGCCTTCGGCGGCGATCCTTTCGCCGCCGTCGTGCGCGGCTATGTCGCACCAGAAGCGCGCCATGGTGGTCGGAATGGTGTGGTGCCCCGCGTAAAGCATCTGCACCACCTCACCAATCAGATCCTCACGCGCCAGGCCTCCGTCTTCGGAAGCGCAGGCGCGAACGAGCTGCGACAGGACGTCCTTCCCCTCTCCTGCATTCGCGATGCGACCGTCGATGACGCCAATGATCGTATCGAGTGAACGCGGCGCGCGCGGCCGAACCACGACGAGCGACGCGGTGGCATCGCCCCCGCGCGCTCCGACGTACGGCTCGCCATATGCTTCGGAAAAAGGCACCGTCGTGCGCGATTCATCGGCAGCCGCAAAACCATCAAGCTCGACGCCGAGCACGGTCTTCACGGCAATGCGCGCCGTCAGGACGCGCAAGTCGTCCGCCAGGTCGGCTTGCGAACCTGCCGCCCAGCGATCCATCATGTCGCCGGTGCATGCCGAGACGATCGACAGATGATGCGCGAGAAACTCCGGCCTGAAGCACGAGCCCAGCAGCCGTCGGCGCGACTGCCAGGCCGGGCCTTCGAGTGTGGTGAGACCATCTCCCCAATAGCCGCGATTGGAATCCTTGATGAATTCCGGCTTGCGAAGGCACGGCTCGAACCGGGCGAACAGCTCATGAACCTGCGCCGCGCCGCTGACAAAAACATAAGGCCGCGTTCCGAGATCGAACGCCGCGACGTCTCCGTAATGCTCCGCGAGCTTCCGCAAAAAGCCGAAGATGTCGGTCCGGCAGAACTCCGCATTCAGCCGCCCCAATTGCTCGCCCTTGGGGCCGGGAGGTTGCCTTGCCATCAGTCGGGCACCGCGATCAGTTGCGCGAACACACCATGACATCGCACGACGTGGTCTGGAGCTACGCGCTGGCGCCCGATGTCACGATGCATGAAAGCCCTGACGGCACACTGCTGCGCAGCGCGGCAGGTCAAATGGGGATCGAGCCGGCCGAGGTCGAACTGGCCAAACGCCTCGCGGACGGCGGATGCAGCCACGCCGAGCTGAGCGCGGCGTCGGCCGAAGCTTCCGACGCCGCAATACGCGGCGCGGCGCTGTTGTTTCGGCTCGATCAGGCAGGACTGCTGACCCGCCGGCTGAGCAGCGGCGGACGCCGGCTCGCGTCGTGCATTCCCCTCCGCGCGGCTCCAGGGCCGCAACCACATTCGCCGCCCGAAGGACCGCTGGTGTTGTCGCCTCACGCCATGGTTCGTATCGAGCCGAACGCCATCGCGATCGAGGCGCCGGGGGCCTGGGCCAGGATGACACTCGACGACCGTCACCTGCTTCCGCTCCTGCATGATCTGTCGGTCGATCGTAGCCTAACCGAGCTCACGGCGGCGCTGCCGTCCTATTCTGCTGACGCTATTCACAGCGTGCTCGCGCTGATGCGCTGGTGCGATGTTCTGGATTCGCATGTCCGCCATGGGTGGCCCGCCCACGACCTGCTCTTCCATACGCACACGCGCGCCGGTTACGCACGGACCCTTCGCGGCAAGATCGGTCCGCGCGGCAATCGCAGTGTCCCGTCCGTGCCACTCCCTGCGGCCGATACGTCTCGCATTCCGCTCGAGCGGCCCGACGTCTCGCAACTGCGCGCGCAGGACCCGCCGCATGCCGTGGTCGCGGAGCGGCGTCGATCGATCCGGGAGCATGGATCGCCGCCGCTCACCATCGGGCAACTGTCGGAGTTTCTCTTTCGCACGCTTCATGAGCGGAACGGCTGGCGGCCTTATCCGAGCGCCGGCTCCTGCTATCCGTTGAATGCCTATCTGGCCGTGCACCGCTGCGATGGCCTGTCGTCCGGTCTCTATGCGTACGATCCGGTTGCGCACGAGCTCATCACGGTAGCCGAACCGAGCCCCACCCTGGACCGGCTGCTGGCTGACGCCGCCGGCGCTGCCGCGGTCGAGCGGCCGCCGCAAATTCTCGTCGTGCTCGCGGCGCAGCACGAGCGCTCGCGTCGAAGCTATCCCGACATCAGCTACAATTTGATCCTGAAGGAGGTCGGCGCCGTGTTTCAGACCGCGATGATGGCCGCGGCCGCCATGGGTCTGGCGAGTTGCCCGTTGGGTGGCGGAAACACCCTGCTGTTTGCCGCACTCACGGGCTTGGACCCGATGGTCGAGAGCTCAGTGGGTGAATTGATGCTGGGCTCACCCGCTGACTGAACCCAGCATGGACGGCTAGATCTTGAAGCTCTCCAGCGTTCCCTTGTGGAACAGCTCGTCGACCTTCACCAGCCGCGAGGACAGTCCCTGGGCGTGGTGGTGCTTGAGGAAGCTCTCCAGCGTCTTGCGGTTGGAGTCGACGCCGTAGGGCCAGTAGTCGTCGCCCATCAGCGCCCGCGCTTCGGCGACGCGCTCCTCGGCGAACGGCAGCGTGATCTTGGTCGCCGACGTGTCCCACAGATGCGCCATCGCCTTGGCCTTCGACTGCTCGAACGCCTTGAGCACCGCGGCCGGCAGCCACGGATGCTTCTCGGCGAGCGTCCGCCGCACGCCGATCAGATGCATGATCGGGAAAATCTGCGTGCGTTTGAAATAGTCCTTCGCGGCTTCGACCGGATCGCGGAACAGCCAGCCGATGTTCTTCGATTGGATCGTGGGCGCGCGCGGCGCCATGAAACCGTCGATCTCCCCTTCGGCGAGCAGCTCGGAGATGGTCTTGCCCTCCGGCGCGTTGTCGAGCCGGACGCCTTGCGGCAATTGGATGGTGATCTTCTCCGGCCGGCCGGCATGCTCGATGCCGCCGCGGATCCAGTGGATGTCCGACGGCTTCACGCCGAAATCCTCTTCGAGGACGGCGCGCGCCCAGACGTTGGCCGTCAACTGATACTCCGGCAGGCCGACCTTCTTGCCCTTCAGGTCCTGCGGCTTCTGGATGCGGTCGGTGCGCACATAGAGCGAGGTGTGGCGGAACATCCGCGACACGAAGGCCGGCACGCCGACGTAAGGATTGTTGCCCGCGGCGGTCTTGACCGTGAAGCTCGACAGCGAGCATTCGCAGATGTCGAAGTCCTCGCTGCGGAAGGCGCGGAAGAATATCTCCTCCGGATAGAGCTTCATGAACACCGGATCGACGCCGTCGATCTGGACGGCGCCGTCGCTCAGCGGCCGGCTGCGGTCGTAGTCGCCGATCGCGACGGAGAGGTTGAGATTCGGCATTGGCTTTCAGTTCCGGCCTTCTTGTTTGCGGGTTGTTTGCGGGCCGGAGTATGCCGATCCGGGGCGCGCCCGTCACCCCGGATTGGGCAACGCGATATCCGAAATGCGGAACTGCACGCGCTCGTTGCCGTTCCAGCGGTCGACGCTGAGCGTGCCGGCGGCATGCACGGCCTGGCCGCGACCGGCGACCAGCGCCTGGCCGAGCGGCTGTCCCATGGCGCGGAACGCAATCGCGTTGATCATCGTGCCGTCGCCCGAGCGGAGCCTGGCGCGCACGTGGGTCTGCCCGACCTCCTCCGCATAGGCCACGGTGTGTGACGGCAGCGCGATCACCGGCTCGGGGTTGCCGGCGCCGTAAGGACCGGCCCGCGACAAGGTCGCGATCAATTCGAGGTTGGCGCCCGCGGCGGTCACCGCGCCGTCGACCAGCAGCGCCTGGTCGGAGCGCGCCACCGCGACCGGCGACGACAATTCGCTTTCGAGATAGGCGCGAAACTCGCCGAGTCGCTCGCGCTTCACCGTGATGCCGGCCGCCATGGCATGGCCGCCGCCCTTGAGCAGCAGGCCGTTTGCCACCGCGCGCCGCACGGCGCGGCCGAGGTCGACGCCCTGGATGGAGCGGCCCGAGCCGGTGCCGATGCCGCCGGGCTCGAGCGCGATCGCAAAGGCCGGGCGGTTGAAGCGCTCCTTCAAGCGCGCCGCGAGCAGGCCCACCACGCCGGGATGCCAGTTGGCCGCGGCGGTGACCACCACGGCGCCCTTCTCCTCGAGGCCGAGCGCCGCCATCGCTTCGGCCTCGGCTTCGGCGAGCATCGCCTGCTCCAGCGCCTGGCGCTCACGGTTGAGCCGGTCGAGCTCGGCGGCGATGCGTCCGGCTTCGATCGGATCGTCGGTGGTGAGAAGCTGCGCGCCAAGATCAGCGCGGCCGATGCGCCCGCCGGCATTGATGCGCGGGCCGAGCAGGAAGCCGAGATGCCAGGGCTCCGGCGGCCCCGTCAGCCGCGCCACATCCATCAGCGCGGTGAGGCCCGGATTGGTGCGGCCGCGCATCGCGATCAGACCCTTGGCGACGAAGGCGCGGTTGAGGCCGTGAAGTGGCACCACGTCGGCGACGGTGCCGAGCGCCACGATATCGAGCGAGCCGAGCAGATCGGGCTCGGGCCGCGTCGTCCAGAAGCCGCGGGTGCGCAGCACGCGATTGACCGCAACGATCGTGACGAACACCAGACCGACCGCGGCGAGATGGCCGAGCCCCGACAGATCGTCGAGCCGGTTCGGATTGACCACCAGCGCATCGGGCAGATTCTCGTCGGCCTGGTGATGGTCGATGACGATGACGTCGAGGCCGAGCTTGCGCGCCTCCGCGAGCGGCTCGGCGCTGGTGGTGCCGCAGTCGACCGTGATGAGGAGTTGCGCGCCGCGATCGGCGAGCGCGCGGATCGCGCCCACGTTTGGTCCGTAGCCTTCGAAGATGCGGTCCGGGATGTGAATGATCGGCTCGTGGCCGCTCGTTCGCAGGAACCGCGCGAGCAGCGCGGACGCCGTGGCGCCGTCGACGTCGTAGTCGCCGAAGATCGCGATGCGCTCGCCGCGCATCATGGCGTCGGCGATGCGCGAGGCCGCAGCCTCCATGGCGGTAACGACATGCGGATCGGGCAGCAGCCGCCGCACCGTGGGGTCGAGATAGGCCTCGACATCGCCCGGCTCGACGCCGCGGCCGGCCAGCACGCGGGCCAGCAGTTCCGGCATTCCGCTGCGCTGCGCAATGGCGAGAGCGCGCGCCGTTGCCCGCTCGTCGAGCCGATCGCGCCACGCGCGGCCGGTCACCGAGCGCTCGACATCGAGAAACAGGCGCGTCGGCGCCTTCGGCACCATGGCCAGAGCGGCGGTCATGAACAGATCTTCAGAATCATGCGCTCATCATACAGGCTGCTGCATCGCAACCTCACGCAATCGGGAGCACTGTTGCCGCAATCCACCGCGGCGAATTCCACAAATTTGTCCCAACTGCATGAGGAAATGCTACCTAGGGCGAAGGCTACGGAGAGCCTGGCTTTGAAGGAGCCTGAATCATGTTGAAGAAGATCGCGATGGTTTTGGTGGCGATTGCCACCGTCGGCGCCGCAGCAGGACCGACCGCCGTTTCGGCACGTGGCTGGGGCGGGCGCGGCTGGGGTGGACGCGGCTACTACGGCGGCCGTGGCTTCTACGGCCGCGGCTATGGCTGGGGTTATCGCGGCTACGCGTACCCCGCTTACGGCTACGGCTACTATGGCGGTGGCTGCTGGCGCAGCGTCCGCTACTGGGGCGCATACGGTCCGGTGTGGCGCCGCGTCTGGGTGTGCTGACGCCACTCGGATTTGATCGAGACGCGATCGCGGACGGTGAAAGCCGTCCGCGAATTTTTTTGCGCGCCGTCATTTCATGTGGCGCACGTCCTTTTCAGAAAACCGGTGCCCACTTTTCCGGGACATGCGCTAGATGCGATCGGCGAACAGGTGGCGATAGACGATGAAGCCCGGCCAGGTGGCGAGCTTGTCGTAGAGCGTGCGCGCCGTGGCGTTGCTCTCATGCGTCAGCCAATAGACGCGGCTCGCGCCGGCCTCGTGCGCCGTCTTGTAGACCGCCTCGATCAGCGCACGGCCGAGACCGAGCTTGCGCGCATCCTTGGCGACGAACAGGTCCTGCAGATAGCAGTAGTCGCCGATCGTCCAGCATGAGCGATGATAGATGAAGTGGACAATCCCGAGCAGCTTGCCGTCGACATAGGCGCCGAGCAGATGCATTGACTCGGCCGGGTTCTGCAGCCGCGCCCAGGTGGCGTCGTAGACCTCCGGGAGCACCGACGTCTTGTAGAACTCCAGATAGCCGGTCCAGAGCGGCTCCCAGGCGGCGCGCTCGGTAGACGGCACCGGACGGATTTCGATGTTCGCGGCCATCAGCCCGCGACCTCGGCATGAATGCGCAGCAATTCCGGAATGGTCTCAGGCCGTCTGCGGCCGAAGCCGCATTCGGTGGCAATGGAGAACTCCTTCGCCACCTTCTCGGCTGCGGCGAGGCGTTTGCGCGTGCCGGCAGCGCCATCGGTGTGATGCACGAGACCCAGGCAGAGCTCGGTCTCGGGCTTCATCCGGAGGCGCTTCAGCGGCGCGAAGTAGGCCTCGTCGGAGCGGTCGCGCGGCACCGGCATGTGAATGAGCTCGATCGGCCGTGCGATGCGTTCGCTCAGGCGGTTCGCCATCTCCACCATGTCGGCCATGTCGGTCGGCTCGACCACGTGCTTGTGGTTGGAGTCCCCGTAGCAGAAATGAAACAGCAGCTCGATGTCCGCCGGCACATGCTCGGCGAGATCGATCAGGATGCGGGCAAAGCTCGCCTGTGTCTCGGCCTTGTCGCGGCCGTAGCTCGACACGTCCTTCCGCTCGAGCCGGGCGAACACCGCGGACGCCACGTCGAACTGGATCGCGATCTGGTCGTGCGGCAGGCGCGCCGCGGTCTTGTCGATCTCGCGCTTGAGCGCCGCGTTGTAGACCGGATCAAGCGGCGCATGCAGCTCGTCCTGCAGGTAGAGCCAGATCACCGAATGGGCCGGCACGAGATCGATCTGGAAGCGGCAATGCTTGGGGATCACGCCCTCGGCCTTCAGCCGCGCGAAGTCGCGATACGAGCGCTCGGCGATGTCGGCATAGAACAGATTGTCGAATGCGACGTCGTTGGCGGTGTGTCCTGCCTTCAGCCGATACCGGATGCGCGGCGGCGCAGTCGGATGCAGGCGGAACACCTCATCGGATTTCTCGAGCGCCGGGCTCGCCGCGAACACCGGTTCGAGCCAGGTGATCCAGTCGGCGCGCTCGCCGGTCTCGCCGTCCGGAATGCGCTTGAGCCGCGGGCCTAGCGCCGCGCTCACGCGCCGGAACACATCGGCTGAGTCCGTTCCCGGCACGCTGCCGACCAGATGAATGCCTCGTGTCATTGAATGCCCCGGTTCATTCCGCCGATGGCATAGCACGTTTTGGACGGCCGGCGGCGCGAGCCTTCGCCGGGAACATCGTCGGAATCCACGCGTTCTCTCCTTAAGGCGACTCGCGCAAGTGACTGTCACAGGAGAACGCGATGGCCGATAACTTCAACGAAGAGCCGATGCCGGCAAGCGCTACCAGAACCCTGATGCTGTGGGCTTCCGGTTTCGGCGCAGGCGCCGTGGTCGTGTTGCTGCTTGGCGCGCTGCTAGTCAACATGGGGACCTGGGGCTACTACGCCAGCACGCCCGCGACCCCGACGATACAATCCGCGGCCAATGCACCGGCACAACCCGCCCCCAGCCCGCAGGCGTCACCGGCTGCGGCGGGTGCCCAGGCGCCGCAGACCACCGGTCAGGCGCCCGCGCCGCAGCAGCACTAGCTTCTGACTAGTCGAGGTGGAATTTGTCGAACTGCCGGTGCTCGGCGATGATCCGCCGCACCGTGCCGGTGACCGAGCGCATCACCACGGTATCGGTCTCGATGACGTTCTTGCCGAACTTGACGCCGCCCAGCATGGGACCGGTGGTGACGC
>CAKZHN010000222.1 GCA_936924235.1 uncultured Rhodoplanes sp. | reverse complement strand
AGTGCTCAATCCCTACACCAGGATGGCGGTCGAGATGTGCGCGGCGACCGGCGTGCTGCGCGTGGTCGGCTACGAGCGGCAGGGCGGCGAGCTGCCGACACCGGCGACGCTGCCCTGCGAGGTCCAGGCCGAAAAGCTGCCGGCGTAAGCGGCGGCTCTTGGGGGCCACTTACGCTGAATTAACACCGTCATGGCCGGGCTTGTCCCGGCCATCCACGCCTTACTTTGCCGCCAAGACGTGGATGCCCGGGACAAGCCCGGGCATGACGTCGGAGTTTGATGCGGCAGTTCAGAAGGCGTTCTAGAACAGCGCCGCCACCTCCGCCTTCGAGCCGGCCAGCGAGCATTGGGCTTCGACGGCCTTGCCGTGCGAGGCGTCGCCGCTCGCCAGCGCGGCCTTGATCTTCTCCATCAGTTCCAGCGCCGACTCCCGCGAGATCTCGATGGCGACGCGCTCACGTCCGCCATCGGCCTCGCAGATGAAGTCGACGCACAGCGCGTGATCGAGCTGCGCCTCGTAGGGATGGTCGTAATAGACGTTGGCGGTGTCGACCTTCATCCACTCGCTGCCCGGGCCCTTGGCGGTGCCGTAGAGCTTGGCCTTTTCCACGATGTAGGAGCACATGATGCTACTCCGGTTCCGAGCCGATCAACCGAGGTGCTTCTTGAAGAAGGCGTACACCTTCTTCCAGCCTTCGGTGGCCTGGTCGCCGCGATAGGCCGGCGCGCGGGCGTAGTTGAAGAAGGCGTGGCCCGCGCCGTCATAACGGTGGAATTCGTAATTCTTGCCGAGCTTCTTCAACGCGGCTTCGGTGCGGTTGACCTGATCGCGGTTCGGGTTCTCGTCGTCGTTGCCGAACAGGCCGAGCAGCGGCGCGGTCATCTTGTCGGTCAGATCGATCGGCGCGACCGGCCGCTTGTCGTTCAGCGCCTTGGGGTCGTCGACCACGACATTGCCACCCCAGCAGTCGACCAGCGCGTCGATGCCCTTAAGCTGGCAGCCCGCGAGATACGTGTGGCGGCCGCCGGAGCAGAACCCGATGACGCCGATCTTGCCGTTGGAGTTGGGTTGCGCGCGCAGATATTTGATACAGGCCTCGACGTCGCCCATCACCGTCGCGTCGGCCACGCCGCCGGCCGCGCGCACACGGGCGCCGAGATCGTCCGGGCTGCCGGTCCCTTCACGGAAATAGAGATTGGGGGAGATCGCCGCATAACCGTGATGGGCGAGACGGCGGGTGGTCTCGATGATCCATTCGTCCCAGCCCGGCAGGTGCATGATGACGACCACGCCGCCGACCTTAGTGTTGCCGGTCGGCCGCGCGTAGTAGGCCTCGCCCTTGTCGCCGTTGTGTCCTTGAAACTCGATGGTTTCCGCTGTCAGCCCCGAATAATACGACATGCCATCCTCGCCTTTTTAAGTTTTCGAGGAGCGGACTATAGCAACGCGCGGAACGGCTGAAAGGGCCTCGACAAACTGGATCGGCACGACATCATGGGCGCTCCGGGAGAACCCATGCAGCCGCCCAAAGCCTGTTTCTTCGACGTGTTCGGTACGCTGGTCGACTGGCGCACCAGTATCGCCCGCGAGTCCGAAGCGATCCTGAAGCCGCTCGGTCACAACCTCGATTGGCTCGCCTTCGCCGACGCCTGGCGCGGCGAATATCAGCCGGCGATGGAGGAGATCCGCAGCGGCCGGCTGCCGTTCTGCCGGCTCGATATCCTGCACCGGCACAACCTCGAGCGTATTTTGCCGCGCTTCAACGTGAATGGCTTGTCCGAGGACACCAAGCGGAACCTCAATCTCGCCTGGCACCGGCTCGACGCCTGGCCGGACTCCGCGGCCGGACTGGCGCGGCTGAAAAAACAATGCCTGATCGCGCCAGTGTCGAACGGCAACATCGCGCTGATGGTCGATCTCGCCCGGCGCAACGGTTTTCCCTGGGACGCGATCCTGGGCTCGGAGATCGCCGGCGACTTCAAGCCCAAGCCGCGGGTCTACCTCTCGGCCTGCGAGGCGTTCGCGCTCGATCCGTCCGACTGCATGATGATCGCGGCGCATTCCAACGATCTGTCGCACGCCGCAACGAACGGGCTCCGCACCGGGCACATCGCGCGGCCCAACGAGCATGGGCCCGGGAAAGGCGAGCCCGGGCCCAAGATTGCGGTCGATGTGGCCGGCCGCGATCTCGAAGATCTCGCGGCCAAGCTCGGTCTTTGACGGCCGTTATTCGTCGGTCCGCTTGAACAGCGACACCGGGAACTGCGCGGCGTGGTGCTTGCCGGCCGGCCGCGGCAGGAAATCGGCACGCGGGCTTTGATCCGCCACCACGGCTTTTCGATACAGGTGCCAGGTCGCGTGGCCGAGCACCGGCAGCACCACGGCGAGGCCGAGGAACAGCGGGATCGTGCCGATCACGAGCAGCGCCGCGACGATCAGGCCCCACAGCGCCATGGTCATCGGGTTGTGCATCACGACGCGGAGCGATGTCATCATCGCGCCGGCGGCGCCGACATCGCGGTCGAGCAGCAGCGGGAACGACACCGCGCTGATGAGGTACGACCCGACCGCGAACACCAGACCGACGAGGTTGCCGACCACGATCAGGCTCCAGCCGGCGCGGGTCAGGAACAGGTCGTGGAGGAACTGGCCGATCGAGCTCGGCGAGCCATAGCCGAAATACGTAGTGTAGATGGCATTGGCGGTCGCCATCCAGGCCAGGAAGATCACCGCGAGCAGCAGGCCGAGCGCGACGATGGCGCCGAGCGAGGGCGAACGCAGCACCTCGAAGGCGTCGGTGGCCGACGTTTCGAGGCCGGCCTCGCGGCGGCGGCTCAGCTCATAGAGGCCGAGCGCGGCAATCGGCCCGATCAGCGCGAAGCCTGCGGCAGCGGGGAACAGCAGCGGCACGAAGGCGTAGCCGAGCGTCAGGGCCGCCGCCAGGATGCCGATCACCGGGTAGATCACGCACAGGAACACGGCGTGGCTCGGCATTTCGCTGAAATCGTCCCAACCCTTCTTCAGCGCGTCGACGAGATCATTGGGCGCAATGGTGCGGACCGTGGGTTCGGCCGCGTGATCGCTTGCGCCCACCAGGATGTGTGAAGATGCCATTGCCGTACCTCCATGCTTTGAAGCCAAACGCGTTGGAAGCAGATCGGCCGCGACATCGGTCAGGCAGGGGCAGGGAAGCCGTCATACCCCGGCGCCGCGACCTCATATTGAGAACAACAAATCCCAGACTCCCTGTTCGGTTCCGTTATTCCGCGAAGCCCGCCATGGTCAGTGCCGCCGTTTGGCGGCCTCCTCGACCAGGCTGAGATCGGCGTATTTGCCGACCTCGAGCGTGTCCTTGATGAAGCCGAGCTCCTTGACCTTGTCGACGCTCGACTGCACGATTTTCAGATCGGGTTTGACGTCCATGTCGCGGTAAAAGTCGCGCTTGGTAAACAGCCAGCTTTCGAAGGCGGCCGGCGGCCGCTTCAGATAGCCCGCAGTCAGCGCCACGGCTTTCTCGCGGTTCGCGGGATCGTAGTACCAGCGCAGCGCCGCACTTGTGTCTTCCAGCAGATCGACCAGCGCCGGACGGTTCTTGTCGATGAATTCCTTGCGCGCCGCCCAAAACGACAGCGCGATGCTGCCGATGCCGGTGGCCGTGGTGAACAGCGGCTTGGCGAATTCGTTCAGTTCCGGATCGTAGGAGAACGGCAGCACGCCGACGATGAGGTCGGCTTTCTTCTCCTTCAAAATGGCCTTATGCGCCGGGAACGGCGCCTCGATCACGGTGTAATCGCGCGTCGCCTGCAGGCCCTGCTTGCTCAGCGCCGAGCGCATCGCGATGTCGACGCCGCTGCCGAGCCCGTTGGTCGCGATTACCTTGCCCTTCATGGCGGCGATGGTGTCGATGCCGGAATCCTTCCGTACGAAGTACTGCGTCGCGTAGTAGCCGGGCGCGCCGTCGACGATCTCGTCGGCGATGATGCGCAGATCGCTGAGGCCGCCGTTCTGGATCGCCAGCGGGAAGCTCGTATAGCCGAAGGCCGCGATGTCGATCTCGCCCTGGCTGATGGCGGTGATCTGCAGCGTCGACGAGCCGAAGTTGAGGGGCTCGAATGTATAGGACTTGCCGAGATGCTTGGCCGCGCCAGGCGCGAGGAACAGCAGCGGCACCATCGAGGCCGGCGCCGTGATCCAGCCAACGCGGATCTTCACCGGCTCGGCCTTCGCGGGGAGGGCGGCCGACAGGATGAAGGCCAATACGAACGGGATGCCTGAGCGCGCAAGGCGCATTCGAATCCTCCCGGCGCTTCGTTGTTGAATTGAAGGCTACCACCGGCGGTCGCGTCGGAAAAGCCGCGCGCTTTGCCGCGTTGCAAACGATCACAAAGCCGTCATCTGGATCGATAAAGTTTATAGCAAAGCGTTATTGGCGGCCTTGCGCGGGCCGTGTTACCCGCATTTCAATGAGCGAAGTGACGACATCCATCGAGAGTGCAGTGCCGCGAGCGGCGGCCAAGCCTCCCGCGGCCAAGCCTGCGGCGACGGGGCGCAAGCGGCTGAAGGCGCCCTGGCAGCTCTGGCTCGATTCGGCCGGCCGGGTTTCGCCGCTCCGCATCCTGTCGCTGCTGTTCATCCTCGTGCCGGTCGCCATCGCTGTCTACGACTTCAACACCGAGGGCTTCGGCGCCCGGCCGCTCAATAACGTGATCCACCGCACCGGCTATTGGGCGCTGATGTTCCTTTTGGTGTCGC
This sequence comes from uncultured Rhodoplanes sp., assembly GCA_936924235.1. Classification (GTDB taxonomy): domain Bacteria; phylum Pseudomonadota; class Alphaproteobacteria; order Rhizobiales; family Xanthobacteraceae; genus Z2-YC6860. The sequence continues at coordinate 11,271 of CAKZHN010000222.1, read as the reverse complement.
TCGCCATCACGCCGCTGCGGCGGATCGGCCGTTTCGGCCAGCTTCTCGACGTGCGCCGCATGATCGGCGTCGGCGCCTTCGTCTACGCGGCGGTTCACATCTCGCTCTACATCGCCGACCAGATGTTTGACCTCTGGAAGGTGGCGAGCGAGATCGTGCTGCGGCTTTATCTCACCATCGGCTTCGTCGCGCTGCTCGGGCTGACGGCGCTGGCGATCACCTCGACCGACGGCATGGTGCGCCGTCTCGGCGGCAAGCGCTGGCAGACATTGCACAACGTGGTCTACGGCATCGCGCTGCTGGCGCTGATCCACTTCTTCCAGCAGACCAAGGCCGATGTCTCGGTGCCGACCTTGGTCGCGGGCCTGTTCGGCTGGATGATGGGCTACCGGCTGCTGCTCCGCTTCAAGACCACGCGCGGCGAGCTGCCGGCCTGGAAGCTTCTGGCGCTGTCGGTCGCGGTCGCGGCCTTGACCTTCGTCGCCGAGGCGGTCGGCATCGGCATTGCGTTCCACGTCTCGCCGCTGCGGGTGCTCGGCACCGCGTTCGATTTCGACGATCTGAGCTCGATCCGGCCGGGCTGGCTGGTGCTCGGCGCGGGACTCGTGGTGGTGGCGATCGATCTCGTTCGCGCAAGCTTCGGGCCCAAGCGCGGACGCGCGAGCGCCGGTGCGGGCACCACGGGTTGAGCCGCCCACTATTCCGGCGTGATGCCGGCGGATTGCGTCAGCTTCCGGTAGCGCTCGATGTCGTCTTTCACGAAGTTCGCAAACTCTGCCGCGGTGCCGCCGATCATCTCGTAGCCGAACGCCGCAAAGTGCCTGGCGAATTCCGGCTCCTTGATCACCTCGTTGATCGACGCGTTGAGCTTGGCGATGACCGCGTCCGGCGTGCCGCCGGTCGCCATGATGCCGACGTAGCCGGCCTGCGCGTAGTTCGGCAGTCCGGCCTCGGCGAACGGCGGAACATCCGGCAGCGCCGGCGAGCGCTCGCCGCTGGTGATGCCGAGCGCCGTCACCTTGTCGCCCTGCATCAGGCTGAGCGCGCCCGGGATGTCGCTGCAATAGAGGTCGACCTCGCCGCGGTTGACCGCGAGCACGGCCGGAGCCACGCCGCGATAGGGCACGTGCAGCAGATTGATGCCGGCCTCGCGCTTGAGCAGCTCCATGCAGAAATGATGCGCGCTGCCCTTGCCGACCGACGCAAAGCTCAGCGGCGAGCTGTCGCGCGATTTGGCCAGCGCTATGAGCTCCTTGAGCGAATGAACGCCGAGGCTGCGCTGCGCCAGCAGGACATTCGGCGACGGCGACAGATAGACCACCGGCGCGAGGTCGCGCAGCGTGTCGTAGGGCAGGGACTTGAACAGGCTCGGATTGGTGGAAATGCTGGTGTTGGCGAAGAGGAGCGTATAGCCGTCCGGCGCAGCCTTGGCGACGGCTGCCGCGCCGATGGTGTTGCCGGCGCCGGGCCGGTTCTCGACGATCACCGGCACGTTCCATTTGTCATTGAGCTTTTGCGCTAACGCTCGCGCCACGGCGTCGAGCGTGCCGCCGGCATCGAACGGCACGACGATCTTCACGGTGCGCTCCGGAAAATCCGCATGCGCAAGAGTGCTGAACAAGGCGGACAGAGCAGCGATGGCAGCAGCGAAGGCGAGCTTTTTCATATGGACACTATAGGGCATCGCCCCGCATATAGAAGTTGATTGGCGGCAACCGACAACAGGGACATTCAGTGGCGCGCAGCCTTCGAGTGGCGGTGATCGGCGCGGGGCTTGGCGGGCTCGCCGCCGCTTGCGCCTTGCGCCGGCGCGGCATCGAAGCGGTGCTGTACGAGCGCGCGTCGCAGCTCGGCGAGGTCGGCGCCGGGATTCAGCTTGGCCCCAACGCCGTGAAGGTGCTGCGCGCGCTCGGCATCGAGCAGCCGCTGCTGCCGCTTGCGAGCGAGCCCGCGAGTTACGCGTCGCTGGCCTGGAACGACGGCCGACTGCGCTATCGCGAGCCGATGAAGGGGCCCTACGCTGCGCAGTTCGGTGCGCCCTATCTGATGACGCATCGCGCCGACCTGCACCGGCAATTCTGCAATCAGCTCCCCGACAGCGCCGTCCATCTCGGCATGCGTTGCACCGGTGTTGCCAATCGAAACGGCGCGGCGGTCGCGACATTCGACGGCGGCGCGGAGATCGAGGCCGATGTGATCATCGGCGCCGACGGCATCAATTCGACCGTGCGCGAGCGTCTGTTCGGGCTGCAGCCGGCCCGCTTCACGCAGCAGATGGCGTGGCGCTGCATCGTGCCGATCGAATGCGTGCCGACGCGCGTCGGGCCGGGCAACGCGGTCGAGGTCGGCCGCGACGAATATGTCGGCTGGATCGGCCCCGAAGGCCATGTGATCTGCTATCCGATCCGCGGCGGCGCGCTCTACAACATCTTCGCCGGCCACGTCACCGATCAATGGGTCGAGGAATCCTGGGCGGTGGCGAGCAGCGTCGATGAACTGCTGGCGGGCTACCGCGGCTGGAACGAGGCGCTGCTCGGCATGCTCGGCCAGGTCACCGAATGCTACAAATGGGGCATCCGAGACCGCGAGCCGCTGCCGCGCTGGACCGACGGCCTCATCACGCTGCTGGGCGACGCGGCTCATCCGATGATGCCGACCTTGGCGCAAGGCGCAGCTCAGTCCATCGAGGACGGCTACGCGCTGGCGCGGCATCTTGGGCAGCATGAAAATCCAGCGCGGGCGCTTGCGACCTATGAGGCGGAACGCCGGCCGCACACCACGCGCGTGGTGCTGCAGGCGCGCGAGCAGTTCCAGAACAACCGCAAGACGCCGGCGCCGCCGCCGCTGCCGCGCGAATGGATTTTCGGCCATGACGTGACGGCCGAACCAGCACGTGCCGAGGCCTAGTCGATCACGAAGCTTTTCGGGTCCCAGGGCGGCTTGGGATATTTCGGGTCCATGTCTTCGAGCGTTGCGCGGATGATCGCTGCGATCGCGGCGTTGCGCGCCCATTTGCGGTCGGCCGGAATGACGTACCAGGGTGCGGAGCGGGTCGAGCAGCGGTCCAGCACGATCTCGTAGGCCGCCATGTATTCGTTCCAGAGCTTGCGGTCCTCCAGATCGTCCGCGTTGAATTTCCAGCGATGCTTTTTCTGGTCGAGCCGGTCCTGCAGCCGCTCGCCTTGCTCTTTCCGTGAAATGTGCAGCATGAACTTGAGAATGGTGGTGCCGTTCTCGGTCAGCATTTTCTCGAACGCGTTGATCTGCTCGTAGCGCGCCTCGATCTCGTCCTTCGGCGCGAGCTTGCGCACGCGGCCGATCAGCACATCCTCATAGTGCGAGCGGTTGAACACGCCGATGAAGCCCTTCTGCGGCGCCGCGATGTGCGCGCGCCAGAGGAAATCGTGCGCGGCTTCCACCTCGCTCGGCTTGCGGAACGGCTTGACCACGACGCCGAGCGGGCTCGTTTCCTTGAAGACGTGACGGATGGTGCCGTCCTTGCCGGCGGTGTCGATGCCTTGCAGCACCACCAGAAGGGCGCGCTTGCCTTCCGCGTAGAGGCGGTCCTGCAGCGTGTCGATGATCTCGCCGTCCTTGACGCTCTGCTTCTCGGCGTCGTCGCGTTCGGGAAACAACATCAGATCGCCTGGGTCGCGCTCGCTGAGCTTCGAGGGCGTGCCGGGCGCGATGCGGAAGCGTTTCCAGATGTCTTTGGCGATGCGTTTTCGGGCCATGCGTTTTCGGGCCATTCCGTCAAAGCAGCAGGTCGTTGAATTCCGGATGCCGCGCCATATAGGCCGCCACGAACGAGCAGCGCGGCACGACCTTCAGTCCTTCGGCGCGGGCCGCTTCCAGCGCACCGCGAACGAGCCGCGATGCGATGCCTTGGCCTTGCAGGCGATAGGGCGTCTCGGTGTGGGTGACGGTGATCACGCCCGGCTCGCGCCTGTAATAGGCCACCGCAAGCTCGCCGTCGGCGTCCATCTCGAAGCGGCTTTCCGCCTTGTTATCGCGAATCTCGTCGGGCATGTTTGTCCCTGACATTAGATCGATGATCTATAAAGCTCAAAAGCCAATTGCGAGCATCGTGATGAAAATTGTTTGGATGGCATTGCTGATTCTGAGCCCTGTTTTGATCGCATCTCCGGCGATGGCTGCCACGTCCGAGCAGAGCTATCTCGCGGCCCGCGACGCCCACATCCGCAAGATCGCCGCGGCCGACAAGGCCAAGATGAATGCCGAGCGCTTCTCCAAGCTCCAGGACAGCGCGGTGGCCGACCTGGAAAAGCAGCTCAAGGAGATTGTCGGGCCTTCGGCGCTGAAGGTGCCGGGGATTCCCGCCACCGCGAAGATCAACAACGACACGCTGCTCCGCAGCGATCTGGGCTTCGGCATGCTCGATGGGCTGGTCTACTCGTCGGAGGACTACAAAACCCGCGTGGTCGTGAGCACCGAAGGCCTGTTCAAGACTTGGCTCCGCGACCATCGCAAATGGTGGAAGGACAACGAACTGCCCCAGGATCCGGCCAAGGCGCTGGCGAATGACTCGTTCTACACCCAGGCGGTGAACTCGGACGCGGCGCTGGCGAAATATGCCGAGCTGCCGATCAGGAAGCCGCAGGCTGCGAGCACGGCCTACGCCATGCTCGGCAACTGGTCGCAGGATGATGGGCCTTGGGAGGCCGAAGAACTGGTGATCTCTGTGATGCAGGGCGGCAAGCTCTATGTGGTGCAGGTTCCGGCCGTCACCAAGCTCGGGCCGTTTCCGCCTTGCCAAGCCGGATGGGACGAGGCGGAGCGCAAGTCCAACGAAGCCTTCCAGCGCAAGGCCAAGCAGCCGGACGGATCGAAGATCCGGCAGGACGGCGCCGCGGCGTTCCGCCGTTGCTTTGCCGAGCATGCGACAAAGGACAAAGGCTTTGCCGATCTGGTCCGGCAGGCGCAGGGAATCATTGACGGCTTGCCAGGCAAATGACCGACCAAGTGAGCCGCGCCGTCACGCTGCGCTCACATTCGCGCCCCTTAATTGCAAACCCGACCTGGCGATCTGATGGAGTGACCATGGCCGACCTCACGCTGTACCACGCTGCACCCTCCCGCTCGTCCGTCACACTGTGGATGCTCGAAGAGCTCGGCGTGCCTTATGACATCAAGCTGCTCAAGCTCTCGGAGGGCGATCAGCTCAAGCCCGACTATCTCGCCATCAATCCGATGGGCAAGGTGCCGGCGATCAAGCACAAGGACGTGGTGATCACCGAGAGCGCGGCGATCTGCACCTATCTCGCCGATGCGTTTCCCGAGAAGAAGCTCAACGTGCCGCTCGGCGATCCGCGCCGCGGGCCGTATCTGAAATGGCTGTTCTTCGGGCCGGGCTGTTTCGAGCCGGCGGTGATCGATCGTGCGGCGCCGCGCAAGGAAGAGGCGCGCCGGGCGATGCTCGGCTACGGCGATTTCGACACCGCCATGAACGTGGTGGCCAAGGCAGTGGAGAAAGGACCGTGGATTCTCGGCGAGCAGTTCACCGCGGCCGACGTGGTGATCGGCTCGAACGTGCGCTGGGGCACGATCTTCAAGCTGGTGCCGGAGCGGCCGGAGTTCACCGCCTATTCGGCGCGGATCGCGGCGCGTCCTGCGGCGCAGCGCGCCGAAGCCAAGGACAAGGAGCTGGAGAAGAAGTAGGCGCGCGTCAGTTATCGCGCGCCGGGATCGGGGATCCGTCCCGACGCCACCAGCCTGTTCCAGATGAACAGCACGACCACCGCGCCGATGGTCGCGGTGATATATCCCGCGCCTTCGTCGGCCGAGTAGTGGCCGATGGCCTGCCCGACGAAGGTGGCGAGGAACGCGCCGGCAATGCCGAGCGCCATGGTGAGGATAAACCCAGCCGGGTTGTTGGGCCCGGGCGAGATCAAGCGCGCGAGAAAGCCTGCAACCAAGCCGACCAGGAGAACGTGGAGCATATCAGCCTCCGTTCGCGGATGCGCCCAAAGCCTAAGCTTTCGCCGATGATGCCGCAATCGGCGCGGCGATATTACGGCCGCCGTCATTTTCCGGTCGCAATGCGGGCGCGATCATTTGGCTCTGCCACGGCAGCAGGAGGAGGCTCCGATGGGTTTGATGGACATTCTCAATGGCATGCAGAACGGTCCGGGCGGCCAGACTGACCCGAATGCCAAGGGCGGCATGTCGCCGATGACCATGGCGATCCTGGCCCTGATTGCCTACAAGGGCTACAAGCACCTGACCGCAGGCGGGCAAGGCGGCGCGCCCGCGCCGCAGCAGATGCCAAGCGGGGGCGGCTCGAGCGTCGGCGGCGGCCTCTTGGGCGACGTCCTCGGCGGGCTGATGGGCGGTGCCGCGCGCGGCGGCCTCGGTGGCGCGCCGGGCGGCGGAGGAGCCGGTGGACTTGGCGATCTGCTCAAGGGCCCGCTCGGCGGCATGCTGGCCGGCGGCGCGGCCGGCAGCGTCCTGAGCGGCGGCCTCGGCAACCTGCTCGAGCAATTCCAGAAGAGCGGCCAGGGTCACGTCGCGCAGTCGTGGGTCGGCACCGGTCCGAACCAGGACATCTCCGAGAGCGACCTGGCGAAGTCGATCGGCATCGACGACATCGATGCGGTGGCCAACCACGCCGGCATGTCGCGCGACGAGCTGTTGTCGGGACTGCGCCGCGAACTGCCCGGCGCGGTCGACCAGCTCACGCCGCACGGCCGGCTGCCGACCCGGGACGAGCTCAGCGCATGATCCGACCGGCCGCTCGCGCCGGCCGGTAAGTAGATTCCCCATCGGGAATTGTCCCGAGCCGGATTTAAACGGCTCGATAGCCGTTGTGGAGCGATTCTCCGCGTGCCTAACGAAGGAAGGCACGCCATGAGGACGATCCGCGCCGCTGGGCCATCTGGCCCGCAGTTCGATAACGACCAGCCGGTTCCCGCCGACTTCGCCGAGCGGCTCTATCGCGCCGGCGAAGGCCGCGCCCGCGAGCTTGTCGCAGGCTTCTCCGCGGCGCAACGCGCCAATCTGGCGTTGTATTGCTACCAGAAAGCCCACCTGCATCGGATCGGGCTTGCGATCGCTTCGACCTGCGAGCGCTCGACGCTCGAGCTGACCTGGGGCCGCGCGCTCGGCAACGCGCTTTACGAGCAATCGCGCGAGCTGGCCACGGCGCCGATCACCGATCGGTGTCGGCGGGCCGTCACGCTCGCCACGCTGTCCGCGATGCGGGCCGACCTGGACGACGACGGGACCGGCGAAGAGGCGCCGCCGCCGACCACGCATTGATTACAACACGACTGCGAAATCCGGGGCGCAAAAAGGATTCCAGAAACCACGCTGCAATCGGTCAACGGCCGCTTGCTGAACTGAAGAAGCGTAACGGCCCGGCGACGTTCCGCCGGGCCGTTTTTTCTTTTGAGGCCGGCCGGACACCGCCGCGAGCTGCGCTATGCTGACGGTATGGACCTGCCACCGCCCAGCAATCTGCCGCCACTTCGCACGCTGTTCTTCGAGGACCTCTCCGTCGGCATGACCGAGACCCTGGAGAAGACCGTGTCGGCCACCGACGTGGTCGGCTTCGCGCAGCTCACCGGCGACCGCAATCCGATCCACCTGTCGGAACACTTCGCGGCGCGCACCACCTTCAAGAAGCGCATCGCCCACGGGCTCTACACTGCGAGTCTCATTTCGGCGGTGCTCGGCACGCGGCTGCCCGGGCCCGGCGCCATCTACATCTCGCAGACCCTGAACTTCCGCGCGCCGGTGAAGATCGGCGACACAGTCGTGGTCACCGTGACGGTCGCCGAGCTCGTGGCCGAGAAATCGCGGGCGCGGCTGTCGTGCGTGTGCACGGTCGAGGGCGAGGTCGTGCTCGACGGCGAAGCGCTGGTGAAGGTGCCGAAGGACGAGAAGGGCAAGCGGCCGCAGTTGCGGCTGTGACGGCGGGAACTCCGGCGTGAAGCCGTTTGTTGTTTTGTCGTCGAGGGACAACCCTGACGACACGAGACACATCATGCTTCACACCAAAACCATCGTGGCCGTGCTGGCGCTGAGCGTTGCGACAGCCGGCACGGCCTTCGCCCGGCAACCCACGTCGCGCGCGGGTTTCGACGCCAACGCCCAGGCGATCGGCGCCGAGCTCGCCGTGCGCTCCGGCCAGCGCGTCAACGCGCTGCGCCAATGCAATCAGGCGGTCGAGTCGCTCAAGGATTACACCTGGGGTGAAGAGCAGACCGATCGCTATCGCGCCTGCATGGCCGAGCACGGGCAGCCGGAATAAGGCGCACTGCGTCCGCCGCCGGACACAAATCGGTCACGAGATACCGGCGCTTGCTCATTTGACACGCGCTGCTGTCGTCGTGAGTCGGATGCAAGACGAAATGTTGCGTCGTGCTGAACCTGTCGTCGAGATGCACGCTCACGCAACCCGTCGTGCGTAAGCGATCGGCTTAACTTGCGATTAAAGCCGTGCGGTGCACCAAGGAAACCACGGGGTCGCTCAGCCGTTATGTCATCGCCAACCGGGGAGGCGGGATGCTCAAGAAAATCTACGCGGTGAGAAAGCGATCCGGCCAATGGTCGGTGTGGACCGACGACGACGTCTATCTGAATTTCGAAAGCTACGACGAGGCGATCGAGACGGCGCGGACCGCGGCGATGGTGCTGTCGCACGGGCCTGACGAGTCCAGGGAGGATCGCGACATTCATCCGGAGCATTGAAAGCGGTCGCGTGGGCACCGCGATTGCGATGCCCACGCGTTTCTCTAGGCAGTCTTCGCAGTCTTGGTCGTCAGTCCTGGCTGCGGGTCGAGGTGTGCGGCGGGCCAGCGGTCGCCATCGGAGGGAGAACGCCCGCCGCGGCGCGGCCGACGTCCTCCAGCGCGTTGCCAAGGTCCTTGATGCCGCCGATGATGCCGTCATCGCCCTTCGACTTGCCGCCGCTCTGCGTCACGGTCGTGCCGCCTTCGCCGCGATGATCGCGGACGATCACGCCGCCGGATGCGGCCGCCGCTCCGCCTTCCGCGGTCTCACCGCGGTGATCACGGACGACCACACCGCCCGATGCGGCCGCCGATCCGCCTTCGGTGCTGTCGCCGCGATGATCGCGCACGATTACACCGCCCGGTGCCGCCGCCGGTCCGCTTTCGGCGCTTTCACCGCGATGATCGCGCACCACCGGACCTGCCGCCGCCGGTGGCATGCCAGGAGCCGCGGCAGGCGGTGTAGACCCGGCTGGCGCGGGGGCGCGCACGACAACGCCGGACGGCAGGCGCTCGAGCCCGGGCGGCAGGGCGGGACCCGCGGCCGGCGGTGCGGACGCGGTCGGCGCGGGGGCGCGCACGACAACACCCGACGGCAGGCGCACAAGTCCGGGCGGCAACTGCTCGCCGCGATGGTCTCGCACCACATCGCCCGGAGGCGGCGTCACCGGCGGCTTGCTCGCGACCGGCGGCTCGCCGGAAGGCTTGCCGGACGTCCCAGTGCCAGGCGTTCCAGTGCCAGGCGTGCCGGTGTTGCCGGTTGTCTTGGTCGGCTTGTCGTCGCCCTTGTGATGCTTGTGGTCCTTGTCGGCGTGCTTGGACTTGCCGTCATGGTCCTTGCCGTCGTGGCTCTTGTTGCCGCCCTTGCTGATGATCGGATGGATGGTGTTGACGAACGCGGGCTTGTTCGACGAGCCGCTGCTACGGCTCTGCGACGAATGGTTGTTCCCGCCGTTGTTGCCGCCGTTGCCGCCATTGCCTTTGGCGCCAGCGGCGTCAGCCGAGGCCAGCACGATCAGGCCGGCCGCGAGCAGCGCGGCGAGGCCGGTCGAGCCGGAAAAGGATTGCAAACGAGTCATGTGTGTCTCCAGTGCTGGATCGCGGGCGCTCATCGGCCGCGACCGGGGTGTTGCCCCTCGGTGAGACGACACATGACAACCGCATGACACCGCCGCGTCGTTTGTTCGGATGAGGCGCGCCATGAGCTGTGCGCAAGCGCACAGATGCGAAGCGCGTTGGATGAAATCTTCGCATCGAACGCATCTTCGAATTTGATGACACCGCGGCGCGTTGCGACGGCCGGGTCTTGCTTGCCTGGAATTCAACCTGTGGTATGGAGCGACCATCGGAGGGGCGATTCCATGCACACACTGAAACTGCTCGCCGCAGCATTGCTGGCGGCGGGGCTTGCGGCTTGCGCGACGCAAGGCGCGATGACGGTCGACGTCAGCGCGACCGGCAATTCCAGTCCGAAATACCGCAACGCCGTCGCGGTCCGCACCGTGAGCGGCGGGCAGCCGATGAACGTGCTGACGGTGCCCGGCGTGCCCAACGAGCCGTTCAAGGCCGCGCTCGAAAGCAGCCTCGAGGCCAAGGGCTATCTGGCGAGCGGCGGCGCGGCGCGGTTCAACGTCGACGCCGAAATCCAGGACCTGGAGCAGCCGCTGATCGGGCTCACCTACGACGTCACGGCGTCGGTGAAGTACCGGGTGACGGGACCCGGCATGAACGCGACATTCCCGATCACCACCAAGTCCAGCGCGTCGATGTCCGACTCGCCGATCGGGGCCGACCGGATGCGGATCGCCAACGAACGCGCGATGCAGCAGAACATCAGGCAGTTCCTGCTGGCGCTGAAGTGAGCCGCAATCGGCGTTAGCGCAAGCGCGGAACGGCGTGCGACGCCATTCCGCGCTGCGCCGTGGCTCGATCAGTACCGGTCGACCTTGGTCACGGCGCCGGTGATGGCATCGACATTGATGTTGACGTCCTTGCCGCGAACGTCGCGGCCCTGGATCTCCCATCTGCCGTCGTAATACTGGATCTCGTTGAAGCCGACGACACCGAAGGCGCGCGCGGCCTCGATCGCGCGATGGACCGAGCCTCCAGGTCCGAAATCGGCGACAGCAGGCGTGGCGATTGCGATCAGCGAGGCGATGGCGACAGCCGACAGTAATGTGCGCAAGGCAGACCTCCGGAGTTGCAATGGCGATGGAGGCCGAACGCGGAGCACGCGCGATGGTTTCGGTCCGCGACGCAGTGCACGAATATTCCGCGGCGCGGACATCGCGTTGCCACGCAAGCTCCGGCGTTGTGGCGGATCGGCCGCGGTTGTGACCGCGCTGTGATGAGGTTCTGTCAAACAGCCGAGGCAGTAGCCAACGCTTCGCTGTGCCGGGGCTTTGTTTTGCGGACGCCCGGCTGCGCCCGTGTCCCTGTTTTCCGTCCCTCTCCCAAAGGAGAGGAATGGAGCGCCGGGAGGCGCCCAGGAGGTTTGCGAGACCTCCTCGGCCGGGTT
>CAKZHN010000221.1 GCA_936924235.1 uncultured Rhodoplanes sp. | reverse complement strand
GTCGGTCGTGATCTCCAAGACGACGCTGCCCGACAAGCCCAAGCTTCTGGTGCTGCCCGGCCGCGCGTTCTGAACCATCTCTAAAAATTTTTTGTCACACATTGCTTTTCTGTTCTTTGGGATAGTGTTATTGCGACGGTGACGTTTGAGACAAAGTGTGACGGGCGTCATTTAATCCGGTGTGTTGGTGTGCTGGATTGTGCCGCGTATCGTTTGTTGCGGTTTGATGCGAATATTGCCTTGAGTGCATAGCGATGAGTGACCGTTGGACACAGTGGAAGTCTTTTCCTGACGACTATCACGGCGACTACATCCAGGCGCCGTTGAGCCCGGGTGTATACGAAATCTGCCGGGCCTCCGATCGCGAGCAATTGGCCTTCGGCTGCACCCAGAACGTCGCGGAATCGCTGTCCGCGTTCCTGAAACCCGGCAAAGTGCGCCGCAAATTCCTGTTTTTGCGGCTGCGCTCGCGCTATTCGACCGGCGAACTGGAATATCGCTTCTGGCCGACCACGACGCTTGGCGATGCGCGCGTCGCGCTGGCCTCGATCCGCGAACAACGCCAGATGGTGTGGCGCCGGATGTCGGGCGCCGCGGCGCGGACCTGAGCGTCCATCAACCGTTTGGATGACCGATCACTTGGCGCAGCACCGTGGCTGCGTCCGCTGACGCGTTGCCGCGCCAGGCCACGATCTGATCGGGCCGGATCAGCGCGAGATCGGCGCCATAGAGATCGCGCGCACCTTCAGTGGCAACAGCGACGATCGACAGCGGGATGTTCTGCGTCTGCGCGGCATCGCGAAATTTCGCTGCGTCTGCAACGTTCTGGTTCAGCACCAGCAGCGTGAATTCGAAGCCGAGCGTGTCGTAGAGCGAACGCCCGTTATCGAGCCACAGATGCGGCGCGCGGCCGCCGGGGCATCCGGTCGGCACGTAGGTGTTCGGCGAGTCCGGCGGCGGCGCAGTGCCGTCGGTGGCGATGATCGGCGAGCCGTCGTAGCGGCCGCCGAACGTGATGCCCGGAATGTTGAATTCGAAGCGGGCGTGGTGATTGTAGTGGTCGCCGGTGACCTTTCGGGCGGCTTCGCCGGCCGGGGTGTCCTGCTCGATCTCGGCCGGCAGGGCGAACAGGCCGACGGAGTCGGCAAAGCCGCGCGCATAGGTGGTGTTGCGCCTGGCGATCATCTGCCGCTCGATCTCATAGGTCTTGAGCAGCGCCGGACCGCCCCAGCCCTTCAGCACCGCGGCGAGCTTCCAGCCCAGATTGACCGCGTCCTCGACCGCGGTGTTGTAGCCAAGCCCGCCGGTCGGCGTGAACAGATGCACGGCGTCGCCGCCCATCAGGATGCGGCCCTGCTGAAATTTCTCCGCGACCAGCGTGTAGCCGGCGTTCCAGCTTGAGCGCCCGATGATCTCGATGTCGAGCGGGGCGGCGAACCCCTCATGAAACATCGCGATGGCCTGCGCGTCGGAAATGTCCCGGGCGCGCATGTCGGGCCCGATCTGGGTGTGGAAGGTGAACTCGTCGCGGCCGTTGACCGCGGCCATGAAGGCGCGGCGTTCGTGGTTGATCGCCCAGTACATCCAGGCGCGCGGATGCGGCAGCACGTCGTAGAGCTTGGGCGCGCGAAAGTGAATCGCGAACATCCGTCCGCCCATGAAGTCGCGCACTGCGCCGGTTTCGCCCGCATAATTGATGCCGAGCATCTTGCGCGTCGGGCTGCTGCCGCCGTCGGCGGCGACCGCATAGGATGCGCGCAGCGTGACGCGCCCGGAGCCGCTTTCGGCATCGACCTCGACGCCATCGCCGTTGTCGCGGATCGCGGTCATGCGCCAGCCGGGCCGCAGCGACACGGTCGGGCAGGCGGCGGCTTCGCCCCGCAGCACGTCCTCGACGAAGATCTGCGACACGCGATGCGGCAGTTCGGCCGCGCTCCAGGAGCCGGACAGCGTCTTCACCATCTCGCGGGCGGCGCGCGCAGACGGCAGGCTGAAGCGGGCCAGCTCATGCTTGGTGTAGCGGGTGAAATAGGCGATGTCGGTCGGGTAGTCCGGGGGCAGGCCCTCCGCGCGCACCTTCTCGGCGAAGCCCAGCCTCCGGTAGTGCTCCATGGTGCGGGCCTGGGTGGCGTTGGCGGAGGGAAAGCGCGACGGCGTGGTGCGCTCTTCCAGGAGGATGGCCGAAATGCCGCGGCGGCCGAGCTCGATGGCCAGCATGAGCCCGCACGGCCCGCCTCCGATGATGACGACGTCGCAGTCCTGTGTTCCGTTCACGCAATTCCCCGGGCTTTATTGGCGGCTATAATAGCGATCAGGCTGGCGCGAGATATGAACTAAAGGGAATGGCATCATGAATCCGACTGTGGCGGTGATTGCACAGGGCGCGATGGGCGCCGGTGTTGGCGGGCGGCTGGCGGAACGCGGCCTCAAGGTGATCACGTCGCTGTCGGGCCGGAGCGAGGCCAGCGCCAAGCGTGCGGCCGCGGCCGGGATGGTGGCGGTATCGGACGCCGAATGCGCCAAGGCCGACGTGTTCCTGTCGATCCTGCCGCCGAGCGACGCCCTGCCGCTGGCCGAGAAAATGGCTGCGATGATCGCAGCCAGCAACCACAAGCCGATCTACGTGGACTGCAACGCGGTCAGCCCGCCGACGAAGGTCGAGATCGGCAATGTCGTCACCAAGGCCGGTTCGCCGTTCGTCGACGTCGGCATCATCGGACTGCCGCCCAAGCCCGGTTCGAACGGCCCGGTGCTGATCGTGTCGGGACCGGACTCGTCGAAATTCGTGCCGCTCGGGGATTTCGGCCTGAACCTCAAGGTGGTCGAGGGTCCGGTCGGAGCGGCGTCTGCCGTGAAGATGTCCTACGCCGGCATCACCAAGGGCATCACCGCGCTCGGTTCGATGATGATGCTCGCCTCGACCCGCGGCGGCGTCGCCGTCGAGCTCCGCGCCCAGCTCGAGCGCAGCCATCCCTATTTCATGCAGAACTTCACCCGCGCGGTGCCGGAGATGTTCGACAAGGCCTATCGCTTCGTCGGCGAGATGGAGGAGATCGCCGACTTCGTCGGCGAGGACCCGCAGGCGAAGCAGATGTACCTCGCCTTCGCGGAGTTCTACCGCCGCATGGCCGCCGACGTCGAAGGCAAGCGCGAGGAGGCGGACGCGCTGGCCGCGTTCTTCAAGCCGAAGCAGTAATCCGATGCGCACCCAGGTCGGGATCGTCGGCGCGGGGCCCGCAGGCCTGTTCCTGGCGCTGCTCCTGCAGCGTGCCGGCGTCAGTTGCACGGTGCTAGAATCGCGCAGCCGCGAATACATCGAAAACCGTGTGCGCGCTGGCGTGCTGGAGCAGGGCACCGTCGACCTGATGGAGGATCTTGGCGCCGCGGACCGGCTCCGCCGTGAATCCATGCCCGATCCGCGCCTCGACATCCGCTACAACGGCGGCGTCATTCACATCGATATGCCGACGCTCACGCCGGGCAAGATCGTCACGGTGTACGGCCAGCAGGAGGTGGTGAAGGATCTGATCGCGACGGCGCTGTCGCGCAGCATTCCGATTCTGTTCGAGGCCGAGGCCTCGCATCTCGATGGCCTCACCACCGCTCGCCCGGCCATCCATTTCAAACACGAAGGCGAGGCCAAGACGCTCGAATGCGACTTCATCGCGGGCTGCGACGGCTTCCACGGTATCTGCCGCCCCGCCATCCCCGAGCATCTGATGACGGTCTACGACCGCATCTTTCCGTTCGGCTGGCTCGGCATCCTCGCGGAGAGCAAGCCGTTTCCGGAGATGAGCTACTCCAATCATGAGCGCGGTTTTTCGCTCGCCAGCCGCCGCTCGCCGACGCTGTCGCGGCTCTACGTGCAATGCGCGATCGACGAGGACCTCAACGGCTGGTCCGACCGCCGCATCTGGGACGAGCTGCAGCTGCGGCTCTACGCCGGGAGCGGCGAGCTGGCCGAAGGGCCGATCCTACAGAAAGGCGTGACGCCCTGCCGCGCCTACGTGGCGGCGCCGATGAACTATGGCCGGCTGTATCTGGCCGGCGACGCCGTGCACATCGTGCCGCCGACCGGCGCCAAGGGGCTCAATCTCGCGGCGGCCGATATCCGCGTGCTGTCGCGCGCGCTCATCGAGTTTTTCCGCACCGGCTCGACCGCGCGACTCGACCGCTATTCCGACACCTGCCTGAAGCGGGTGTGGAAGGGCGTGCGCTATTCGAACTACATGACTTCGCTGCTGCATCGTTTCGAGGCGCACACCACGTTCGAGCGGCGCGTGCAGCAGGCCGAGCTCGAATATCTTGCGGGCTCGGTGGCGGCGCGGACCACCATTGCGGAAAACTACGTCGGCCTGCCGTTCGAAGAGGATTGACGGCATCAGCGCTCCTGCCCATCCTGCCCAAAAGGAAAACAAGCGCTGCCCAATGCATTGCCTGACCGGGAGCCGGCATGTTGCGTTGCGTTCGAGTTCTCGTGGTCGCGGCCCTGGTCGCGTTTGCCGCCTTTGAAGCTGCGGCGGAAGACTATCCCTCGCGCCCGATCCGACTTCTGATCCATACGCCGCCGGGCAGCCTGGTCGATGTGCTGGGCCGGCTGGTCGGCCAGGAGCTGGGCGACCGGCTCGGCCAGAGCCTCGTGGTCGACACGCGGCCGGGCGGCGCCACCATGATCGCGGTCGAGCAGCTGCGTAACTCGCCCCCCGACGGCTACACGCTGATGGTCAACACGTCCGAAGCGACGATGCTGCCGTTCCTGAAAAAGAGCTACCGCGTCGATCCGATCAGGGACTTCACGCCGATCGCGCTGGTGGTGACGTCGTGGACCGTGTTTGCGGTCAATCCCACGGTCCCGGCCAACACGCTGCAGGAGCTGGTCGCCTATTCGAAGAGCCACGAGGGTGGCGTGCGCTACGGCAGCGGCGGCACCGGCGGCGTGCTGCACATCGCGGTCGAGATGCTCAAGCTCAAGTCCGGCGGCAACTTCGTGCACGTGCCGTATCGCGGCGGCGCCCAGGCCGCGACCGACGCCATCGCAGGCCAGATCGAGATGGTGTCGATGGGACTCGCCTCGACCCGCGTCGCCGACGGCGGCAAGCTGAAGATCCTGGCGCAGACTGGTCCGAGCCGCCATCCGATGCTGCCCGACGTGCCGACCACCGCCGAAGCGGGACTGCCGGATGTGCGTATGGACACCTGGTTTGGCCTCGTCGGCCCGCCCGGCATGCCGCAGGAGATCGTCAGGCGCATCAATCGCGAGCTTGCGGTGATCGTCAAAGAACAGGCCTTCCAGGACAAGCTCGCCAAGCTCGGGCTTGCGGTGGACTACCGGCCTGGCGACGAATTCATCCGCTTCATGGCGGACGACACGAAAAAATGGCGGGAGCTCATCCCCGCCATGGGAATCCCACAGGTCGACTAGGACGGAGCAGCACGACATGGCGCGCAAGGCTACGGCGAAGAAGCCGAAATCCCTGACATGGCCGAACGGCAAGAAGGTCGCCGTGTCGGTGACGGTGATGTTCGAGACCTGGCCCGACGACAGCGCGCCGAACTATTCGGTGCAGACCACGCATCTGAAAAAGGGCACCGTCGATCACGCCGCCAAGGCGTGGTCGACTTACGGCGGCCGGGTCGGCGTGTGGCGGCTGATGCGCACCCTCGACCGGCTCGGGGTGCCGGCAACGTTCTTCGTCAATTCCCGCTGCACCGAGGTCTACCCGGACGCGGTGAAGCAGATCGCCAAATCCGGCTTCGACATCGCGGCGCATTCCTACACCCAGGACGATCTGCCGTCCTATTTCACGCCCGAGGAGCAGGACAAGCTCATCCGCAAGAGCATCGACATGCTGGAAGGATGCGCGGGCAAGAAGGTCACCGGCTGGGGCAGCCCGGTGGTGGCGTTCACGCCGGAGACCGCGGGGCTTTTGAAGCAGAACGGCCTCTACTGGACCTGCGACGTCACCTACGCCGATCTGCCGATCAAGATCCACACGCCGCATGGGCCGATCGCCGGTGTCCCGACGACGGACTTCTCCGACAACCGCGTGCTGCGCGCCTCGTCGCGCGATCTGTTCGACGTGCATCGCGGTCTGTTTGATTATCTGCGCCAGCACGAGACCATCGGCTTGCAGACACTGGTGATCCATTGCCAGTTCGGCGGCCGGCCTTTGATCACTGCGGTACTGACCGAGCTGTTCAAGTACATGCAGAAATCGCGCGACGTCTGGTTCACCACGCACCAGGAATTGGCCGACTGGGCGCTGAAGCAGGACGTCGACGAGCACACCTATCAGAGCC
Organism: uncultured Rhodoplanes sp.; assembly: GCA_936924235.1. Taxonomy (GTDB): domain Bacteria; phylum Pseudomonadota; class Alphaproteobacteria; order Rhizobiales; family Xanthobacteraceae; genus Z2-YC6860. The sequence goes on along the minus strand of CAKZHN010000221.1, from coordinate 9,394 downwards.
GGTATTTCGCCGACGCTCCCACGAAAAAACGCTGACAGAAGCGCAGAGGACCGCATGCCCTACGCGACCACCAAAGACGGCGTGAAGCTCTATTACGAAGAGGCGGGCCACGGCTCGCCGATCCTGTTCTGCCACGAGTTCGCAGGCGACTATCGCAACTGGGAGCCGCAGATGCGGTTCCTGTCGCGGCGGCATCGCTGCATCACCTATTCGGCGCGCGGCTACAAGCCGTCCGACGTGCCGAAGGACTGGAAGGACTACAGCTACAAGCACTGGTCGAGCGATGCGGTCGCGGTGCTCGATCATCTGAAGATCGACAAGGCGCATTTCGTCGGCCTGTCGATGGGCGGCTACACCGTGATCCAGATCGGGCTCGACTATCCGCAGCGTGCGCTGTCGCTCTGCGCGGCCGGCGCGGGCTCGGGCTCCGAGCGCGCCCACACCGAGGAATTCCGCAAGCACTCGAAGATGCTGGCGGACGAGTTCATCGCCAAGGGCTCGCCCGAGGTGGTCAAGACCTATGGACTCAGCCCGGCGCGTATTCCGTACGAGGTCAAGGACCCGCGCGGCTTCGCCGAGTTCAACCGGATGTTCTCCGAGCACGACTCGCTCGGCTCCGGCAACACCATGCGCGGCTTCCAGGCCGAGCGGCCGTCGATCTACGACTTCGAGGACCGCATCCGGAAGATCACGGTACCGATGCTGATCGTCGTCGGCGACGAGGACGAGCCGTGCCTCGAGCCGAGCTTCCTGCTCAAGCAATGGGTGCCGACCTCGGGCCTGCTGGTGATGCCCAAAACCGGTCATGTGGTGAACCAGGAGGAGCCGGCCATGTTCAACGGCGCGGTGGCGGACTTCATTGCCCGGGTCGAGGCCGGCCGCTGGCCGGCGCGCGATCCGCGGTCGCGGAGGTGAGGCCCGGCTGTTTCCGGCGCGCCACGCCGGAGGCGTTTCAGCGGTACAGCCGCCAAGTGCCATTAGGCTGCCACAAGGACTGTTGTGTATAAGGATATGTCGACCGAAACGAGACACACGATCCGCGTCAGGGCGGGCAGAAATTTCAAGCGGAGCAGGGGATGATCAATCGATTGGCGACGGCGCAACCCATTGTGGCGATGCGGCATTGCCGGCCTCCATTCATCGTAACGCTCGCGGCGGCCGCCGCGCTGACGGCGTTGGCCGCCGGTGCGGTCGCCGCCCCGGCAAAGATTCCGCCGGTGGAACAGGCGCAGCGCGCGGCAGCCGAGCCGATCATGGCGATCGTGTCCATCAAGACCCAGATGGTCACGCTCTACGACGCCGACGGCTGGATCCTGCGCGCCCCGGTGTCCACCGGCGTCAAGGAGCGCGAGACGCCCGCCGGCATCTTCGCCGTCATCGAGAAGCAAAAAGACCACCACTCCTCGATGTATGACGATGCCTGGATGCCGAACATGCAGCGCATCACCTGGAACGGCGTCGCGCTGCACGGCGGGCCGCTGCCCGGCTACGCGGCCTCGCACGGCTGCGTGCGCATGCCCTACGGATTTGCCGAGAAGCTGTTCGACAAGACGCGGATCGGGATGCGGGTGATCATCTCGCCGAACGACGCGGCCCCGGTCGAGTTTTCCCACCCCGCGCTGTTCGTGCCGAAGGCGGAGGCCATCGCGGCCGCTCCGGCGCGCGTCGCGACGCTGGCCCGCGAGGCCACGGACGCCGCCAAGGCGGCCGACGAGGCGAAGAAGGCCGCAGCAGCCGCGGCGCGCGGGACAGTGTCGCTGTCGGCATCGGTGCGCAATCTGAAAGCCCTCAAGGCCCGCGCCGACGCCGATGTCGTGCTGGCCGACAAGGCGATCGCGACGGCGAAGACCGACCAGGCCAGGGCGCAGGCCGAGGACCGCAAACAGAAGGCCGCCGCCAAGGCCGCGGACGCTGCCGCCAAGCTCGATGCCGCCCCGGCCGACGCGAAGGCAAAGCTCGACGCCGATGCCGCCGCAAAGGACGCCCTCAAGGCGGCCGAGGCCAAGAAGGCCGCCACTGCCGCGGCCGCGAACGACGCCAAGCTCGCGACCGAGCCGGTCTCGATCTACATCAGCCGCGCGACGCAGAAGCTCTACGTCCGGCGCAACACGCACAAGCGCTGGCCGGACGGCGGCGAGGTGTTCGATTTCTCGATCGAGGTTCCGGTCACGATCCGCAATCCCGAGAAGCCGATCGGCACGCACGTGTTCACCGCGATGGCGCGCAATGGCGAGGGCCTGCGCTGGACCGCGGTCACGATCGACAACGGGGACGAAGCCAAGGATGCGCTCGACCGCATCACCATGCCGAAGGACATCCTGGATCGCATCGCGCCGACCACGGTGCCGCGTTCCTCGATCGTCATCTCCGACGAGCCGCTCAGCGCCGAGACCAACTATCGCACCGAATTTGTCGCGGTGCTGAGCAACCAGCCGCAGGGCGGGTTCATCACGCGCAAGCCCACTCAGAACATGAACGTTGCGAGCGACGGCGACTCCGGCTTTCCGTTCTTCGGCATTGGCGGCAACTCGCGCCGGCGCGGCGGGGGCTGGTGGTAAGAGCTCGCCTGATGTCCGCTCCTCACCCGAGGGCGGACATCAGAGTGTCCCTACGGATGCCCGGTCATCAGTTCGCGGCGGCAGCGGAATATTGCGCGTAGAAATGGGTCACGCGCTGTTGCCACATGGCGACGAAGGCGCCTGAGGAGACCTTGTTGACGTTCTTCCAGACCTTCTTGATGGCTGGAAGCGTGTTGCCCCAGATAGCGCGCTTGCACCACTTCTCGCCCTTTTCCTTGCCCTCGTCCGTGGCGCACATCGACTGCCAAGCGAGCCGTTTGGGGTGGTTGATGTGCTCTGCCGCGCCGTCGATGCCCTGCTGGTGAATGAGGTAGAGGTCGTTCAACGTCGGCTTCCTGTGCGTGAACGTCTCGAACAGGATCGCTTCGGTCAGGAACTTGAGCGAGGCAGCGACGGCGTTGTCCCGCGGATCAAGAATGTCGCCGGAGCCGTACTTTGCGAATTCATTCTTGCTGAGCTGATACAGGCCGATATACGAGCCGGTGCGCTGCTTCGGATTGAAGCCGGACTCGATCTTGGCGACCGCCTTCATGAAGGTGAAGTCGAGGCCCAATGCGCGTGACACCCACCTGATTTCCTCGACGGGTGTTCCGGGCGGGATGCTCTTCAGAGAGTTGAGAACGGTATCGGCCGGTTTCGTCTCAGGCGGTATTTCCGAATAGGCGTAGTAAGCCAGCCACGCGAGACTTTGCTTTGGCTCGCTCGGCTCGGAGTACTCGGGCGTGATGGCGCCGGTCGCGTCCTCGAGACGCGCTTCCTTCTGAGCAGTGGGCGCTGGATCGGGTTCCACAACAGCGGGAGCCGAGTCATCGACCGCCAACCGCGCCTCGTCTTTGGCGGCAAGCGGCGGCTGCGGCTTTTGATCGAGCGGCTGTTCAGACGTCGCGGACGTTTCCGCTTCCGGTGTCTCGGTTGGCAACGACGGCTGACTGGAGTGTTGATACGCGACGAGGCATGTCAGGAACCCACCCATGAACATGCAGGCCCACCAGGAAGTTCGCATTCCTGTTCCCCCCAAGCGCCGGGTCAAGCTCCGGCGCGCGTCATCGGCCTCCGACTCGCATCATAGCCTGGAAGCCGTATTGGATTCCAACCCTCAAGTGCCGTCTGCCTTTTACCGGACATTTTGTTGCAAATTCGACGCAGCCGCCCTGAATCTGGATCATTTCAGTACAGCCTAGATCAGCTGCCGCTGTAGCCGATTCGACGCTTCGGTGAGTATCGGTAGAAACGTCTTGAGCATCATTACTGGCGTACCGCGCTCGGTATGGATGCCGATGTTGAGCGCCGCGATCACCTTGCCGTCGAGGCGGCGCAGCGGCACCGAGAGCGAGCGGAAGCCGAGTTCCACCTCCTGGTCGACCAGCGAATAGCCGTCGTGCCGCGCCTTGACGATCGCTTTGCGGATTTCGTTTTTGTCGGTGACGGTCGTCGGCGTGAGCTTCGTGGGCTTGATGCCGGCAAGATGCTTGTCCAACGCGCGGTCATCGAGCGCAGCCAGGATCACGCGGCCGAGTGAGCTGGCGTGCGCCGGTATCCGAAAGCCGATCTGCGCGCTCACCGCCATCAGGCGGTTCGGCGAAGCGTGCGCGATCATCACAACGTCGTCGCCATCGAGCACGGCGGTCGAGCACACATCCTTGACCTGCGCGCTGATCCGCTCGACGGCAGGCTGCAGAATCTCCGAGAGCGGGTTCGACAGCAGATAGCTGCCGGCGAGCGTGAGAATGCGCGGCGTCAGCCGGAACATTCGGCCGTCGGTCTCGGCGTAGCCGAGCTGCACCAGCGTGTGCAGCGTGCGTCGTACCGAAGCGCGGGGAAGATCCACGGCACGCGCGGCGTCGCTCAAGGTGAGCTGCCGCCGGTCGCTGCCGAAGGCCTCGATGACGCGCAGGCCGCGCGCCAGCGCTTCGAGAAACTCCGATCCGGCGGAGTCGACGATGTCCTGCTCGGCTTCCGATCGTTTGACGCGCGGCATGCAGCCTGCCCCGTTGCAATCGCTCGTTCGGTTTGCTCTAATTCGAACATTCGTTCGGTCAGCGAACAACCCTATCCCGCGATCGCGGTAAGGTCAAAGCCGCAAGGAGCGTCTGCCATGCTCAGCCAGGAACAGAACGACCTCATCACCCGCGTCGGCCCCGGCACGTCGGCCGGTGGGCTTCTCCGCCGCTACTGGCAGCCGGTGGCGCTGGTCGACGAGCTTTCCGGCACCAACCGCCCGATCAAGCCGGTGAAGCTCCTCGGCGAGAACCTGGTGCTGTTCCGCAACGAAAAAGGCCGTTACGGCCTGGTCGAGCGCGGTTGCCCGCATCGTGGCACCGACCTCGCTTACGGCCGCCTCGAGGGCGGCGGCTTGCGCTGCGCCTTCCACGGCTGGCTGTTCGACACCACCGGCCAGTGCCTGGAGACTCCAGCCGAGCCGGACGGCTCGAACCTCTGCGCCAACATCCGGCAGAAGGCCTACCCGGTGGTGGAGCGGAGCGGCATCCTGTTCGCCTACATGGGGCCGGGCGAGCCGCCGGAGTTTCCGCACTTCGACTGCTTCGTCGCGCCCGACAGCCACACCTTCGCGTTCAAGGGCGCCATCGACTGCAACTGGCTGCAGTCGCTCGAAGTGGGCATTGATCCGGCGCACACCTCGTTCCTGCATCGCTTCTTCCACGACGAGGATCCGAAGGAAGGCTACGGCAAGCTGTTCCGCGACACCTCGATCGACTCCGACATGCCGATGACCAAGATCATGCGCGAGTTTCCGCGTCCGACGATCGAGGTCGAGCAGACCGATTACGGTTTCCGCGTCATCACGCTGCGCCAGATCAGCGAGCGCAGCGCGCATGTGCGCGTCACCAACCTGATGTTCCCAAACGCTTTCATCATCCCGATGAGCCGGGAGATGACGATCACGCAGTGGCACGTGCCGAGCGACGACAACAAGCACTACTGGTACGCGATCTTCACGAGCTTCGGCGCGCCGGTGAACAAGGACGAGATGCGCCGCCAGCGGCTGCAGCTCTACGAGCTGCCCGACTACGTTCCGCGCAAGAACAAGAGCAACGACTACGGCTTCGATCCGCACGAGCAGGAGCACGACACCTATACGGGCATGGGCGCCGACATCAACGTGCACGACCAGTGGGCCTGCGAATCCATGGGCGCGATCCAGGATCGCACCAAGGAGCATCTCGGCCAGTCCGACAAGGCGATCACCGCGTATCGCCGCTTGCTGCGCCAGGCCATCGAGGACACCAAGAACGGAGGCAAGCCGCTGATGGTGCTCGATCCGGCGAGCGCGCCGAAGCTCACCGGCCCCGCCGCGATCGACGGCATCGGCCCCGCGGATGACTGGCAGGGCTATTGGCAGAAGACCGACCTCAGCAAGCGCAAGGCCGCAAGCTGGGCCAACGGGCACTAGTCGCGAACCGTCGATGGCTCAGCGCAAATCCAAACAGGCTCTGAGCTTCGTCGACCGGTACGATCTTTGGACCGCCGCGCAGCGCCGCGCGGCGGCGGCGGTCGAGCGCATCATCGCGCGCGAGAAGCTCGAGACCGTCCGCTTCGCGTTCTGCGACCAGCACGGCGTTCTGCGCGGCAAGACACTGGTGGCGTCGGAGGCTGCGAGCGCGATGCGCTCAGGCGTCGCGATGACGTCGACGCTCCTCGCCAAAGACACCTCGCACCGCACCGTGTTCAAGGTGTTCACCTCGGGCGGCGGCATGGGCGTCGACGAGATGGCCGGCGCCGGCAACTTCATCATGGTGGCGGATCCCACGACGTTCCGCGTGCTGCCATGGGCGAACAAGACCGGCTGGGTGCTGTGCGACAACTATTTCACCAACGGCAGGCCGGTGCCGTTCTGCACCCGCGCCCGCTATCGCGACGCGCTGGGCAAGCTCGGAAAGCTTGGCTTCGGTTTTTTCGCGGGGCTCGAGGTCGAGTTTCAGCTCGTCAGGATCGTCGATCCGAAGCTGTCGCCCGACACGCTGACCTGGCAGCCGGAGGCGCCCGCGGTCGAGCACACCACCCACGGCTTTCAGTATCTCACCGAGGCCCGGTTCGATCAGGTCGATCCGATCCTGGAAATCCTGCGCAAGACCATGCAGGCGCTCGGCATGCCGCTGCGCTCGCTCGAGGTCGAGCTTGGCCCGAGCCAGTACGAGTTCACCTTCGCGCCGCTGCCGGGACTTGAAGCTGCCGACACCATGGTGCTGTTCCGCAGCGCGCTGAAGCAGGTGGCGCGGCGGCATGGCTATCTCGCGAGCCTGATGTGCCGGCCTGGGCTGCCGCACTCTTTCGCCAACGGCTGGCATCTGCATCAGTCGCTGGTCGATGTGAAGACGAACAAGAACCTGTTCGTGTCGCGCGACAAGAACGAGCTTCTCTCGCCGCTCGGCAATCACTGTCTCGCAGGCCTCATCGCGCATGCGCGCGCCGCCGCCGCCTTCGCCACGCCAACCATCAACGGCTACAAGCGCTATCACGGCGTCAACTCGATGGCGCCGATCCAGGCGATCTGGGCCAACGACAATCGCGGCGTGATGGTGCGCGTGCTCGGCGCGCCCGGCGATGCTTCGACGCATCTCGAAAATCGGATCGGCGAGCCGCTCGCCAATCCGTATCTCTACATGGCGTCGCAGATTCACGCGGGCCTCGACGGTGTCGCGAAGAAGCTCGTGCCGGGCCCGTCGGCCGATGCGCCATACGAGATCAAAGCCGAGCCGCTGCCGAAATCGCTCAGCGAAGCGGTCACGGCGCTGAAAAACAGCGCGTGCTTTCGTGCGGGATTCGGCGACGCGTTCGTCGATTACTATGCGCGCATCAAGGAGGCCGAGATCGCGCGCTGCGATGCCGAGACCTCCGGCCAATCCGCCAACGCCAACGAGGTCACGGCGTGGGAACACAAGGAATATTTCGACCTCGCCTGAGCGTCCCGCCGCGGGCTCTCAACGGTGTTTCATTTTGAACCGAATTTGTGGCGGCGACAGCGAAAAAATTAATGTAGTTACAGGGACATAAATGGTTAACGCCGCGTTGTTTCCGCGCTAGCATCAAGGCTCGTCTGGTGTGGCACCCAGGAGGCATAAAATGCGTGGTGTTGCGTATGCGTTGATCGCGTCGACGCTGTTGTTGTTCGGTGCGTCGACGTCCGCGTCGGCCGGTTGCTACGGCGACTGCGATGGTTATGGCGATGGCGGTTACGGCTATCGCGGCGATGGCTACAACGACGGCTATCGCTACGGCGGCTCATCGTACTCGAGCTATAACGACGGCTATTACGACGGGGGAGTGACGGTCTCCAGGACCTACTACGGCAGCCCGACCTATCACACCGTCTATTACGAGCGCGGGTCCTACGACGACTACGGTTACGGCGGTGGCGGCTACTACGGCGGCGGTGGCTACGGCGGCGGTTACTATGGCGGCCGCGGCTACTACGGCGGTGGCTATTATGGCGGTCGCGGCTACTACGGTGGCGGATATGGCTACGGCGGCGGCTACTACGGCAGCAGCAGCTACTGCGTGAACGGCTGCGACGGCGACGGCTACTACGGCACTCGCTATGCCAGCGTCGGTTACGGCGGTGGCTATTACGGCGGCGGCTACGGCTATTACGGCCGCCCGTATTATCGGCCGTATGGCTACGGCTACGGATATGGCCGCGGTTACGGCTATGGCTACGGTGGTTATGGCTACGGCGGATACGGTGGGTGCTACGGCGGCGGCTGCACGCAGACCGGCCCGGCTTACGCCTACAACAGCTATGGCGGCGGTTACGGCGGCTATGGCTACGGCGGCGGATACGGTTACGGCGGCTGCCACACCGCCTACATCCCCTACGGCTGGACCTGGTATCGCTCGACCAGCTGCTGATAAACAAGAAACGCACGCGAGAACTGAACGCGCGCCGGGCCCAAACCGGCGCGCGTTTTGTTTTGTGCGGTTGCGCTGTCGCCTGGCGACCCAGCCTGCAGGCTTAGCTGAAGGCTTACCTGTGAAGGCCTAGCTGTGCAGGCCTGGCGCCTCGTGGCCGGTACGTTCGACGTATTCCGTGTAGCCGCCGCCGAATTGGTGAATGCCTTCGGGCGTCAGCTCCAGCACACGGTTGGACAGCGCCGCGAGGAAATGCCGGTCGTGGGACACGAACAGCATGGTGCCCTCGTAGTCCGCGAGCGCCGCGATCAGCATCTCCTTCGTGGCCATGTCGAGATGGTTGGTGGGCTCGTCCAGCACCAGGAAATTCGGCGGGTCGTACAGCATCTTCGCCATCACGAGGCGCGCCTTCTCGCCGCCTGACAGCACGCGGCAGCGCTTCTCGACGTCGTCGCCCGAAAAGCCGAACGCGCCGGCAAGCGTGCGCAGCGAGCCCTGGCCGGCCTGCGGGAACGCCTCCTCTAGCCACTCGAACACGGTGCTGTCGCCGTCCAGCAGGTCCATGGCGTGCTGGGCGAAATAGCCCATCTTGACGCTGCCGCCGACCGAAACGGCGCCGTCGTCCGGATCGGTGGCGCCGGCGACAAGCTTCAGCAGCGTCGACTTGCCGGCGCCGTTGACGCCCATCACGCACCAGCGCTCCCGGCGGCGCACGGTCAGATCGAGCCCGTCATAGATCGTCTTGCTGCCGTAGCGCTTGTGGACCTTCTTCAGGCTGACCACGTCCTCGCCGGAGCGCGGCGCCGGCGGAAACTCGAACTGCACGGTCTGGCGCCGCCGCGGCGGCTCGACGCGCTCGATCTTGTCGAGCTTCTTCACCCGGCTCTGCACCTGAGCCGCATGGGAGGCGCGCGCCTTGAAGCGCTCGATGAACTTGATCTCCTTCG
>CAKZHN010000220.1 GCA_936924235.1 uncultured Rhodoplanes sp. | reverse complement strand
CGATCTCCATGCACTACGACACGACGCGCTTCGTGTCGGCCTCGATGCACGACGTGATGGTGACGTTGTTCGAAGCGCTGATCCTGGTGATCTTCGTCGTCTACATTTTCCTGCAGAGCTGGCGCACCACGCTCATTCCCGTGATCGCCATTCCGGTCTCGCTGATTGCGACCTTAATCGTGATGCGGCTCTTGGGCTTCTCGCTGAACATGCTGAGCCTGCTCGGCATGGTTTTGGCGATCGGCCTCGTGGTCGACGACGCCATCGTCGTGGTTGAGAACGTCGAGCGTCAGCTCGAGGCCGGACTGCGGCCGCTCGAGGCCGCCCGCAAGGCCATGAGCGAGGTCACCGGGCCGATCATCGCGACCACCGCGGTGCTGATGGCGGTGTTCATTCCGGTCGCCTTCATTCCGGGCGTCGCGGGGCGCCTGTACAATCAGTTCGCCCTGACGGTGGCGATTTCCGTCGGCATTTCGGCCTTCAATTCGCTGACGCTCAGTCCGGCGCTGAGCGCGGCCTTCCTGCGCCATCGCGGCGAGGTCACGTTCAAGCCGTTCATCTGGTTCAACCGCGGCTTCGGCTGGCTCTCGCATCAATACGCCGAAGGCGTGCGCCACCTCATCGGGTGGTGGAAGCCGATCCTCGCGGTGTTTGCGGTGGCGCTCGGCGCGACCTATTGGATATCGACACGCATCCCGTCGACCTTCCTGCCGGTCGAGGACCAGGGCTATTTCTTCGTCGTCATCCAGATGCCGGACGGTTCGTCGCTTCAGCGCACGGACGAATTCGCCAAGAAGGTGCGGGGCATCCTGCAAAGCACGCCGGGCGTCGACATCGTCGGCTCCATCACCGGCTTCAACTTCCTGACCTATGCGGCGCAGTCGAACGCCGCCGTGGAGTTCGCCATCCTGAAGCCCTGGGACGAGCGGCCGCCGGAGCAGAGCGCGCCCAACCTGGTCAACGCGCTGCGGATGAAGCTTCTGTCGCTGCCGGAGGGCATCGCGCTCAGCTTCGATCCGCCGTCCATTCCCGGCATGGGCTCGACTGGTGGCTTCGAGTTTCAGATCGAGGATCTGAGCGGCCGCGGCCCCACCGCGCTGAACGAGGCGTTGCAGGCTGTGCTGGCCGAGGCCCGCAAGCAGCCGGAGTTGAGCGGCCGGGGTCTGTTCTCGCCGTTCTCGAATTCGACGCCGCAATTCAAATACGATCTCGATCGCAACAAGGCGAAGCTGCTGGGCCTCAATCTGCCGGACATCTTCAATACGCTGCAGATCTATCTGGGCTCGCTCTACGTGAACGACTTCAACCTGTTCGGCCGCAATTTCCGCGTGACGATGCAGGCCGAGAAGGATGCGCGAAACTCCGAGAACGACATTGCCAAGCTTTACGTCCGCAACTCGGCGGGCGGCATGGTGCCGCTGTCGACGCTGGGCACGCTGCGGCCCATCGTCGGCCCGGAAACGGTGTCGCATTACAACAACTATGCGTCCGCGGTGATCAACGGCACGCCGGCGCCGGGTTTCAGCTCGGGCCAGGCCATCGCCGCCATGGAGCGCGCGGCCGCGATCGCGTTGCCGCGCGACTTCAGCTTCGAATGGACGGGCATCACGTTCCAGGAGCTCAAGGCCGGCTCGATCGCCAGCGTGGTGTTCGCGCTCGCCATCGTGTTCGTGTTCCTGATTCTTGCGGCGCAGTATGAAAGCTGGTCGATGCCGTTCATGGTCCTGCTCGCCGTGCCGCTGGCGCTGTTCGGCGCGCTGGCCGCGCTCTGGATCAGGGGGCTGCAGATCGACGTCTATTCGCAGATCGGCTTCGTCATGCTGATCGGACTTGCGGCCAAGAACGCGATCTTGATCGTCGAGTTTGCCAAGCATCTGCGCGAGAGCGGCATGGGCATCGTCGAAGCCGCCATGGAAGCCGGCCGCCTTCGTCTGCGCCCGATCCTGATGACGGCTTTCGCCTTCATCCTCGGCGTGGTGCCGCTGATGCTGGCGACCGGGGCAGGTGCGGCGAGCCGGCAATCGATCGGCACCACCGTGTTCGGCGGCATGCTGGCCGCGACGGTGCTGACACTTCTGATGGTGCCGGTGTTCTACGCTCTGATCGAGCGGGCGCGCGAGGCGCGCGAAGCCCGATCGGGATCACCAGATAGCGGTCACACGCCAGGCCTTGGCGCAGAGCCGGCCGAATAGGCGACGGAAATGGGAATACCGGAATGAAAAAGTGGAAAGTCGCGCTGAGTGGCGTCGCCGTGGTGGCCGCCGTGGGCGTCGTCTACACGACGATGCGCCCTGACCTCGGGAGCAAGGCTGCTGCGCCGCAGATGCAGGCGATGCCGGTGCCCGTGGCCGACGTCGAGAAGAAGACCATTCCGATCTATCTCGACTACTCGGCCCGGACCGAATCGATCCGCAACGTCGCGCTCCAGGCCAAGATCTCCGGCTACGTGCAGGAGCAGCCTGTCGCTGACGGAGCGGACGTCGAGAAGGACGCCTTGCTGTATCAGATCGATCCACGCGACTACCGGGCCGCGCTCGACCAGGCGAAAGCCCAGCTCGAGCGCGACATCGCGGCGCTCGATTACGCCACCGTGCTGTCGCAACGCGGCATCGAGCTCAGCAAGACGGGCGCTATCCCTAAGGATACTGTCGATCAACGCAACAGCTCGATGAAACAGAGCCAGGCCACGGTCGACGCCGACCGGGCGGCCGTGCAGCAGGCCGAGAACAACCTGGCCTACACCGAAATCCGCGCGCCTTTCGCCGGCCGCGTCGGCCGCAACAAGGCGCCGGTCGGCACGCTGATCAATGGCGCGGGCACGCCGCTGAACACGATCGTGCAACTCGACCCGATTTACGTGACGTTCAATCCGAGCGAGACGGAGTTGGCGCAGATTCAAAAGGCACGGAGCGCCGGGAGGGTCGCCATCGAGATCACGTTGTCGGGTGAAGGCCAGGCCGGCCATTCGGGCGAGCTCACCTTCATCGACAACACCGTCGATCCGTCCACCGGCACGATCTCGGCGCGCGCGACCATCCAGAACAAGGACTTCACGCTGCTGCCGGGGCAGTACGTCCGCGCACGTGTGCTGATCCGCGAGCAGCCCGACACTCTCATGGTGCCCCAGGTCGCGGTCGGCTCCAGCCAATTGGGCAAGTATCTTTATGTCGTCGGCGCAGGCAGCAAGGTGGAGATGCGTCCGGTCACGCTCGGTCCGATCGAAGGCGAGAAAGTCGCCGTGCTGACCGGCATCCAGCCCAGCGACAAGGTCATCACGGGCAATCTGCAGAAGATCGGCCCCGGCCTTCCGGTTCAGCCGCTGCCGCAGCAGCGGCGCGAAGCGCACGCGGAGTGATCGCCAGCTTCCGGGCGAAGCGTGAGATTCCTCGCGTTAACTCTCCGCACTGGAGCTCTCGCAGGGCGGAGACCGGCTTTCGACAGATGCATGCCTGATCTGACTTGACGCCGGAATGGTCACTTGCGCGTGACCCCGCGTGGACGAAGTCTTTGGAATCCGACAACATCCACCGGTATTGCGGCGCAGCATTGGTGGTTTTGGGGTATGCTGTAGCCGTCCGCGGAGGCGACGCGGAGATTGCTACGGGCTGAGAAGCCCCAATTCGGGAACACGGGACAGATGTTCAATCTGGTCCGGGTCGCGTTGACGCGACCCTACTCGTTCGTTGTGCTGGCGCTTCTGATCCTGATCGTCGGCCCGCTGGCGGCGCTGCGGACGCCGGTCGACATCTTTCCGGACATTCGCATCCCGGTGATCGCCGCCATCTGGCAGTACACCGGATTGCCGCCGGACCAGATGGCCGGCCGCATGACCACGCTGTTCGAGCGTACGCTGACCACGACCGTCAACGACATCGAGCACATCGAGGCTACCTCCTATAACGGCCTGAGCATCACCAAGATCTTCTTCCAGCCCAACGTCGATATCCGCATCGCCAACGCGCAGGTGACGGCGGTGTCGCAGACGCTCTTGAAGAACATGCCGGCCGGCGCCACGCCGCCGCTGATCCTGAATTACAACGCCTCGACCGTGCCGATCATCCAACTCGCGCTGTCGGCGCCGGGACTGTCCGAGCAGGCGCTGCAGGACACCGCGCTGAACGTCATCCGCACGCCGCTGGTCACCGTGCCGGGCGCGGCGATTCCTTATCCTTACGGCGGCAAATCGCGGCAGGTGCAGATCGATCTCGATTCGATGGCCATGCAGGCGCGCGGGCTCTCCGGCCAGGATGTCGCCAATGCGCTCGCGGCACAGAACCTGATCACGCCGGTCGGCACCCAGAAGATCGGAACCTTCGAATACGCCATCCAGCTCAACAACGCGCCGTCGGTGATCGACCAGCTCGGCGACCTGCCGGTCAAGATGGTCAACGGCGCGATGGTCTACATGCGTGACGTCGCCCATGTGCGCGACGGCAACCCGCCGCAGACCAACATCGTGCATGTCGACGGCAGCCGCTCGGTGCTGATGGTGGTGCTCAAGGCCGGCGCGATCTCGACGCTGGACATCATTGCCGGCATCAAGGCGCAGGTCGCGCAGCTCAGGAGCATCCTGCCGAGCAACCTGAGCATCACCCAGATCGGCGATCAGTCGCTGTTCGTCAGCGCCGCCGTGAGCGGCGTGATCCGCGAAGGCGTCATTGCCGCCGCGCTGACCAGCATCATGATCCTGATCTTCCTTGGCAGCTGGCGTTCCACAGTCATCATTGCGACCTCGATCCCGCTGTCCATTCTCGGGTCGGTCGCGACGCTCTGGATGCTGGGCGAAACCCTCAACATCATGACGCTCGGCGGGCTTGCGCTCGCGGTCGGCATCCTGGTCGACGACGCGACGGTGACGATCGAGAACATCAACTGGCATCTCGAGCAGGGTAAGGAGGTCGAGACCTCCATCCTGGACGGTGCGCAGCAGATCGTGGTGCCGGCCTTCGTTTCGCTGCTGTGCATCTGCATCGTGTTCGTGCCGATGTTCTTCCTGCAGGGCGTCGCGCGCTTCCTGTTCGTGCCGATGGCCGAGGCCGTGATGTCGGCGATGGTCTGCTCCTTCATCCTGTCGAGGACGCTGGTGCCGACCATGGCGAATTACCTGCTGCACAAGCATCAGGCCCTTGACGGTCACGCCGCGCCGTCGCGCAATCCGCTGGTGCGGTTTCAGCGCGGCTTCGAACGGGGCTTCGAGCGTTTCCGCGCCGGCTATCGCGAACTGCTCGGCATGGCGCTGCATCATCGCGCGGTGTTCGTCACCGGCTTCCTGCTGTTCGTATTCGGCTCGTTCGCGCTGGTGCCGTTTCTCGGCCGCGACTTCTTTCCGACGGTCGACGCCGGCCAGATCCTGATGCATGTCCGCACCCAGATCGGCACCCGGGTCGAGGAGAGCGCCAATCAGTTCGCCGACATCCAGAAGGCGATCCGCCAGGTCATCCCGCCGGAAGAGCTCGGCACCGTGGTCGACAACATCGGCTTCCCGGTGAGCGGCATCAATATGACTTACAACAACACCGGCACCATCGGCGCCCAGGATGGCGACATTCAGATCAAGCTCAGCGAAGACCACAGGCCGACAGCCGACTATGTCCGCGCGCTGCGCGAGGAGTTGCCGCGACGCTTCCCCGGCACCACGTTCTCGTTCCTGCCGGCCGACATCATCAGCCAGATCCTCAACTTCGGCGCGCCGGCGCCGATCGACCTGCAGATCCGCGGGCCCAATCTCACGGCCAACATGGCCTATGCCCAGGACCTGCTGCGCAGGCTTCGCCACGTGTCGGGCCTGGTCGACGCTCGCATCCAGCAGTCGATGCAAAGCCCGGGCTTCAACGTCGATGTCGACCGCACCCGCGCCCAATATGTCGGTGTGACCGAACGCGACGTGACCAACAGCCTCGTCGTCAATCTCGCCGGCTCCAGCCAGGTCGCGCCGACCTACTGGCTCAACCCCGACAACGGCGTGTCCTATCCGATCGTGATGCAGACGCCGCAGTATCGGATCGATACGCTGACGGCGCTGAGGAGCCTGCCGATCACCGCGGCCGGCGCGGCGCAGCCGCAGATTCTCGGCGCGGTCGCCGACATCACCCGCGCGCCGCGGAACGCCGTGGTCTCGCAATACAACATCCAGTCCATGGTGCAGATCTACGCGACCACGCAAGGCCGCGATCTCGGCGCGGTCGCAACCGACGTGCAGAAGATCATCAGCGACACGGCGGGCAACGTGCCGAAGGGCTCGCAGGTGGTGCTGCTCGGCCAGGTGCGGACCATGAACAGCGCCTTCAGCGGACTTCTGTTCGGTCTGCTCGGCGCCGTGGTGCTGATCTACCTGCTCATCGTGGTCAACTTCCAGTCCTGGGGCGATCCCTTCGTGATCGTCACGGCGTTGCCCGCGGCTCTCGCCGGCATCATCTGGACGCTGTTCGGCACCGGCACCACGCTGTCGGTCCCTGCGCTGACCGGCGCCATCATGTGCATGGGCGTCGCCACCGCAAACAGCGTGCTGGTGATCAGCTTCGCCCGCGAGCGGCTTGCCGATCTCGGCAATTCGGTCGAGGCGGCGCTCGACGCGGGCTTCGTCCGATTCCGTCCGGTGCTGATGACCGCGCTCGCCATGATCATCGGCATGGCGCCGATGGCGCTGGGCCTGGGCGAGGGCGGCGAGCAGAACGCGCCGCTCGGCCGCGCCGTCGTCGGCGGCCTGGTCTTTGCAACGATCGCCACATTGATGTTCGTGCCGGTGGTTTTCAGCATGCTGCACGAACGCGACGGGAAGGTTACCATGCCAGCTTCCGGAGTGCCGAATGTCGCCTGAGGAATCGACGCAATCCCTGCCTGCCGAGACCCGAACGGCCCAACCGAAGGTCTCGCGCCGCGGCTTGCGGCTTACGGGCCTCCTCGGGGCCGTGATCGCCGCCGTGATCGTCGTCGCGGGCATCACCAGCCGCAAGATGGCCGACGCCAAGCTCAGCCAGTGGGCCGAGGATCAGGCCGTGCCGGTGGTGGCGGTCGCCGCGCCCGACACCCGCAGCCGCTTGGCCACCATCGAGTTGCCAGGACGGCTCGAGGCCTATGCCCAGGCGCAGATCTTCGCCCGCGTCAGCGGTTACATCAAAGACTGGAAGGCCGACATCGGCGCACCGGTCAAGGCCGGGCAGTTGCTCGCCGAGATCGACGCGCCCGACCTCGACCAGCAGATCATGCAGGCGGAGGCCGATCTCGCCAGCGCCCAGGCCAATGCGGCGCTGTCCAAGATGACGCTGGAACGCGGCCAGTCGCTGATCCCCTCGGGCGCGATCTCGAAGCAGGACTTCGATCAACGCACCGCGGACGCTGGCAACAAGCAGGGGCTGGTCAAGTCCCAGCAGGCCAATCGCGACCGTCTGCGTGTGCTCGAGAAGTACAAACGCATCGAAGCACCGTTCGACGGGCTCGTTACCGCGCGCACGACCGACATCGGCTCGTTGATCAATGCCGGTTCGGGCGGGGGGCCGGCGCTGTTTGTGGTCTCGGACGTCAGCAAGCTCCGCGTCTACGTCAACGTACCGCAGAACTACGTGCCGAGCATCAGGATCGGCACCAAGGCCAGGCTCGCCGTGCCTGAATATCCGGGACGGAACTTCACCGCGACGGTCGAAGCCTCGGCACAGGCGGTCGACGCCGCATCCGGCACGACGCGGATGCTGCTGGTTGTCGACAATTCCGCCGGCGAGCTGATGACCGGCGCCTTCGCCAATGTCCGGCTGGATCTTGCGGGGCCGAACAATCCCGTCAACATTCCGGCGAGCGCGTTGATCTTCGATCAGAGCGGCCTGCGGGTCGCGACCGTCGGCGCCGACGGCCGGGTCGCGCTCAAGACGGTGACGATCTCGCGCGATCTCGGCAAGGACATCGAGATCGCCACGGGTCTCGACGCCACCGACCGCGTCATCACCACGCCGCCTGACGGCATCGCTGCGGGCGATCAGGTGCGCATCGCGGGCGAGCCCAAAGGCGACTCCAAGACCGGTGCAGCTCCGAAGGCCGGCGGCGAGCCGCAGATCGGTCGCGAGCCCAAGACCAGCAACGAGCCCGAGACCGCGTCGAATAAGCGCATCCCAGACAAGGGATAAGGCCCGCGTACCGCTTAAATCCATCAGCGCCGCCAATCATCGCTGCGTTGCGGCGCAACGTCTTGACCGTCTTGAAACAGCCCTCAACAATCGAGGCAGTGTGTTAAATTCGCTGCGCGGCCGCAGACCAAGTCGGTCGACGCTTGTACAGGACAAGGCGGACCCATGCCTCCGGTCTCGCGTTATGACTACATCATCATCGGTGGCGGCTCCGCTGGTTGCGTGCTGGCCAACCGCCTGACCGAAGACCCGCATACCCGCGTGCTGCTGCTCGAAGCCGGCGGCCGCGATGTCAATCCGCTGATCCACATCCCGATCGGGCTCGGCAAGCTGCACGAGTACAAGATGCACGACTGGGGCTACCGGTCGGAGCCGGACCCCAATCTCAACGGCCGTCGGGTCGAGGAGATGCGCGGCAAGGTGCTGGGCGGATCGTCGTCGATCAATGTGATGGCGTTTACGCGCGGCGATCCCGCCGACTACGACCGCTGGGCGCAGAAGGGCGCGCGCGGCTGGTCCTATGCCGACGTGCTGCCGTACTTCAAGCGCGTCGAGAACTGGCAGGACGGCGAAAGCGAATTCCGCGGCTCAGGCGGCAACATCGGCGTGCAGTGGGCCAAGACCAAGGACCCGATGTTCACCGCCTGGATCGAGGCGGCGCGGATGGCGGGCCTGCCGGTCACCGACGACTATAACGGCAACTCGGCGGTGGGTTTTGGCAGGAGCCAGTATTCGATCGAGAACGGCAAGCGCTGCTCGGCCGCGGTCGGCTATCTGCATCCGGCGATGAAGCGGAAGAATCTGTCGGTCGAGGTGCGCGCGCTGGTCGGCCGCATCACGCTCGAGGGCAAGCGCGCCACCGGCGTCGAATACGAGCATGGCGGCCAGCGGCTGCGCGCCACCGCGGCGCGCGAGGTGATCCTGTGCGGCGGCGCGTTCAACTCGCCGCAGGTGCTGATGCTCTCCGGCATCGGCCCGGCCGATCATCTGCGCCCGCTCGGCATCGAGCCGGTGGTCGACCTGCCGGTCGGCAAGAACCTGCAGGATCATCTTGCCGTGCTGATGATGTATTCGCGGCCCGACGGCAGCGACTTCCGCGACGGCATGCGGTTCGACCGCATGGCGCTCGCCATGCTCCGTGGCCACTTCTTCGGCTCGGGCCCCGCGACCGTGGTGCCAGGAGGCTTGCACGCCTTCATCAAGACGCGGCCGGAACTGTCGGTGCCCGACGTCGAGTTCATGTTCCGCGGCGCGCCGCCCGAGGCCGGGCTCTGGTTCCCCGGCTGGCGCAAGCCTTATGCCGACGGCTACGGCATCCGTCCGGCGCTGCTGCATCCCGACAGCCGCGGCCAGGTGCTGCTGCGCTCGTCGCGGCCGGAAGACAAGGTGCGGATCGTCACCAACTTCTTCACGGCGCCGAACGACCTGCCGACCCTGCGCCAGGGCTTCAAGATCGCGCGCGAGGTGGCGGCGCAGCCGCCGCTCAAGCCGTTCCGCGGCGCCGAGCTGACGCCCGGCGCGAACATCAAGACCGACGCCGAGATCGACAACTGGATCAGGAACGTCGCGGCCACCGCCAACCATCCGGCCTCGACCTGCGCCATGGGCATCGGGCCGGGCTCGGTGGTCGACCCGCAGTTCCGCGTTCACGGCATCGATCAGCTTCGCGTGGTTGACGCCTCGGCGATGCCCGATCTGGTCTCGGCGCACATCAACGCCTGCGTGCTGATGATGGCCGAGAAGGCATCCGACCTCATTCGTGGCAAGCCAGTGCCGGCGGCGGCCTAGGTCATGAGCGCCGGCTCTTTTCCGACCATCGCCGTCGGCGACTTCGCCGTGACCGCCGTGTCCGACGGCGTGCTCTACAGCACGCCCGACGTCATCCTCGGCATCGACAAGGCCGAAAGCGAACGGCTGACCGGCGTCAAGTACGGCGAGCGCCTGCCGCTCGATGTGAACTGCTTTCTGATCCGGCACGGCGACAGGCTGATGCTCAGTGATGCCGGCTCCGGCCTCGACATGCAGCCGACGCTCGGCACGTTGCCGCAGAACCTGCGCTCGATCGGCGTCGCGCCGGAGAAGATCGACACCATCCTGCTGACGCATTTTCATCCGGACCATTCGCTCGGCCTGGTGGACCGGGAAGGCCGGGCGGTGTTTCCGAACGCCGAGATCATCGCCCACGAGGTCGAGGTCGCGTTCTGGCTCGACCGCGAGCAGCGGCCTGATGACTCCGAGCGGTTGCGCCGGAACACCGAGCAGCAGCGCCGCGTGACGGCGCCATATCGCGACCGCATCCGCCGCATCAAGGACGGCGAGGTCCTGCCGGGCATCACCGCGACGCTGCGGCCTGGGCATACGCCGGGCCACACCAGCTACCTGATCCAATCGAAAGGCGAGCGCCTCCTGATCTGGGGCGACATCGTGCATCTGGCGTCGGTGCAGCTGCCGCGCCCCGACGCCACGCTGGTGTTCGACATCAATCCGGATATGGCGCGGGCGACGCGCCAGGCGGTCCTTGAATGGGTCACCGCCGAGCGCATCCGGGTGGCGGGCGCGCATCTGCCGGCGCCGGGCTTCTGGAAACTCTCGCGCGATGGCGGACGATTTGCCATCGAAGCCGTGTAGCAAACCTCGGTTCAACATCAGCAGAGAAGCAAGACAGCATGACCATATTGGTGATCGGGGCGTCCGGCGCCGTCGGCCTTCCCACCGTCCGCCATCTCATCAAGCGCGGCGCCAAGGTGCGCGCTCTGAGCTCCAAGGAAAGCTCGGCCGTGAACCTGAAGTCGCTCGGCGTCGCCGAGACCGTGATCGGCGATGTCGCCAATGACGCCGACGTCAAGCGCGCCTTCGCGGGCGTCACCTCGGTGATGCACATCCCGCCGCGCTTCCGCGAGGACGAGGCCAAGATCGGCCTGCGCGTGCTCAAGGCCGCGGTCGAGGCCAAGGTCGGGCATTTCGTGTTCAGCTCGGTGTTCCATCCGCAGATGCGCGACATGGAGCACCACTTCAACAAGCTCGTGGTCGAGGAGGCGCTGATCGATTCCGGGCTGTCGTTCACGATCCTGCAGCCCGCGATGTTCATGCAGAACATCCGCCTGGAATGGCCGGGCATCCGCGACCGCGGCGTCTATCTGCGGCCGTATTCGCCGGACCAGCGCATGGCGCTGATCGACACCGAGGACTACGGCGAGGCGGCGGCGCGCGTGCTCACCGAGCCGGGTTATCGCGGCGCGATCTTCGAGCTGGCCGGTCCCGACCAGCTCACCACCGCCGAGATGGCAGCGGTGATTGCTGAAGAGTGGGGCAAGCCGGTGCGCGCCGAGAAGCGCTCGATCGAGGACTGGAAGGCCTGGGCCAAGGCGCAGAACTGGAATCCGTGGTCGATCGAGGCCTATGCCAAGATGTGCCATCACTACGACGAGCACGGCTACGCCGGCGGCAATCCCCTGGTGCTATCGGCGGTGCTCGGCCGCGCGCCCGGCGGCTACCGTGCGTTCATCAAGCGGTTTCTGGCGGCGCAGAAGAGTTAGAAGGCATTCGGTCTTTCTCTCTCCACCTCATCCTGAGGAGCATCGCGAAGCGATGCGTCTCGAAGGATGGGGAGGCCGCATGGTTCGAGACGCGCTACGCGCTCCTCACCATGAGGCCGTGAGAGACTGCCCTCGGCGAAACTAAAGCCCCTTCACCTTCGGCAACACCTCGGCCGAGAACAGCCGCAGCGAGCGCTCGGCCTTGTCGACCGGCATGTTGCCCGGCGTGAAGTGCAGCGACACGCTGTCGATGCCGCCGACCTTGTCGTTGTAGCTCTTTATCATTTCGGCAATGTCCGAGGGCGAGCCGATGAAGGCGCTGCCGGCCGCGATCTGCCGCTCCGCGGTGTCGCTCGACACATGCGCGATCAACTTGTCGTAGCCCGGATAGTCCTTGGTGCTGGCGCCGGCGAGCCATTCTTTGGCGGCGTCGGCGAGGCCCTTGAGATGCTGGTTGCAGGGGCCGATCCCGGCCGCCATCGCCTCGTCGCGGGTCGGACCGCAGCACATGAAGAAGGTGTTCATCACATGGCCGTTGCCCGGATGCCCGGCCTTTCGCCACGCGTCCCGATAGGTGCCGATCAGGCTCCGCATCTTGTCGGGCTCGAGCGGGATCGCCATCACCTTGCAGCCGTTGGCGCCGGCGAAGGCGAAGGTCTCCGGTGTGTTGGTGGCCGCGATCCAGAACGGCGGATGCGGCCGCTGCATCGGCCGCGGCAGCGACGTCACGTTGCTGAAGCTGTTGAACTCGCCCTTCGACGAGACCTTCTCGTCTTTCAAAAGCAGCGTGATCTGCGCGAGCCCTTCGGTGAACCGCCGGCGGCTTTCGTCGAGGCTCACGCCGAACTGGGTGAACTCATGCGGCAGGAACGCGCGGGCAAAGCCGACCTCGACACGGCCGTTGCTGATGCCGTCGAGCATGCCGATCTCGCCGGCGAGCTTCAGCGGCTTGTTGAAGGCCGGCAGCACCGCCCCGGTGATCAGCTTGGTCTTCTTGGTCACCATCGCGGCGGCGGTGAGGAAGATCAGCGGATTGGGGCTGTAGCCGCCGTAGGGATGGAAGTAGTGCTCGACCTGGCGGATATGGGTGTAGCCCAACTCGTCGGTGAGGCTGCACAGATGCATGGCCTCGCGGAAATACTGCTCGCCTGATTTCTGCTCCGGCCCGACGCACGGAAAGAAGTTCAGTCCAAACTCCACGGCACGATACTCCGGCTGTTCAACGCTCGAGAACTCAGCGCTTGATCGTGGGATGCCGCACGGCCTTGCGCCCGAACAGCATAATGGCGCCGACCGGAATGACCAGACCCAGCACGGTGGCCCAGATCAGCAGCGGGGCGAGCTCGCCATACTGGCCGCGGCCGACCACGAACACGTCATTGAGGTACTTGGTCTGCAGTTGCCCGGCCACCAGCGCGAGATTCATCAGCGAGGCCATCAGCGCGAACCAGGTGGCGCGATAGCCGGCCGGCGCGTAATAGGCCACGAGCGTGAGCAGCGGCACCATGCTGAGCTGCGCGAACGGCGACGCCGCCGCCGCATCGACGAAGGCGATGCTGCGGGCGCCGAATCCGAAGGTCGCCTCGGTCCAGTGATGCATGCCGTAGACCAGCGCCAGATTGGGCAGCGACAACACGGTGCTTGCCACCGCGATCCAGAACAGCGTGCGGTTGACCGAGCATTCGGTGAGCTGCCGGCTGAAGAACCACATCACGGCAATCGACAGGATCGCGCCGGTCTGCCGCAACGTGCCGTAGAACGCCGCATCGAACTTGAGATCGTCGAGCGTCCACCAGAAGAAGCCGTCGCCGACCGATGGCGTGGCGCGGAACGCGAACACGATGATGGTGGCGAACAGGATGCCCATCCGCGTGTTGTGGTCGAGCTCGGCAGTCACCAGCACGAGCATGTAGCAGACCACGGCCATCGAGATGACGAAGATGATCTCCTGGCTGTAGGGGATATCGCCGAGCCCGAGCGACATCACCACGACGCCGAAGGCGATGCCGCCGCCGAGGATGCGCCAGTCGATCGGCCGGCGCTCGGCGGTCTCGGCGCCGCGCAGGAACACGCCGGTCACCGAAATCACCGGGATGATCAGCCCGATCAGGAACACGGCCTGGCGCGACATCATGTCGGCGAGCCAGCCGGACAGACCGGCGACCGCCAGCACGCCACCCGACACCGCGAGTCGCCCCAGCACCTGCACCATGCCGAGCTCGACACGCACCGTATCGTCCGGCCGCTCCTGGCCGTTCTCGTCGGTGCGCGCCACGACCTCGGTCGACATCGCATCGGCCACCACGTCCTGCACCACGGTGCCGACCGTCATCAGGAGCGCCCCGGTGACGTAGAGCCGTTCGGGGCTCATTAGCGTGAGCCACTGACCGGCTGCGCCGGCCAGGATCACGAGGCCCGCTGCCATGAAAGCCGCGCCGATCAGCACGTAGGCTTTCCGCTGCGAGCCGAAGATCGGCACGGTGTCGACCAGTTCGCCGAACACCATCTTCACGGTCCAGGGCAGCATCAGCCACACCGCGATGGAGGCGAGGTCCGAGGGCGTCAGCGACAGGCTTTCCTTGATCCAGAAGTCGCGGGTGACGTCGATCAGGCCGAGCGCGCCATAGGCGAAATACACCATCACCACCGGCACATAGGCCAGCCGGAACGACCGGATCGGCAGCAGGATGGCATCGAGCCAAACCGTCCGGGCCGCAGGCTCGGTCTCGGTGGCCGCTATGTCGCCCGCGGTCTTGGTGGTGTCGGTCATGCAGGAATGTCGACTCGTTCCGGAGGCATCATGCTCGGATGAGCATGGATGCGATATGGGGGCAAAGGCTCCTAACGGCCACTAGTTCCAGAACCGCTTGCTGGCGATCCGCGCGCCTTCGGCCATGGCGGCGAGCTTGGCCCAGACCACGTCGGGATCGACCGCGGCCTGGCCGACCCAGGTGCCGTAGCCGCAATCGCTGCCGGCGATGACGTTCTCGCGGCCGACCCGCTCGGCGTAGCGGCCGATCCGCTGCGCGATCAGGTCGGGATGCTCGATGAAGTTCGACTTGGATTCGATGACGCCCGGGATCAGCACCTTGCCGGGCGGCAGCTTCACGGTCTCGAACAGCGTGTACTCGTGGGCGTGGCGCGGATTGGCGGCTTCCAGCGAGATCGCATGCGGCCGCGCGCCGAACACGATGTCGACGATGTCGGCGAGCGGCACGTCGCGATGGTGCGGGCCCTCGTAGTTGCCCCAGCACAGATGCAGCCGCATCTGCTCCGGCGCGATGTTGCGGGTGGCGTGGTTGAGCGCCTCGATGTGCGCGCCGATGCGGCGGCGGAAGTCCTTGAGGTCGAGATCGGCATATTGGATGTGCCGGCCCATGCCGAGATCGGGACAGTCGATCTGCAGGGTGAAGCCCGCCTTGGTCACGGTCTCGTATTCGTCGCGCATCGCCTCAGCGATCGCTTCCAGGTAGGCGTCCTGGTCCTTGTAGTGGTCGTTGCGGAAGAACAGCGACACCACGCCGGGCGATGCTGCGCTCATGAAGCCTTCGGCGCCGGTAACGCCTTTGAGCGCGGCCTTGAGGTTGTCGGCGTCGGTGCGCGCCGCCGCCGCGTCGCGCACGCTGATCGCAGCGTTGCAGGCCGGCGTCTTGCGCCGCGACCGGCCGGGATCGCCGAACACCTTCTGGGCGAGCTTCGGGAATTCGGCGAGATCCTGATAGACGAAGGTGTTGCCGGTGCCGCCGAAGCCGTTCAGCCGGTCCTTGATGTAGGTGGCGTAGCTCGGCTTGGAGAGTTCGCCGTCGTTGATCAGGTCGACGCCGGCATCGGCCTGCTTCTTCACGACCTCAGCGACCGCGCTGCGCACCCGCTCAGCGAGCGCCTGCGCATCGATCGGCACGCCTTCTTCCTTGGCGTACATCATCCGGATGAGGTCGTCGGGGCGGGGCAGGCTGCCGGTGTGGGTGGTGAGGAAACGTTCGGTGCTGCGCTTCATGGTGTTGCTGCTCGTTTGGGCGGCAGACCTTAGAGCAGGGTGGCCGACACCGCTACCGGTGGGCTGGTTCCACAACGCGCTTGTGAGCGGTAGAGCGGAAAGCACACGTCTGAACTCCA
>CAKZHN010000219.1 GCA_936924235.1 uncultured Rhodoplanes sp. | reverse complement strand
CGGCCGCGCGGCGCCACTGTGGAACCGCAGTTGAAGGTGTGTATCCGCGGCCCGCGCCCAAAACGAAAACATTGAACGTAAAAAGCGCGAGTGTAACCGCGATAACCGCGAGCACAGCTACGATCACTTGGTAGCGCCGCGGCCACACGAGGCCCAGATAGATGGTCGGCGGCCAGCGCCTGAGGTGCGACGCGAAGACCAATATGGCGATTTCGATCGGCACCGAGGTGAATACGAGAAATGTCATCCACTTCTCATCGCTGAGGCTAGTCGATTCCGGCAACACCCCAGTCCGGTGCATTCCGAAGGAAACGACTGCAGTGGCCAGAAGGCTCAGAAAAAAGGCTGCCAGTGCCCAGGCGATCGTAGAAATCGGCCCCCACGGCGGAGCAGGCGTTTGCGGATCCGGCTGGAAAGCCATGTGCTCCTTGCCGGCGTGATGCCGAAGTTACTTACCGGCGCTGACCCAGCGGCCCAGCGCGTCGCGTTCCTCGTCGGTCCTGCCGGTCTGGTTGCCGAGCGGCATGGCCCGATTCTGCACGGTCTGAATATAGATTTGTTGACCGAAACGCCGCATCTCCGCCGTTGTCTCGAACGTGACGTTCTTCGGCGGCTCCCGGAAGGCCGGGTGCGACGGATGGCGCGAGTGGCACATCAGGCAATGCCTGGCGACGATGCCCTGCGCCTCCGCGTCGGACACCGCGGGACCGGCGCTGACGCTGCGGGTCTGCGGCGCGGTCACGTAGATCGCGGCCATCAGCGCGACGGCGGCGCACGGCAAGGTCCAGCTGTAGCGATTCAACTCTCCGCCGATGTCGACGCAGTTGAGGAAATGCCGCACCAGCGCGCCGGTGATGATGATCAGCGCCACGATCAGCCAGGACTGCGGATGGCTGAACAGGAACGGATAGTGCTGCGACACCATCATCAGCAGCACGGGCAGCGTCAGGTAGTTGTTGTGGGTCGAGCGCTGCTTGCCGACGAGGCCGTAGCGTGGGTCGGGTTTCTCGCCCGCGATCATCTGCGCGATCATCTTGCGCTGGCCCGGGATGATCACGCCGAACACGTTGACCGCCATGATGGTGCCGACCAGCGCGCCGACGTGGATGAAGGCGCCGCGGCCGGAGAACACCTTGGTGAACAGCACCGACGCGATCAGGATCAGCGCAAACACCAGGATCGCCAGCACCACCGTGTTCTGGCCGAGCCTGCTGCGGCAGATGCCGTCATAGATGAACCAGCCGGCGGCGAGTGAGCCGACCGAGATCGCGATCGCCTGCCACGGCGTCAGCGGCATCACGGCGGGATCGATCAGGAACGCATCGGCGTGGAAATAGTATTGGACGATCAGCAGCCCGAAGCCGGTGACCCAGGTGAGGTACGCCTCCCACTTGAACCAGTGCAGCGTCTCCGGCAGCGCCGGCGGCGCCACGGTGTATTTCTCGACGTGGTAGAAGCCGCCGCCGTGAACCTGCCAGGCGATGCCCATCACGCCCGGGTTCAGCACGCCCTTTTTCTCCAGCGTGTAATCGAGCGCCATGAAATAGAACGAGGTGCCGATCCAGCCGATCGCCACGACCATGTGGGACCATCGGATCAACAGGTTCAGCCATTCGCCGGCAAAGACCTCCAAACGTCAGCTCCGTTCCGTCAGCGAGGCCAGATTTGGCCCGTTACTCCCTGTTTGCACGCAAAAATTATGCCCGGGTCAAGGGCGACCCGGGCACGATCTTACCCCGCCTCATCCTGAGGAGCCCGCGTAGCGGGCGTCTCGAAGGATGGGGCGGCCACCGCGGCCACCTCACCCTTCGAGAGGGCGCTTCGCGCCTCCTCAGGATGAGGTGGAGATGGGCCGGCGCGCGGCTGTGATGTCCGCGATCAAGGCACCAGGATGGTCGATCCCGTGGTGTTGCGGCCTTCCAGGTCCTGGTGCGCCTTCACGGCGTCCTTCAGCTTGTACTTCTGGTTGACCGGGATCTTCACCTTGCCGCTGCCCACCACGTCGAACAGATTCTTGGCGATGTCGAGCAGATCGGCGCGCTTGGCCGCATAGGTGTTGAGCGTCGGCCGCGTCGCAAACAGCGAGCCTTTCGTCTGCAGGATATTGATGTTGAACGCGTCGATCTGGCCGGACGCGCTGCCGAAGCTTGCGAACATGCCGAGCGGACGCAGGCAGTCGAGCGAGGCCGGGAACGTGGTCTTGCCGATGCCGTCATAGACCACGGCGCAGAGTTCGCCCTTGGTGATCTCCTTGACCCGGGTCGGGAAGTCTTCCTTGCGGTAGTAGATGATGTGGTCGCAGCCGTTCGCCATCGCGAGCTTGCCCTTGTCCTCGGTGCCCACGGTGCCGATGACGGTGGCGCCGAGCGCCTTGCCCCACTGGCAGAGGATCAGGCCGACACCGCCGGCCGCAGCATGCACCAGAATGTTGTCGCCCTTCTGCACCTTGTAGGTCCGGCGAAGGAGATACTCGGCGGTCATGCCCTTGAGCATCATCGCGGCGGCCTGCTCGTAGGTGATGCCGTCGGGAATCTTCACCGCCCGGTCGGCCGGCATCAGCCGCTCTTCGGCATAGGCGCCGAGCGCCACCACGTAAGCCACGCGATCGCCGACCTTGAGATCGGTCACGTTGGGGCCGACCGCGATCACCTCGCCCGCGCCCTCGTTGCCGGACACGAACGGGAGGCCTACCGGCGACGGATACATGCCCATGCGGAAGTAGGTGTCGATGTAGTTCACGCCCGCCGCGTGCTGCTTGAGCTTGATCTGGCCCGGCCCCGGCGCGCCGATCTCGATCTGCTCGTAGGTCAGGACTTCGGGGCCACCGTGCTTATGCACCCGGACTGCTGCGGTCATGGTTTCACTCCCTTTTAGGCACGCAACGCCATGCGCGCGTTTCATCGAGGCGGGATCATAAGAGGGCGCAAATCCCGCGCAAGGGATTGACGAGGCCTACCGGCCGCCGGCGACCCGCAGCACCGTGCCGCTGATGTAGGAGGCGGCGTCCGAGAGCAGGAACAGGATGCCTTCGGCGCTTTCTTCCGGCTTGCCGACCCGGCCCATCGGGATCATCGGCGCCACCTTGGCGAGCTTCTCGGGCGTGCCGGCATCCGCGTGGATGCGGGTCTCGCTGGCGCCCGGCGAAACGCAATTGACGCGGATGTGATCGCCGGCGAGCTCCTTGCTGAGCCCGTAGGTCATCGACTCGATGGCGCCCTTGGAGGCCGCGTACCAGACGTATTCGTTGGGCCCGCCGATATCGGCCGCGACCGACGACAGCAGCACCACCGCGCCGCCCTGCCCGCCGTGCTTCACCGACATCCGGCGGACGGCGTGCTGCATCGCCCACAGCGCGCCGAGCACATTGACCTCGATCACCTCGCGCATCATCGCGGGCGCGGCGGACTCCAGCCGTCCTGCGGTGCCGGGAATGCCGGCGTTGTAGACGAAGTGGGACAGCCGCCCGAGCGTATCGGCCTCCTTGAACATCCGCTCGACGTCGGCCTCCGAGCCCATGTCGGCCTTGATAGCAACCGCCTTGCGGCCCTGCTGTTTCACGGCGGCGACAACGTCGGCCGCGGATTTCGCGTCGGTCTTGTAGCTGACGGCGACGTCATAGCCGCGCGCCGCGGCAAGCCTGGCGGTCGCGGCTCCAATGCCCCGGCCGGCGCCGGTGATCAGCAGGACAGGCATTCGGTTCCCCGCACGACTATGGACGGCGGCGCCGCCTGCGGCGCGCCATCACGTTGAAGGCCTCGACCGCACCGGCAAAGCCCATGGCGAAGTAAATGTAGCCGCGCGGGATGTGGAAGTCGAAACCTTCGGCGACCAGCGCCACGCCGATCATGACCAGGAAGGCGAGCGCCAGCATCTTGGTGGTGGGATGCTCGGCGATGAACGCCGCGACCGGACCCGAGGCGAGGTACATCACCAGCATGGCGATCACAATCGCGGCGATCATGATCTCGACGCGGTCGACCATGCCGATCGCCGTGAGGATGGAATCGAGCGAGAACACGAGATCGACCGCGACGAGCTGGATCACCACCAGTGTGAAGGATTGCGCCGCCACGCTCCCCTCTTTCACCTCTGTTTCGTGCGGGTCGACCTCGCCGTGAATCTCATGCGTGGCTTTCGCGATCAGGAACAGGCCACCGCCGATCAGGATGATGTCGCGCCAGGAAATGGCGATGCCGGCCACCGTGAACAGCGGATAGGTCATTCGCATCAGCCAGCCCAGCATGAACAGCATCGCCACGCGGAAGACGAAGGCCAGCAACATGCCGATCTGGCGGGCGCGCAACGCGTCCTTCGGCGAGCAGCGCGACACCAGGATCGAGATGAAGACGATGTTGTCGATGCCCAGGACGATCTCGAGCGCCGTCAGGGTTGCCAGTGCCGCCCAGGCGTTCCAGTCGGTGAGGAGTTCGAGCATGGCGGCTTATGTAGCGGCTGCGCGGCCCGGAACGAGGCCAGCGAGGAGGAAATAGACGGCGATCAGGCATAATGCCGCACTCACCCACGGTTGCGGCGTCAGCCCCTGCACCAGGGCCAGCAGCGCCAGCGCCGACCACGCCAGCAGCGCCGCCATGTTGAGCCAGCGCAGCCGGCGCACCCGGACCGGATGCACGAACTTGATTGGCACGAAGGTCAGCACGGCGAACAGCGTGATGATCGCGATCGTGATCCAGGCCGAAGGCCGCATCAGCAGCAGATAGAACGCGACCAGGTTCCAGACCCCCGGAAAGCCGACGAAGTGGTTGTCGTCGGATTTCATGTTGCCGTCGGCAAAGTAGAGCGCCGCCGTGACCGTGATGACGAAGCCCATCGCTAGGGCCCAGAGCTCCGGCATCAGGCCGGCGGCCACGATCGCGTAGGTCGGCACGAACACATAGGTGGTGAAATCGACCACCAGGTCGAGCACGTCGCCCGACCAGCGCGGCGCGTTGCCGGGCGTATCGACCGCACGCGCCAGCGAGCCGTCGACGCCGTCAATGATCAGCGCCACGCCGAGCCACACGAACATCATGGTCCAGTCGTGCGCAACCGCAGCCACCATCGCGAGCAGCGCGAAGCCCGCGCCGCAGGCGGTGAAGATATGAACCGAGAATGCCAGAGCGCCCACGGCGATCCTTGTAGCGCTGGGCCCGGGACGGCGGAAGCCTGCGCAATCAGTGCTGTTGATTGCCCCAATCGAGCTGGCAGATTTCCGCCGAGCGGCCCTCGAAATTCCAGTTGCGGCCGAACAGCCGGAAGCGCGACTTGTCGGCACGGGAGACCAGGATATCGGGCGCGATCCAGTACTGGCTGTTGGTGATCACGACCGGGCCCTTGTCCTTGCCGCGCACCGGCGTGATGGCGCCGTCGACGATCTTCTCGATCTTGATGATCCGGGTGTCGCCCTTGGTGTCGTACTCGATCGGCACCTGCCGCACGCCAAGGAACGAGCCGGCGAGGATCTTCAGCAGGCCCGTGGAGCCGCCGGCCCGGCCGGTCATGATCCAGGTCAGCGCCTTGGCGGCCTGCGCCGAGGCCTTGTCGTCGACGAACAGCGCCACGGTCCAGTTGCCGCGGCCGAGCTTGCCGGGGATTTCCGCCATGAAGCCGAATTTCACGCCTGAGAGATCGGTCTCGCCGAAGTGGCCCTCATCAATGCGCACCGCCGCCCAGGTCAGGCAATAGCCCTCGGTCGGCGCCGACTGGCCGAGCGACAGCACGCAGGGACAGAAGACCTCGCAATTGCACGAGAGTGTCAGCTCGCCCTTGATCGCCCAGGGGTCCGACACGCGAAGCTGTTCGTTCAAATCCATCACGCCACCCTACACGAAAGACCACGCCGCCATGGCGACGCCTGCAACGACAAAAACCACGCCGACGGCCCGGCTGAAGCGCGCCGTGGTCGAGAGCTTCTCGATCGTCATCAGCACGCCCAGCACGGCCATCCACACCACGTTCATGGTGCCGACCGCGAACATCACGAGCATCATCGCCCAGCAGCAACCGAGGCAGTACAGGCCCTGCCGCAGGCCGAGCCGGAACACGCCGGCCGGCTGCTCAGTCCAGTTCGAAAAGAAGAACGGAAACGGCCGCTGGCATTGCGTCAGGCAGGATTGCTTGAGCGCGGAAAACTGATAGAGGCCCGCGGCAACGAACAGCGCACCGCTGAGCACGCCGGCCGTGCGTCCGGCCTCCAGCAAGCCCGCACGCGCCAGTGTCCATTGCAGCGCCGCAGCGACGATCGCAAAGCCGAACCACACGGCGATGTAGCCCGCGCTCAGCACCAGCGGCGACACCACGGGCTCGCCCTTGCGCGCCGCGGTGTCGGCGATCTCGGCATAGGTCAGGATCATCGGTCCCGCGGTCGGCAGCATCATCGCGAGCGTCATCGCGGCCCACATCGGCAGCGCGACGGCAAACGCCTCCCAGGGGCTCCCGATGATCGGCCGGCACAATGCGCTCCAGCCCGGCAAGCCGTCGGTCGCCATCAACGCCCGCGCCAGCCAGCCGAGCGCCGTGAGCACCACGATGCAGCCGAGTGCGATCCGCTTCGGCCGCGCCAGAACCTCCGACAGCCGCGTTTCCGCAGCGGACAGATGGGTCAGCGCATCCTGATGCGTGGTATCGGTCACCGCCAACAGATAGCCCATTGAGCG
>CAKZHN010000218.1 GCA_936924235.1 uncultured Rhodoplanes sp. | reverse complement strand
GGTTTAGGCGGGACGCGAAGCAGAAACCTTGGGGCCCATGGAAGTTCAGGGCCCCAAGGCTTGCGCGTGAGGCTTGCTAGGTCGAGAACCCATTCGGTCTCGCCGAGAGTGCTTGACGTATTGTTGGTTTCTCCGCTGGCCACAGATTACCCCGCCTGTCGGGGGCCGGTGCTAGCTGCCGCCAAACCGAGGCGCACAGCCCTGAGCATTTCGGCATCCACAGGGTACTGTTCCGTCATTCAGTCGTGTGGCATTCGATAAAGCGCTGGCGGGAGAATCGAATTAACCTTTGATGTGCTGCGTGGGCAGTGGGTCAGGTCTGCCCGTTACCCGCCTAGACCCCTCGCTCCCCCGTGGCGAGGGGTCTTTCGATTGAGCCGATACAGGCGCGCGAGAGGGCCCCGGCAAGGCCCGGAAGCCGAGACCGGCAAAGGCGCCGACGCGCTCGATCGCCGACCGCAGCTCGCGGCAGCCTGGCCGCGGCGAAATCCGCGTGGAGGTGGAGGCGGAGGTGAAGGCGGCGCTGGTGGTGGTTCAGGCAGTGGTGGATCGAGCGGGTCAAGCGGATTGTCAGGCGTGTCGAGTGGTACATCGTCCGGCAATGGCCAGACCAATGGTCAGATGAATACGAACTCGCGCCAGAACTCAGCTGCTGGCGGTGGAAGCTCGACCGGCACGACGCCACGAGGCGGCGAATCGTCGGGCAGCAGCACCGGCTCATCTTCTACCCCGCCATTCCAAGGCACAGGCTCCCGGTAAGCACCGTCCGTTTCTCCGCGGTGCTGGTGAAAGCGGTGCTCGCGTGGTCTGGCGCCGGACGATGTACGGAAGCTATGCCGGCGGATGCCCTGCTAGCGCTCAGGCTGCTGCCTATCAGAGAATGAAGTCGGCGCTCGAAAGATTATGGTGCCCGATCAGCTGCAGCTGAAAATCGGCGGCCGAATCCCCATTCACGTCCGCTGAGATGAGAGTATTTGCCCCAACATAGCTGACGTTGAGGTCACCTGCTTGGGCCAGCGGATTCAGACCGACGAAGTGAAACGCGTCGTCGGCGGGCGTAAGCGGATTTGAGTCAATGCTCGAGAGATCGATCTTGTCCACTCCCTCCTGAAAATCGACGATGCGATCGCGTAACGGGGCGAAAGCGTAACTGTCGGAAACCGCTTTGTAGACGAAACGGTCCGCCCCCTCACCTCCCACGAGGATGTCTGCGCCGCCGCCACCGACGAGAATGTCGTCGCCCGCATTGCCATGCAACGTGTCGTTGGCAATTCCTCCCTCGATGCGGTTGGCGAACTCGTTTCCGGAGAGCTTGAGACCAACAAAGATGTTTCCACTGAGGAGAAATTCGATCTCCTGACCGGGGGTCAGCGTGAAGTCAACAGAAGCCTGAACCCGGTCGACACCGCCGCCGACGCTCTCATAGACGCGATCTCCGGGATCGTCGACGATGTAAAGGTCGTCGCCCGAACCGCCATACATGTGATCAGCGCCTGCGCCACCATCGAGGTGTTCATTCCCATCGTCACCGTAGAGAGTGTCGTCGCCAGCGTCGCCGAACAGGTTGTCGTCCCCGCCCCCACCGTGGATGATGTCCTTGCCGTCCCCACCGTGGATTTCATCGTCGCCGGCAAGGGTGGTGATGTGGTCTCCGGCCGAGCCGGCATAAAGCTCGATGGTTTCCACGTTCACGAGGGTTGTGCCATCGCCGAAGATCTTGGCGGGCACGGCGACGTCAGACATTGTGAGACTAAGCGGACCAGTGGCCGTTTCGCGGTGGATAACCGCTCGGTCGTAGCCAACGCCCCCGTCGAGGGTATCGGCCCCTGCCCAACTGATCAAAATATCATCGCCACCATCACCATAGAGGTGATCGTTTCCGGCAAGCAGGAGATCGTCGACAAGCGTGTCGTCACCGCCCCCACCGTGAAGTACGTCGTTGCCGTCCCCCCCGTAGAGGAAGTCGCCCGCAGCGCCGCCGTTGAGCTTGTCGTTGCCTGTTTCACCATAGAGGATGCTTCCGAAATCGCTGCCGCTCAGGGTGTCATTGCCGTCACCCCCGAAGAGTATGTCGCCGACACCCTCGGTACTGAGCGTATCGTTGCCAGCTTCCCCATGGAGGATGTTGCCTCCCTTTAATCCGCCGGCTCCTATGACCTCAAGCGTGTCATTGCCGTCCCCGCCATAGAGTTGGTTGTTGCTTCCACCATGGACGGTCAGGTGGTCGTTGCCGACGCCGCCCAGCAATAGATCGCCATCGCCGCCGTCAACAAAGAGCAGGTCATTTCCGCCCCCACCATCGAGCGTGATGCCCGCGGTCGAACCTGCAAAAAGCTGGTCGGCACCGTCATCGCCAAAAGCCTTTCCCGCACCCTCGAGATAAAGAACATCATTGCCGGCGTCGCCGTGTAGGACGTCGTCTCCTTGCCCGCCGTGAATGATGTCGTCTCCGAACCCGCCACTCAGGCTGTTGTTGTCGTCATCACCGGTCAGCTGATCGCCGTATGAGCTCCCGATAAGATTTTCGATGCTGATCAAAACGTCGCCTGCGGCATCGCCCTTGCTCGCTTGGGCACCTGCATTCGCCAGGGACACTGTGACAGGGGCGAGGGATTGAGCATAAGAGACCGTGTCCGACCCTTCACCCCCGTCGAGCCGGTCTGCGCCGGCCCGGCCTTCAATCAGATCGTCGCCGCCAAAACCCGATATCCAGTCGTGCCCCAAGGAACCGACGAGGTGATCGTCGTTTGCCGTTCCGGGGATCGTCAGACTGGTGAAATCCGTATCAATAATGATCGCGCTGGTGCCCGCGATGGTGCCGGTCAGCAAACCGCTTGGCTGATAGAATGTCGCGGAAGGCCCCGGGAAAACGAACACCAAGCGACCGTCGCTGAGCTGGGCGACATCGACATCGGCCGGGTAGACGGTCGGCTGCGAATCGAGGATCGGCAGATTTAGCGCACCGCCCGGCGTGGCATTGCCTGCGTGGAGATGGAATTCCCCGGAGTTGTCCGCCGTCTCCACAACTCCAAAATCGACCAGCTTGTGGTTTCGAAGCTGATATTCCGACGCCGAATGGGTGTATCCATCGGCGCCCTCGCCTCCGATCTTCGCGCCGTTGGCTGTGAAGCGTTGTTGATGCGATTGGTAGGGTTCCGTCCCCGCGTAGTCCCCCCAGCTCACGACAAAGCCCGCACCGAATGGCCGCACATCCATGGCGATGCGCTGCGTATCGATTGGCCGAGACGTGACGAGAAAGTCGCTGCTCAGTGCAACGCCGTGACTATCGAAGATGCGGGCGCGGATCGAAGCGACACCACCGTCTTGGCCATCGTGAGACGACCACACCACCACAACGTCTCCGTTGCCTAGCGTCGTGGCGAACGGCTGAAAGGTGCCAAGCGATGCGTGGGAGCTTGTCGGATCGTCACTAGGCCCAAGATCCGTGCTGTTGATCTGGAATGTGGTCTGAAAAAGACCATTGGCTGCATAGACATCGCCAAGGATGGCGTGCGCGGCCGGCGAAAAGTGAATGAGCAAAAATTGCCCGTCCCCTAGGGCAGCCGGCACGACGCGTGGATCAGTTGTTACTGCGAAATCGCCGATACCCTTGGACGGTCCCGCGGAAAAGGTAAAGTCTTCGGGCCCGAGTTGATCGAGCGCCAAGTTATCCAGGACGATCCGATCGGTTTGATTGAATGCGACAACGACATTAGGCCCGACTTGCGTGGCATGGAGCAGCAGACTTTCGAAATCATGGACGTCTTTAACCGCCTTGATATTGATCCGGTCAGCCCCACGCTGAAAGTCTTTCACCTCGTCCGCATCGTCGCCCGAACGATAAATGATCGTGTCGTTACCGCTGCCGGTGTAGATGGTATCATCGCCGTCGCCACCATCCAGGACGTCGTTCCCGACACCGCCGTCGAGCGTGTCGTTACCAACGAATCCACGCAAGGTATCATTGCCGCCATTCCCGGTGAGCGTATTGTCGGCTGGATTTCCGCCGATGATATCATTGCCGGAGCCGCCGACGGCATCTTCGATGGTTACGGTGAATGCGATCGCGATATTGTCCTTCAGACCGCCGATATCCGAAAACGTCCCGGAGTTCAGATCGATCCGCTGGCCCATCGTGTATTGAGACGCATTGAGTGTGTCGTGGCCTCCACCATCCCAGATCGTGAAAACCGGCGTCGTCGTCTTTGCGAAATTGTAGTAGTCCCATCCTGCATTGCTGAAGAAGCCGTAGGTGGTGTCCCCGGAGCGGGTCGCATAATTCGCGCCATAGATACTTTGAATGGCGAGGATGTCGTAGAGGGCTGGCGTGGCCGAATAGAACGCGCCGTCACCATTGCTGGTGGGATCAGTTCCGTCTTGAGTCCACCCGAGCATCCCAGACTGTTCGAAGCCGAAATAGGACATGATCGTGTATTGGCGATTGTCCTGGGCGAACACGGCATCGGTGTCATAGCTGGGGCTGCCCTGCGATGCATCATAGGGCCCAGGATGAGACAAGCCGAGGGCGTGGCCAATCTCATGCTCCATCGCGAGGAAGCCGTAATTGTTGTATGCAATCACACTGGCCTGCTGGTCCGGCCAAGCGTTCGGGTCACTGCTCAACCAAACCTGCGCACGCTCAAGCTCGTATTGAGCATGATGATTGCCATCGGAGGGTGTCACGGACGGCAACTCGTAGGTGCCGTTGTTCGTTGTCGTGCTTGAGTAGCCCAGTGAAATGTTTGCGAGCTGAGACGCGTTATTGTCACCATTCGGATCTGCCGGAACGACTTCTGCGAAGGTAAGCGCTGCGACATCGCTCCACGCGGCGAAGGCGTCGCGCGCCAATTGCGGCTGCGCGAGCGTCATCGGCACGTAGCCATCTTCTTCGTCGGCGTCGCCGTTTACGAAAGTCTGGCGAGTGCCGAGCTCATAGGTGAGGAAGTTTGTCGGCCAATGGAATTCGCCGCCCTGTTCCGTCCCACCCCAGTTTGTCCGGAGTTCCCTGACAATATCATCGTCATCAAATATCGGTAGAGTCATCGCAACACCTCAATCGAAGCGGCTTCCAAACCGGCCGCGAAAATAGCAATGCCTAAACGGAAATCACGAACGGCATGTCATTCGACACATGCACCGTTGCATGTCCATGATCGTTAGATTTCATTCATGACCGTTAGCAGTCGTGCAAATAAACTGTCTTGCTCTTTTGCGAATAAACTCTTCGCCTTTGGCGCAACGCGAATAGGCAGAACGCGACTCGTGATGTAAATTGGACTGGGCGACATGTTCAAACTCAGGTTCGCAACCGCGGAGCTGCCGAAGTCACTCAACGAAAAGGATCGCGTTGAGGAATTTCATCGCTTTCTTTCGGCATTTTACACGGACGTTGAGCTCAATCACCTTAAGGGTCATCCGTTCAAGGTGGATTTAATCGCTGCTCTCTCTGGCCGGTTTCATCTCGGTCGCTTCAACGGTTCGATGGCAAGCTTCGCTCGAACGGCCAAGGCCGTGGCCCGCGCACCAAACGACGATTTCGTCATCGGCATCAACACAGGGCTCGCTCCGCTTGCTCACACGCAAGTGGGGCAAGACGTCGTACTGAGATCGGGCGGCGCTGTACTCTGCACCAACGGTGAGCCCGGCATTGTTGAGGCCGAGGATTTCAGTAGCTGGTTGTTTCTCGGCATGCCGCGCAGCCTGCTCCTCGACATTTGCCCCGGAGCTGAGCATGTTCTCGGCCGAGGGTTTAGCCCCGAAAACCCCGCGCTGCGCCACCTCACGCAGTATGCCGAACTTTTGTTGAAAGCCGACCAGCCGAACACGGACCCTCTCCTGTCGGAGCACATTGATCACACACTCGCCGATTTGATCTCGATGATGATTGGCTACGAATATTCTATGCTGCGCCTCGCCAGGTTGGGCGGCGACCAGGCGGGCCAGCTTCGCGACATCATCAAGATCATCCGTGCGAATTATCGAAATCCTGAATTTGGATTGGAGGATCTGGCTCGTCAGTTCGGGGCATCGACCCGCCACATCCAATATCTTTTGCGTGCGTCCGGCGAGACGTTTGTGGAGCGGATTCTCGAACTGCGGTTGCAACACGCACGTCGCTTGTTGATAAGCGCAAGCCACCGGACTGTGAATATAAGCGAGATTGCCTTCACCGCGGGGTTCGGTGACGTGGGAAATTTTAACCGGCAGTTCCGCGCTCGTTTTGTTATCACCCCTCGCGAATTGCGCGAGCGTGCTACCGGGTAAATACATCCGCCCGGATTCTCTACGAAGCCGCAGTACCTGGATGTGCCGTGGTTTGCGGCTCAAGCCGAAGCTCCTCGTAAGCAAAGAAAGCCGGAACCTGCGGGCCGCTAAACGATCCAAGTCCGCTCTGGCGAGGATCGCGCTCAAGAATGGCATTGAGCATTAGGAAACGCTCCGAGCCATAACAGGCTAGCGCAACCATCCAAACCGCAACCAAGCAAGCTGCGCGATTGCAGTGGGACGGGCCGGTGCGCTGATGGGAACGCCGATATCCGGCCGCAACTCCCGGATCAAAACCGGCGATATAGAAGGCCGGCAGACAGACCCGGTTATACAAAAATGCTCAATGCGAAGGCGAAAGAGCACAAAGATAAAGGGACACC
>CAKZHN010000217.1 GCA_936924235.1 uncultured Rhodoplanes sp. | reverse complement strand
GTTGCTGTACGACGCCGTCAATCACCTCGGCCTGATGGGCGTGAACCTGCCGGGCAGCGTCGGCCCTGACGCGCGCATCGACGCCGAGCGGCTGCAGCCGTTCTACGCCCATGTCGAGAAGCTCGGCCTGCCGCTGTTCCTGCATCCGACCGACGTGATCTTCCAGGACATGCTGTCGGACGGCTACGGCGGCGCGCTGCATCTCAGCCTCGGCCGCGTCATCGAGGTGAGCACCGCCGCGATGCGGCTCATTCTCTCCGGCACCATGGAGCGCCACCCCAACCTGAAGGTGGTGATGTCGCACACCGGCGGCGCGCTGCCCTATCAGTCCGGCCGCATGGATAAGAACTCCAAGGCCGCCAAGCTGCCGCGGCCGGTGAGCGAGTATCTCAAGCGGATGTACACCGACACGGTGTCGCCGCACAGCGCCGGCATGCAGTTCGCGATCGACTATTACGGCATCGACAACGTGATGTACGGCACCGACTATCCGTGCTGGGATCCGGCGCCGTGCCTGAAGCTTCTGGAAGACGTCAGCCTCAGCGACGCCGACAAGCAGAAGCTGTTCTATACGAACGCGCGCCGCATTCTCGGGTTGAAAGACCCGGCTCCGGCGAAGGCCGCGACGAAGCGCGAGCCGGCGCTGGTCTAGTCGTTCGCTACACCTTAGTTCGCAATCGTTCGTAGGGTGGGCTGAGGCGCGAAGCGCCGAGCCCACGACTGTTGGCAGCGTGAAGGTCTTCTTCGACCACATACCACCGGCGATGGCTCGCGCCCTTCGAGAATTATTTAAAGGCGAACACGAGAGCGCTACCCTCGCCGAAAATTCAGGCGCGACACTGCAGACGTCGAGTGGATCGGCGAAACTCAGCAAAGAGGGTCAGCGGGTGATCTTGTCCGCCGATCGCCGAAGCACGAGAAACCGCGCGGCCCAAGAGCGGACCTCGATTGATGTCTGCTTGTGCCACAACCGGACTCGTGCACCGCGACAAAACGCCGGTTATCCGATCGCCTCGTCGGCGCGTGCGTAGAGCATCATGGCCGTATATAGCTCCATCCTTGCTCCTGCAGTTCCACAAGTTCCACAACTCCTGCCGAAACAATAGTGGCCTCCGGGATTATGGAAATGGCGTGCCCTTCACGCTTTTCCATTCCCTGGATTGTGTTGTTGCAAGCAGCGAATTTTATCCTGGTGGAGTATTTCCCGACCATTTCCTTGATGCGGTCTTTTACCTGGGAAGTATCCGATCGCAACATGTGAAGACCGCCGCTGTAAGCCACGATCTCAATAACGATATCTTCGCCGCGGCTTTGATAGTGATCGATGACGTTCTTGGCATTGTTGAGCGCGAGATTCATCACATCGGGATCATTCTGATCCACATGCATTGCAACTCGATGCTGCTTGGAATTCTCAGCCGCAGAAACAGGACTCGCAACAAACAAGCCCAGCACGAAAGCAACTGACAGGGAACGCATGAGATCGCGCATCGTGTGTTCCTTAAGGATTGTGACTTTGGGGAGGTTGCGTTGCGCCCGGTCAGAGGCCTGAGATGTAACGCGCCATCGCCTCACGGTCGGACGCCGGAATCGCCTGCATGAGGCTGCTCATTTCGGGGCTGTTCTTTCGCTCGCCTTCCGCAAAGCGCCGCATCGACTCGACCAGGTAATCGTACTTTTGACCCGCGAGCCGCGGTGCCGCTACGCCACCAACCAGCTTTTGCTGATGACAGGCCTCGCATATCGCCATCATGGGGGACGGCGCGGCGGACGAGGCGTTTGCGGGTCCCGGCCACTGCTTTGTCGCGAAGTGAGCCGCTGCTGGCGCCACCTCGTCCTCGGTGAGGGTTACGGCGACCTTCTTCATGGTGTCGCTGGCGCGATCTCCGTGCCGGAATTCACGAAGTTGCTTCAAGACATAATTTTCCTGCAGACCCCAGATGATTGGAACGCCCTCCAGCTTCGGCAGGCCGTTCACACCGTGGCATACGCCACAAACCACCAGCTTGCCGCCGAGGACGGTCTGGGCTTCGGCGGCGTTTCCCGGAGCGGCCGGAAAGGTCAGGGCGGCGAGAACGCTGAGCACGCCGAAAACTTTCGAAACGCAATTGTTCATCGTGATACCCCCTGATTCATCCTCGTCAACTTCGCCCCATCGCCTGCGCCGCTTTGAGAATCGCGCCAACGATCCGGTTATGGACCCCGCAGCGACAGAGATTGCCGGTCAGTCCGAGCCGGACGTCGTCCTCGCTCGGGTGTGGGTTGCGGTCGAGAATCGCCTTGGCCATCATGATCATGCCGGCGATGCAGTAGCCGCACTGCGCCGCCTGCTCCCCCACGAAAGCAGACTGCAGCGGGTGGGGGTGCTCAAGCGTCCCGAGACCTTCGAGCGTGATGATCTCGGATTGCGTCAGCGCACCGATCGGCATGACGCAAGATCGTGACGCAGCGCC
Source organism: uncultured Rhodoplanes sp. (assembly GCA_936924235.1). GTDB lineage: Bacteria > Pseudomonadota > Alphaproteobacteria > Rhizobiales > Xanthobacteraceae > Z2-YC6860. Next base: position 106 of record CAKZHN010000217.1, on the reverse strand, counting down.
GTCGACGAGCACCGTGCAGGCGCCGCACTGACCAAGCCCGCAGCCGAATTTGGCGCCGTTGAGCCCGAGATCATTGCGCAGCACGTAGAGCAGCAGATCGGAAGAG
>CAKZHN010000216.1 GCA_936924235.1 uncultured Rhodoplanes sp. | reverse complement strand
CGCGAGCCATCCGCTCACGGAAGATCGCCTCGAGATCATGAAGAAGACCGACCGTCCCGTCACCGGGCCGGCGCTGCTGACCGACGCGGAGTGGAAGGCGCTGAAAGCTGTCTGCCGCTTCACCGACGGCTAGAGTACGATTCAACATCATCGAATCGACTTGTGCAGGACTGGGGCCCCGCGGAAGCGGGGGCCCAGGGCCACAAATTCTGCAATTTCAATTTAAGTGGATCAGGCTTTTAGCGCTTCGCCATCCCTTGCACCGCCGCCGTGATCCGCTCGAACGGCTCGCGCCAGTCGCCGGGCGCGCTCTGCCGGTAAAGCTTCATCGTCGGATACCACGGCGTGTCGTCGCGGCCTTGGAGCCAGCGCCAGTCGGCGACCGATGGCAGCGCAGTGAACACCGGGCGGCCCAAGGCGCCTGCGAGATGCGCGATCGAAGTGTCGCAGGTCACGACCAGGTCGAGGCTCATCATCAGCGCCGCGGTGTCGGCGAACGCATCGGGGCCGGTGTCGAAATCGTCGCCGGGCTGCTCGATCCGCGCGCCGAACGGCGCACCGGCGATCTGGTTGAGCGGCGGGCCCTGCTGCAGCGACACCAGCCGCACGCCTGGGATATCCGCCAGCGGCGCAAACGCGGCGAGCGGGACGTCGCGCTGCCGCCCGAACCAGTCGCGCGCCGAGCCGAGCCCCCAGTTGATGCCGATCTTCAGGCCTTCGCTGCCGAGCCAGGCCGCCCATTGGTCGATCAGGGCCTGCTCCGCCGCGAGATAGGGCGCTGACGCCGGCACCTTGTCGGGCCGCACGCCCATCACGCCAGGCGCGCTCATCAGCGGCAGCCAGCGCACCGGATGGCCGTTGACCGGCGGCGCGTCTTCCACCCCGGCGACCGTGACGCCGTCGAGCGACGACAACAGCCGCCGCATCGGCGCCGGCGCCAGCACGGTCACGTCGGCGCCCTTCTTGGCGAGAAGCGGCGCGAAGCGGCTGAACTGGATCATGTCGCCAAGGCCCTGCTCGCACAGGAGCAGCAGCCGCTCGCCCTTCACGACGTCGCCGGTGAAGCGCGGATGGGGCAGGGATGGATGCGCCGGCTGCTTCAGCCGGTCGCGATAATCGTAGAGCCGGAAGCCCGTTTCCCAGTCGCCCTGCGTGAGGCTCGTGAGCGCGCGGCCGTGGTTCGCCTCGGCGAAATCCGGACGCATCTTCAGCGCGCGGTCGTAATCGGCGATGGCGTCGTCGAGCCGGCCCTGTTCGTAGGACACGTTGCCGCGATTGGCGATGGCTTCCACGTTGTTGGGATCGATCGCAAGCGCCCGCTCGATGCTCGCCCGCGCGTCGTCGAGGCGGCCCAGGGCCTTCAGCGTCAGCCCGCGGTTGGAATGCGCGCCGGCCATGTTCGGAAAGATCGCGATAGCGCGGTCGTAGTCGGCCACCGCATCGTTGAGCCGGCCGAGCTTCATCTTGATCTCGGCGCGGTTGTAGAAGGCCGGCGCAAGCTGCGGCATGAGGGTCAGCGCGCGATCGAAGCCCATCAGCGCTTCGTCGAGGCGGCCCAGGTCCGAGAGCACGCCGGCGCGGTTGCAGAGGTCGGTGGGATTGTCGGGCCGCAGCGCCAGCGCCTTGTCGAAGTCCGCCAGCGCTTCGGGCAGCCGCTTCATCTCGGCCAGCAAGGTGCCGCGGTTGCCGTAGGCGTCGGCGAAGGCGGCGTCGGTCTCGATGGCCCGGCCGAACGCGGACAGCGCGTCCTCGTCCTGGTTCTTCCTCAGGTGCGCCTGGCCGAGCAGGTTGAAGAGCCGGGCCTGCGGCTTGCCAACTTCGAGCGCCCGGCCGATCACCTTGATGCCCTCGTCGATCTGGCCTTCCTGGATGGCCAGCACGGCGATGTAATAGAGCGCATCGGTGTTGTTCGGGTCGCGCTCCAGGATCGCCACGTAGCGCTGCATGGCGAGGTCGTGCTTGCCCTGCCGGTGCAGGGCGAGCGCCTCCTGGAGCGGGTCGGCGGCGGTTTCGGGGGTGGTTGGGCCGGTCATGGGCCGGTTCATGCCCGACGCGCCCCGGTTCGGCAACCCGCGCCTGGGCGGCCATATTTCAGGCCCCGGGACCCCCTCCGGCCGTCTGCCGTGGTATGCCTCTTGCCTGAGTTCAAGAAGAAAAAGGGCGGGTTTCTCGATGAAAGACATCCTCGACAGGCTGGAGCAGCGCCGCGGCCAGGCCCGGCTGGGCGGCGGAGAGACCCGCATCGAGGCGCAGCACAAGCGCGGCAAGCTCACCGCCCGCGAGCGCATCGAGCTCCTGATGGACAAGGGCTCGTTCGAGGAGTTCGACATGTTTGTCGAGCACCGCTCCATCGACTTCGGTATGGAAAAATCGCGGATCCCGGGCGACGGCGTGGTCACCGGCTGGGGCACCGTGAACGGCCGCACCGTGTTCGTGTTCGCCAAGGACTTCACGGTGTTCGGCGGCTCGCTGTCGGAGACCCACGCGCAGAAGATCATCAAGGTGCAGGACGCCGCGATGCGGGCCCGCGCCCCGATCATCGGCCTGTTCGACGCCGGCGGCGCCCGCATCCAGGAGGGCGTCGCTTCGCTCGGCGGCTACGGCGAGGTGTTCAAGCGCAACGTCATCGCGTCGGGCGTCATCCCGCAGATCAGCGTCATCATGGGCCCGTGCGCCGGCGGCGACGTCTATTCGCCGGCCATGACCGATTTCATCTTCATGGTGCGCGACACCAGCTACATGTTCGTCACCGGCCCCGACGTGGTGAAGACCGTGACCAACGAGGTGGTCACCGCCGAGGAGCTCGGCGGCGCGAGCGTGCACACCACGAAATCCTCGATCGCCGACGGCGCCTATGACAACGACCTCGAATGCCTGCTGCAGATGCGTCGCCTGATCGACTTCCTGCCGTCGAGCTTCGAGGCCGGCGCGCCGGAATGGCCGAGCTACGATGACGCCGGCCGCGAGGATCGCTCGCTCGACACGCTCGTTCCCGACAATCCGAACAAGCCCTACGACATCAAGGAGCTGATCACCAAGGTGGTGGACGAGGGCGATTTCTTCGAGCTCTCGCAAAGCTTCGCCGGCAACATCGTCACGGGCTTCGGCCGCATCGCCGGCCACACCGTGGGCTTCGTCGCCAACCAGCCGATGGTGCTGGCCGGCGTGCTCGACAGCGACGCCTCGCGCAAGGCCGCGCGCTTCGTGCGCTTCTGCGACGCCTTCAACATCCCGATCGTGACGTTCGTCGACGTGCCGGGCTTCCTGCCCGGCACCGACCAGGAGTACGGCGGGCTGATCAAGCACGGC
>CAKZHN010000215.1 GCA_936924235.1 uncultured Rhodoplanes sp. | reverse complement strand
AAGGACCCGACGTTCACCTTCGGCACGGCGCTGCCGTTCGGCATGAACAAGCGCATGATGGACGCCTGGCTGTTCACCGCTGGCGGCAACGAACTGCTCAACGAGTTCTACAAGAAGTACAACATCTATGCGATTCCGGCCGGCAACACCGGCGCGCAGATGGGCGGCTGGTTCAGGAAGGAGATCAAGGAGGTCTCCGACATGAACGGCCTGAAGATGCGGATCGGCGGCTTTGCCGGCCGCATCCTCGCCAAGCTCGGGCTTGTGGCGCAGCAGCTTGCGGGTGGCGACATCTATCCGGCGCTGGAGAAGGGCACCCTCGATGCCGCCGAATGGGTCGGGCCCTACGACGACGAGAAGCTCGGCTTCCAGAAGGTCGCGCAGTACTACTACTACCCCGGCTGGTGGGAAGGCGGCCCGGTCATTCACAACTTCATCAACACCTCGAAATGGAATTCGCTGCCCAAGCACTATCAAGCGATCGTGCACCACGCCTCTCACGTCGCCAACTGCACGATGGCGGCGAAGTACGACTCCAGCAATCCGGCGGCGCTCAAGCGGCTGGTCGCGGGCGGCGCGCAATTGCGTGCGTTCCCGACGCCGGTGATGGAGGCATCGCTCAAGGCGGCCAACGAAATCTACACCGAGCTCGCCAATACCAACGCCGAGTTCAAGAAGGTCTACGAGCCGTTCGTGCAGTTCCGCAACGACCAGTATCTGTGGTGGCAGGTTGCCGAGTACGGTTTTGACACCTTCATGATCCGGGCCCGCACCCGGACCTGAGGCAGTCAATCAGCTCACCGAGACCCGACTAAAGGCCACCCCAGGGACCCGGTCCCTGGGGTTTCCTTTTTCGGTCAGTGGGCTAGAACGAGTCCGTTGGCAGACGCCGTGGGCCTTCAGTCGCTGCGGATCGACGCGCGCCGGGCGCGGCATAAGAGAGAGGAAACAGCCATGAAACGTCGTGAATTTCTGAAGGCCGGCGGCCTGGGCCTCGCCGCCTCCGCGGCCGTCGCCGCGCCGGCCATCGCCCAGTCGATGCCCGAGGTGAAGTGGCGCCTGACCTCGAGCTTCCCGAAGTCGCTCGACGCGCTGTGGGGCGCGTCCGAGACCTTCGCCAAGTACTGCTCGGAGGCGACCGACGGCAAGCTGCAGATCCAGACCTTCGCGGGCGGCGAGATCGTGCCCGCCTTGCAGGCGCTCGATGCGACGTCCGCCGGCACTGTCGAGATGTGCCACACCGCGGCCTATTACTATTTCGGCAAGGACCCGACCTGGGCGCTGTTCTGCGCCGTGCCGTTCGGGCTGAACACCCGTCAGATGAATGCCTGGTTCTACGATGGCGAAGGCATGAAGCTGATGAACGAATTCGCCAAGAAATCGAACGTCACCGCGATTCCCGGCGGCAACACCAGCGCGCAGATGGGCGGCTGGTTCAGGAAGGAGATCAAGGAGGTTTCCGACCTCAACGGCCTGAAGTTCCGCATTGCCGGTCTCGCCGGCCGCACGCTGCAGAAGCTCGGCGTGGTGCCGCAGCAGATCGCCGGCGGCGACATCTACCCGGCGCTGGAGAAGGGCACGATCGACGCCGCCGAGTGGGTCGGCCCCTACGACGACGAGAAGCTCGGCTTCCAGAAGGTCGCGAAGTATTACTACTACCCGGGTTGGTGGGAGGGCAGCGCTGCGTTGCACTTCATGATCAACACCGCGAAGCTGGAGTCGCTGCCGAAGAATTATCAGGCGGTTGTCGCCGCGGCTGCGGGCTACGCCAGTATCGAAATGACCGCACGCTACGACGCGCGCAACGCGCAGGCGCTGCGCCGGCTCGTGGCGGGCGGCGCGCAGCTTCGGCCGTTCACGCAGCCGGTGCTGGAAGCCTGCTTGAAGGCCGCGAACGAGGTGTACGCCGAAACCACCGCGGCCAATGCCGACTTCAAGAAGGTCTATGACGCGATGGTCGCCTTCCGCAACGACGCTTATCTGTGGTGGCAGGTCGCCGAGTACACCTACGACAACTTCATGATCCGGACGCGGCCGCGCGGCTAGCGCCGGCGCTCAATCGATCAACAAGCGATCCTGATCCCGGGCCTCTGCGCGAGCAGAGGCCCGGTTTCTTTGTGCCTGGTGCGAGGCTGCATCCAAAAAGCGACCGCCCGGCGCGAACCGGGCGGTGCCGAATGTTCGTTGCTGGCAAGGTCCGCGCCATCCTTCCGGAGGCTAAGCGCAAACCTCAGATCAGGTGCAGGTGACGCAGATTCTGGACCTCGCTCGTCACCGCGCTCAGTCCCTGCTTGGCGTAGATCATCATCAGCCGCTCGGGGCTGAGGTAGGACAGCACGACGTTGCGGAAGTTGTTGTTGTAGGTGGCCGTGTCGGAGGGATTGTAACCGAAGTTCGGCGCAATGTTCTGCAGCAGAACCTGCACCTCGGTGACCGCCGGGATCGAGTTGATGAAATCCGCGTCCGACAGATTGTGGATTTGATACTCGACCAGCAGGTTGGTCTGGCCGCTGGTATTGAGGTTCACCCCGCCGAGCGCGTAGAGCGGCGGCAGCCGGTAGTTGCCGCTGCCGTCCTTCACCAGGTAGCCCTGGGCGATCGGATCGATCTGGGCGATGATCGCGGCGGCGCGCAGCCAGTTGACCACCTTGTATTCGTTGCCGAGCGTGGGCGCCGAGTGGGCCGAAGCCTGGGTGATCACCAGCACCGGCGGCAGGCCGCGGGCCATGGTCTCGGCAATGCTCAGGATGTGATGGCCGCCGGTGCGGGAATCGCCGGCCGCGCCGTTGTTGTCGTTGGTGCCGGTGCCGCCGAAGTTGAGCTCGGTGAACTCGGTGCCGTCGGCGTTCCACTGGAACACCATCCGCTTGGCCCAGTCGTGCCAGACCGGCGCGGCGAGCACCACGTCCTGATTGATGTCGACGCTCCCGCTGCGCCGGATGCCCTTGTCGATCGGCAGCGAGTGACCGCCAAGCCGGCCATATTCGCCGCGGTACGTGTCGGCGAAGTTGACCGAGCTCTGGTCGTTGAAGGCTTCGTGGACGGCAAGACCGCCGGGATAGGAATGATGGCCGCCGAAGTTGCTGCCGGGCGCCGCCTTGAAGCTGAGCGGCTGCAGCGGGCAGGCGTTGCCGTCGGCGATGACCGGCGGGAAGATGCCGGCCTTGAGGCCGCCCGTGATCGCCGCACCGTCGGCCGGATTGACGAGATTCTGCGCAGTCAACGTGCTGATGATCTGGTTCTTGACGCTGTCGCTGACGTTGGCCCGATGCTGGATGCAGAAGTTCGAGCTCTGGAAGGAATCGAGGGTCTGCTGGCGGACGTTGCTGTCGCTGATCCCCTGGGCGGCGTTGGTAAGATAATCGAAGGCGGTTTTGACGAGCGGGGACCCGGTCCCGATCGTCTCCGCGCGGGCATTGCCGGCACCGAGTTGCGTTTGGTCTGCGGCTTGTGCGGACATGCTGACCAGCACGCCGCAAAGAACCATCGTCGCTCGACGAGTCATCATGGCCAGGCTCCAGAATTAAATGATGTTGGTGAAGACAAGGCGCGAGGCGGGACAAAATCGATCGTTATTTCGCGCTCGAAAAATCTAGGGAGCTTCGATGTCTCGCGTGAGACGATTTTGCAAGAGAGCCGTGACCGGCGCGCGACGCCTGTATGACCGGCGGGTTGTCCACACGCGGCCACGTATGGGCCCAACTGACATAGGCTCGTCAGGCAACCAATAACGCCGGGCCTTCGCGCAGCGGAGGTCCGGATTCCTATGCAATGTCGCGCACTTAAAAATTCACAGTTCTGGAACGCGCATCACGCGAAGACGTTCCCTTGTGGGAGGAAAACACAAGGAGCCATCCATGAGAGGATTGATTGTGCTGACCGCGCTGGCGGGCCTGACGCTGGCAAGCCCTGCGCTTGCGGAGGATGTCTATGTCGGCGGCCGGGTTGGCGGCGTGGGCGTCGGCGTCGATGTTGGCCCGGGCTACCATCACGGCTATCGGGAGCGCGACTACTACACCTCGGGTTACGACAGGTCCTACGAGCGCTGCCGCACCACGATCATCCGCGGCTCGGACGGATCGGTGCGCAAGGTCCGGCGCTGCCGCGATTAGAGGCTCCGGCACTGGTCGATCATGAAGAAGCCCCGCCCGTTGGGCGGGGCTTTGATTTTGCGAATCGGTCCGTCAAGGGCCTTTCTGGCCCTATCCATGCGCTCGATTGTCCCGCTACGATGCCAACCTTGAAGCCACCGGGCGGATTGCTGCATCGTGCTCTGGAATTTTCATGAAATCGATTGATGCGCTGTGCTGGTGGCTCGAGCACACCGCGCTAAGCCAGACCATCC
>CAKZHN010000214.1 GCA_936924235.1 uncultured Rhodoplanes sp. | reverse complement strand
TTCGCGCCGCTCCGCGGCCTGCTTCCTGTCGTCGACGTCGACGCAGATGCCGACCCACTCGCGGACCGAGCCGTCGTTTTCCAGGACCGCGTTGCCGCGCACCTGGTGCCAGACATGGACGCCGTCATGCCGCCGGATGCGGTACTCGACCTCGAACGGCGATTTCTGCAGCACTGACCGCTGCCAGACGTCGCGCGCCCGGTTGCGGTCGCCGGGATGCACCGCGTCGAGCCATCCCGATCCGCGAATCCGGTCCGGCGACTGGCCCGTGAACGCGCACCACCCGGACGACTCGATGAATTGCCCGTCCGCGGTCGCGGTCAGCACCAGCGAGGAAGTGGCCCGCACCAGCGCGCGGTAGCGCTGCTCGCTCGCAATCACCGCGGCTTCGGCGCGCTTGCGTTCGGTGATCTCTTCGGCCGCGACGTTGACGCCGATCACGCGGCCGCCCGCGCCCGTGAGCGGATACCAGTTGGTCAGCCAGGCACGGTCGGCGCCGACGCCGTCGGCGCGTTGTCCGGTGACCTCGATGCCGGTGACCGCCTTGCCGCTCTCGATGATGGATTGGACGAGCTCCTCCACCTGGCTGGCGATGTTCGGGACCATTTCGCGGACACTGCGGCCGAGATGGTCCTCCACCGAGATGCCGCAGATGTCGGTCAGACGCTGATTGATCTGCAGATAGCGGCAATCGGGGGACAGGAAGGCGAGCCCGATCGGCGCGGTGTCGTAGATCCAGCGCAGCTCAGGCGATGCGAGGCCGGCCCCGCCCGCCGCCTGCCGTGCCGCAGAGATCCGGCGCGCGGTGCGTGGAGCTGATCGCGTGGGCTTGCGCCCCGCTCTTGCCGGTCCTTTTCGCTTGGCCATCGACCCACCCAGCGCCGCGAAAGGTATGCCAACCCATTGGCGTCATACGCCAAAAGCGGACGTGGCGGATGCTCGTGCTGCAACCCCCGCGTCCAGCCCGAATTTACCTGCCCATGGTGCCCCACCTAAGGTTGCGCGTATATTAGCCCGAGGGACAATAACTGCCCTTTCGGCATCAATTTCCGGGCATGTCAGGGCCGCGACTGGCGCTGCGGTAGCGGGGGACCGCCGGCGGCGGGGCTCAAGTAGCGGTTACGCCATCACCCGCGCGCCGACTTGAGCCTTCAGCTCCGGCATCACCTTCCTGGCGAACAGCCCGATCGAATGCAGCGCCTCGGCGAGCGTCATATCGCCGAACACGAGCTGGCACATCAGGTAGTTGCTGCCGGACTCCTCCATGCGCCGCGACAGCACGTCGAGCACGGTCTGCGGCGAGCCCGCGATGCCAAGCTCGCGCTGCACCACGTCAGGGAAATTGTCGGCGCGTTCGCCGTGCACCGGCGAGCGGCCGTGCAGGTGGTAGAGATAGTGGAAGCTGTGGTGCCAGACCTTGTAGGCGCGGTCGGCGAGCCTCTGCGCTTCGGCGTCGGTGTCGCCGACGACGATGAATACGTTCATGCCCATCTTGATCTTCGGATCGAGCCCGCCGTTCTGCCGCGCGGTCTCCTTATAGCGCTCGACCCGCGCCCGCATGTCCGACGGCCGCTGGATCGCGACGAAGTTCATCTTGGCGCGCGCGGCCTGCTCGGCGTTCTCCAGCGAGCTCACGCCCATCCATAGCGGCGGGTGGGGCTTCTGCAGCGTCTCGAGCTCGATAGGCACGTCGTTGGCCTGCCGGTACTGGCCCTGCACGGTGACACGCTTCTTGGAGAACGAGTCCTTCATGATCTGCCAGGTCTCGGCGAAGGTCTGCCGCGACTCCTGGAAGTCGACGGATTCGCCGTAATAGCCCGCCTCGACCGGCGAGATGCCGCGGCCGATGCCGAGCTCGAGCCGTCCGCCGCTGAGCTGGTCGAGCATGCAGACTTCTTCGGCGAGCCGCAGCGGATGATAGAACGGCAGAATGTAGACGAGGGGGCCAAAGCGGAGCGTCGTGGTGCGCTGCGCGACCGATGCCAGGAAGATGCCTGGCGACGCCGCCATGCCGAGCGGCGTGAAGTGGTGCTCGGCGATGTGATAGCCGTAGAAGCCGTGGCGCTCGTACGCCTGCGCGATCTGGATGCGCTCCTCGAAGAACTGCCGCAGCGGGACTCCCGAGCGATCGACGTGATCGAAGACGCCGAATTCCATTTTCAACTCCCGTTTATTTTTGTTCTGGATTGAGATTGATGGCTTTGACCACGCGCTCCCAGCGCGCGGCGTCCTCGCGGATCAGGCTGGCGAATTCCGCGGGCGTGCTGCCGACCGGCTCCATCAGGATGCGCGCCAGCGCCTCCTTGGCCTGCGGCTGCTGGACCGCACTGGCGAATTCGCGGCCGACCTTCTCGACGATCGCAGACGGCGTGCCGGTGCGGACCACGAGGCCGTTCCAGCTGAACGCCTGGAACCCCGGCACCGTCTCGGCGACGGTCGGCATATCAGGATCGAACGACGTGCGCTTGGCCGTGGTGACGCCAAGCGAGCGCAGCGCGCCCGACTTCAGGTGGCTCGCGACCGACGACGAGACATCGATGGTCAGGTCGACGTTGCCGGCGAGAAGGTCGTTCAGCGCCGGCGCATTGCCGCGATACGGCACGTGGACCATGTCGGTGCCGGTGAGCAGCTTGAACAGCTCCACCGACAGATGCGCCACGCTGCCGATGCCGGTGCTGGCATAGGTCACCTTGCCGGGGTTCTGCTTCAGGTAGGCGATCAGCTCCTGCACGGTGCGGGCCGGCACCTTGCTGGGGTTCACCACCAGCATCATCGGCGCGATGACGAGCAGCGTCACCGGCGTGAGGTCGGCCATCGGATCGTAGGGCAGGTCGCGGCGCAGCGCCCGCAGCGCGGTGTGCGAGGTCGGCGCTGCATTGAGGAGCGTGTAGCCATCGGCCGGCTGCCGGACCACGAACTCACCGGCGATGGCGCCGGTCGCGCCGACCCGGTTGTCGATGACGATCGGCTGGTTCCAGTTCTTGCTGACGGTCTGGGCGAGGAGCCGCATCACCACGTCGCTCGAACCGCCGGCCGCGAACGGCACGACGACCTGCACGGGATGCGAGGGGAACGACGCGGGCTGTTCCTGCGCGCTCGATTGCTGGTTCCAGGATAGCGCAGCGCAGGCTGCGATCATGCTCCAAAGCGCGACGCGCCTTGCTCGGCCGATGTTCAAGCGCAAAACCCGGTCCCCAGACATCTCCCCCGACCGTACAGCTATCCCCGGACGACGGTGCGCGCGCAAGCGCACCGGGCTCATATGCCCCAGCCGCCAGCGCATGGACGCTATTCGATCACCTCGTCGGCGCGGAACAGGAACGCCTCGTTGATCGTCAGGCCGAGCGTCTTCGCCGTTTGAAGGTTGATCGCCAGATCGATCTTGGTCGGCTGGGCCACCGGAATGTCGGCGGGCTTGGTGCCCCTGAGGATTTTGTCGACATAGTCGGCGGCCATCCGGAACTGATCGATCTCGTTCGGGCCGTAGGAGAGGAACCCGCCGGAGCGGACATATTCGCGAGCGCCCCACAGCGTTGCCAGACGCGCATCAAGCGCGGCGGCGTTGATGTCATGGTTGTTCGCGACAATGAGTGAATCGATGCACACATAAAGCGCCTGCACCGAACCTTTCAGCGAAGCGATGGCGGGCGCGAGGTCCTCCTTGCGGCGGATTTCGGGGGCGGTCACCGAAAGACCCAGCCGCTTTGCGGTCTCCTGGACCGCGGCAGATTCCCTGGCCGCGCCCGGGTAACCAGCATTGGCCAGCACCGCGAGGCGGCTCAGGCCGGGGAAGGCCTCGCGCAGGATTTCGATGCGCTTGGGTGCAATCTCATTCGACTGCAGCGACAGCCCGGTCACGTTGCCGCCCGGCCGCGCGAGACTCTCGACGAACCCGCTGGCGACAGGATCGATCGCGGCCGCGAACACGATCGGAATGGTCGTTGTGGCGCGTTTGGTGGCGGCGACCGCGCTGCCGGCCGTGAGGATCACGTCGACCTTGGCCTGGACGAATTCGGCGGCGATGGCTTCGTAGCGGGCGCTCTCGCCGTTGGCCCATCGGGGCACGATGGCGAGATTGCGTCCCTCGGCCCAGTTCAGCTCCTGCAGACGCTGCCGAAACGCTTCGATCAGCGGCGACCAGGCTTTCTCGGAGCCCGCGCCCAGCAATCCGATGGTCTGCGATTTCGTGGTCTGGGCGAATGCCGCTCCCGGCCGCGCGATAGCCGCGCCGCCGAGCAGCAGCAACAATTCACGTCGTCGCATCCCGCTCCCCCGACGCCCCGGAGCAGGATCGTAGCGGGACGCCAGGGTGCATTGATAGGGGCGAGAACCCCG
>CAKZHN010000213.1 GCA_936924235.1 uncultured Rhodoplanes sp. | reverse complement strand
ATGGATGCCCGGGTCAAGCCCGGGCATGACACCGGTGTATGTGGCGGCGGTGGGGAACAATGGCAGCGAGGAAGAAGCGAGCCGCCGCGCCTACTCGCCCGTCACGTAGCCCAGCGCCTTGCACGCCGCAAACAGGTCGTTGACTTGCTGCTCGGTCACGCCGCGGGTGATGAACACCACGCGGCTCGCATGGTCCGCATCGGGCCAGGCCGACAACTCCACCGGCGGATGCATCAGATGCTGCACCGCCTGGAACACCACCGGCCCTTTGCTGCCCTTGAGATTGAGCAGGCCCTTGATACGCAAAAGATCGGGCCCGCGCAGTGTGATCAGCGTCTCCATGGCGCGGTGGAACACCGGCCAGTCCCACGGCGTGTCGCTGCGCATCACGAAGCTGATGACGCCGTCGCTGTGCGCCGCCTCGGCGACGAAGCCTGAGTGCCGTTCGATGGCGTCGGCCTGGCCGGTGTCGGTCAGCACCTTCGGATCGATGTCGCCCCTCACCGCGACGTCGATGACCGCGCGCGGATTGAGCTCCGCGAGCCGCGCGGTCAGCGTCTTCACGGTCCTGATGTCGGAGAGGTCGGACTTCGAGATGACGATGCGGTCGGCGAGGATCGCCTGCTTGCGCGCCTCGGGCGCGCGCTCGAGATTCTTCAGGCCCGACACGGCGTCGACCACGGTCAGCACCACCTCGATGGCGAACTCGCCGCCGAGCGCTCTGTCGGTCGAGAAGGTCTGCAGGATCGGGCTGATGTCGGCGAGGCCGCTGGTCTCGATCAGCACGCGGTCGAAATGCGGGATCTTGTGGCGGTCGCGGTCGGCAACCAGCTTGCGCAACGCGATCTGCAGGTCTGAACGCGTGTTGCAGCACAGGCAGCCGTTGCCGAGCAGCGTCACCTCGTCGGAGCTTTCGCGCAGCAGCGCGTCGTCGATACCCTCCGAGCCGAACTCGTTGACGACGAGCGCCGTGCCGCGACCTTCCGGCGATTCCAGGAAGCGGCGCACCAGCGTGGTCTTTCCGGCGCCAAGAAAGCCCGTGACGATGGTCACCGGCAGCCGGGAGCCCCGCGCGCGCTTCTGCCTGCGGCCGAAGCGGCTCGCGGATTGTGACGGAAACAGATCGAAAATCGTATCGCTCATGCCTGCCGCTTGCGCGGTTCACCCTCCCCTGGAGGGGGAGGGTCGGCGCGCGAAGCGCGCCGGGGTGGGGTGATCTTTCGTGCTACGCTGATGTTTCAATGGCGTCGGATTTGCATCGCGCGATCCATACAGCGCGGCATAGATCGTCTCGAGCACACCATCAAGATTGTTCGTGACGTCGTTGTTCCAGAAGCGCAGCACGCGATAGCCTTCGGATTCGAGCCAGCGCGTACGCTCATCATCTCGCGATTTGATTGGTTCTTCGCCGTGCTGGGACCCATCCAGCTCGATCACTAAGCGGGACGCAAGGCAGGCGAAGTCGGCGACGTACGGGCCGATTGGAACCTGGCGGCGGAAGTGCGTGCCTTTCGTTTCAAGCTTGCGAAGCTCGCGCCACAGGGCGGTTTCCGCGCCGGTCTGGTTGGCGCGAAGCCGGCGCGCGGTCGCGCGCCGGAATTCTTTCATCGGATTCCGTGAGGTCGGCACCGTTCACCCCACCCCGGCCGGCTTCGCCGGCCGACCCTCCCCCTCCAGGGGAGGGTGGCCGAACAAGCGGAGCCGCTAACGCGCAACACTAAGATCTAGAAATCCATCTCCAGGCAGTACAGGCCGCCGATGTGGCGGTCGACCGTGTAGACGACCTCGCGCTCGTCGACGAACACGTCGTTGAGCTGGATGGTGCCGGTCGGCGCACCGGCAGGCGCCGGCGGAACGAACGTGCCGATCTCCTTCGGCTGGTACGGGTTGGCGATGTCGAACGCCCGAAGCCCGCCGTTGAAGAAGGTGCCGAGCACGACCTGGTCGTTCTGCCAGCAGGTCGGCAGCGGCACATTCTCGTGGATGTTGTGGGCGCCGAACCGGCCGCGCGCCGCATAGGGCTTGTGATCCGGCAGCGGGCAGGTCGCGATCGGCACCAGGTTGGTCTCGTCGCGGGCGTCAAGGATCCAGACGAGCTTCGGCCAGTCTTTCGCGTTGTTCTCGGTCGACTCGTCGGTCACCAGCATCAGGCCGCGGTCGAACAGCGGCACCACGGTGTGCATGAAGCCGGTGTACGGCGGCGAGTTGGTCCAGGACGAGATGCGCTTGGGATCCGCCTTGTTGGAGATGTCGAGGACGTGCATGCCGCCGTCGATATAGGCGAGATAGCAGCGGTCCGGACGCTGCGGATAGACGTTGCAGTTGTGGGCGCGGTAGCCCTTGTCGAGCGGATGGCGCGGCGGCGGCGGCGTGTTGTCGCCCTGCTTGGTGCCCGGCATGTGCCAGCGGCCGACCTCGACCGGGTTCGTCGGATTGCGCACGTCGATGCAGCGGTAGAACTGGTCGTCGTTCGGGTGCGTCGGCACGAAGTCTGGCGAGCTCGACGCCATGTGGACGTATTCGCCGTCGCAGAACCAGAGCTGGTGGACGCCGCGCGAATGCTGGCCCGAGCAGTCGTAGAACGCGATCGAGCGCGGGTTTTCCGGGTTGGAGATGTCGAACAGCTCCATGCCGGCCGGCTGCTGACCCTTCTTCTGGGTCTGGTAGGCGACCGCCATGATGTTCCCGCAAGTCTCCAGCGAGTTGGAACGCATGTGGCTGGTCGGCAGGTCGGTCTGGCAGATCACCTTCGGCTTGCGCGGGTCGGAGACATCGACCGCGGTGAAGTTCTTCGGCGCGCTCTCATGGGCGAGCCACATCACGCGGCGGCCGTCCGGGGCGATCTGCAGCGACATGCCCTCGCCCATGCCGCCGAAGCCGTCGAGCATGTGGTGCGAGAGGAGCTTGAAATTCCAGGTCACGGTGCCGTCGGCATTGGCGCGGCCGGTGCCCTTGTTGACCGCCGGCTTCTTGACGGCCGCGGCCTTCTTTGCGGTTTTGTTGGCGGTCTTCGCCTTGGCCTTCACGGCCTTCTTGGCCGCGGGCTTGGCGGCTTTCTTGACTACCTTCTTCTTGGCACGCTTCATCACGTTCTCTCCCTCAAGGCGGACTTGTCGGTGGACCAGGTTGGTGGATTTGGGACCGCGTGGGCAGCACGTGTAGCGTGTTTCCTTGCGCGATGGGAGGGCCCCAGCGATGCGTTCCGCTCGTGCCGCCGTTCCCCGCGCGCGGTGCAGTGTGCAGCGCTGAACCGCAGACGCGGGGCCCCGGTTGGCCTGCACAGAAACCGGGGTCCCGGGTCTGCGCCCGGGACACAAGCTGAGAGCAAGTGCCTAT
The DNA here is from genome assembly GCA_936924235.1 of uncultured Rhodoplanes sp. GTDB lineage: Bacteria > Pseudomonadota > Alphaproteobacteria > Rhizobiales > Xanthobacteraceae > Z2-YC6860. The sequence continues at coordinate 2,200 of CAKZHN010000213.1, read as the reverse complement.
TTCTTCCGCGATCAGGCGCCGGCTTGCGCCTTCTCCATGAAGTCGGTGCGCAGCACCTTCTTCCAGTCCGGGATCGCCGAGATCTTCTTTTCCTTGAGCAGCACCTCAGCGTGGCCGGTCATGTAGGGCACCAGGTCCTTCGGGAAGCCGGGGTCGACCGCGACGCGGCTCATGGCCGTCTGGAAAACCTCGGGCTTCATGTCGTAACCCTTGGAGGTGAAGAACGAATAGATCACGTCGGAGGCCTTCTTCGGGTTCTCCTTGAAGTCCTTCTTCGCGTCGAGCCAAGCCTTGAGATACGCGACGATGGCGTCCGGCTGTTTCTCGACGAAGTCCGGCGTCGCCGCCATGAACACCGGCACCGGGTCGTATTTCGACAAGCCCATGATGGAGACGCCGAGCCCCTCGGCCTCGGCGATGGCGTTGTAGGGCTCGATGTTGATCATGGCGTCGACGGTCTTGGCCGCCATGGCGGCAATCATGTTGTTGACGTCCATGCGGACTTCCTGGAATTCGCCCTTCTTCAAGCCGTTGGACGGGCAGACCTGATCGATGAAGATGTTGCCGATCGAGGAGCCGGTCTGGTTGGCGATCTTCTTGCCTTTGAGTTCGGCGATGGTCTTGATGCCGAGGTCCTTGCGGACCACCAGCGCCGCGGTGGCACCGACCGTCTCGATCTGCGCGATGGCGATGAGCCCGCCCTTGTCGTGTCCGATGATCAGCGACGGCCCCGCATAGGTGCCCATGTCGACCTGGCGGGCCACCATCTGCTGCATGGTGAGGTTGCCGGACGGCACCGCGAAGTCCTCGGTCTTGAGCCCCCGCTTCTCCAGATAGCCGGACTTCATCAGGTAGTAGGTCGGCATGCCCCAGATGTTGGTCTGATAGCCCTGGCGGATGGTGACCTCCGCGGCCGATGCGGGCGAAAGCCCGAAGCCTGCGGTCAGCGCGGTCGCGCCGGTGGCGGCCAGCATGTGCCGGCGGGTGAGCCCATTCCCGATCCTGGTCATGTCGTTTCTCCCTGAAGCCTGTTTTGTATTTTCGGTTCGGCAGTCCGGTGCGGCACCTACTCCTGCTGCATTCCGAATTCCTTGATTGTAGCCGCAACGTCATCGACCGTCTGTGCGATGACTTGCCCCAGCTGCTGCGGGGTCGACGATTCCGGCAATGAGCCGCCCTTTTCAATGAGTTCGCGGTATTCGGGCGTGGCCACGATCTGGATGATGTCCTTGTTGAGCTTGTCGACGATCGGCTGCGGCGTGCCCTCGCGGCCGCAGATGCCGAGGAAGCCGTAGCGCACGTAGTCGATGCCGCGCTCCTTCAAGGTCGGGACGTCGGGAATGGCCTTCAGGCGCTCAGGCGCCGTGACGCCGATGATCTTGGCTTGCTTGGCCTGATACTGCGGCACCACGCCGATGGTCGGCGAGACGTAGAAATGCACCCGGCCGGCGATCAGGTCCGGCATAATCTGCGAGCCCGAGCGGAACGGGATGCGGTTCATCGAGATGCCGGCGAGCTTCTCGAACTGCCGCGCCATGATCTCCTGGGCGGAGCCCGCGCCGAGCGTCGCGTAGCTCACTTCGCCCGGATGCGCCTTGGCATAGGTCATCAGCTCTTCCAGCGTGTTGGCCGGGATCGAGTTGGAAAGCGCGACGCCGTAGTAGTATTTCGCGATCAGCGACACCGGCGCGATATCCGAAAGCTTGAAGCCCGGATTCTTGTAGAGAACGGTGTTGATCGCCTCGAAGTGCGTGCAGAGGAACAGGTTATAGCCGTCGGCCGGCTGCGCCAGCACATCGCGGGTGGCGAGCATGCCGGCGGCGCCCATCTTGTTCTCGACGATGACACGCTGGCCCAGCATGTTGCCGAGCTTGTCGGCGATGAAGCGCGCCGGAATGTCGGTCGGCCCGCCGGCGCCGAAACCCACGACGAGGCGGACCGGGCGCGACGGATAAGTATCCTCCGCGGCGGACGGCGCGGCCGCCACAACGCATGCCGCAATGCCGAGCGCGAAAAGCCGAACGAAACGTTGCATCAATGCGCCTCCTGACCGAGCTCGCGCAAAAGCTGTTTCTGATGATCCAGGAATTCGACGCTGAGCGGGTCGCGCGGCCGCGGCAGCGTGATCGGCACCATGGTCTTCACCCGGCCTGGATGCGGCGTCATCACCACCACGCGGTCGGCGAGATACACCGCCTCG
>CAKZHN010000212.1 GCA_936924235.1 uncultured Rhodoplanes sp. | reverse complement strand
GCGCGGCACCTTCAGCGCGATGACCCGCGGTCAGGTCACCGGCGGCTGGGCTTGGCGGCATCATCGGCGCTGGCTGAAAGAACTGGTGACCGGAAAGCCGTCCAGCTAGGATTTGGGCGTTCGCCCGATGGGGCGGACGCGCTGATTTCCCTGCACGTGGCCCGTGTGGTTCGTGAGGTGAGTGATGAGTGAAGCTGGCGCGCCGGCGCATCCCCCGATCCCCATTGGAGAGGCCGCCGACCCCCCGTTTGTCCGTCTTCCCGAGCCCCAGACGCATTTCAGGCTGCGCGCCCAGCGCTTTGCGGTGCTGTCGGAAGGGCACGCGCTGCGGCCCTATCTCCGCTTCCTGGCCGGGCTCGCCGAGGCGCAGCACCAGACCCAGGACGGCCTTCCCGAGCCGGAGCTTCCCGCGGTGGACGACCGCGTCCGCGCCAAAGACTACGGCATGCCGCCGCTCGACCGCGGCAAGTTCTCGACGGACCAAGTTCTGGACGCGACGCTAGACCGGCTGTTCGCGCTCTCGGTCGGCATCGAAATGCCGGACCCGGCGCGGCAGGCGCTTGACCGCGCCACGCATCTCGACGCCGCGGCCCGCGACGCCATGGTGCGCAATGTGCTGTCCGATTCGATTCCGGTCGAGCAGCTCGGAGAGCACGTCTATGTCGCGGCGGCGCTGCAATTGCATTTCGCGCGGCTGGCCGCGCGGCTCGATCCGCGATCGCTCGGGCCGGTGGGCGACGGCGCGTGCCCCTGCTGCGGCGGCGCGCCCGTCACCAGCATGGTGGTCGGCTGGCAAGGCGCGCACAACACGCGCTTCTGCTCGTGCTCGCTCTGCGCGACGTTGTGGCACGTGGTGCGGATCAAATGCGTGCTGTGCGGCTCGACGGAGGGGATCTCCTATCAGGAGATCGAAAACGGTCCCGGCTCCGGCAAGGTGCGCGCCGAGACCTGCGAGAAATGCCGCTGCTACGTGAAAATCCTTCAGCAGCAAAACGATCCGGCGCTCGATCCGGTGGCCGACGATGTGGCCACGCTGGGCCTCGACCTGCTGGTGCGCGAAGACGGTTATCGGCGCGGCGCGGTCAATCCCTACCTGATGGGCTATTGAGCGATGGCCAGGCTCGCAACCAAAAAGAGCATTCCGAAGATCGATCCAGCCGCGTTGCGGAAGCTTCCGTCGGTAGACGAGGTGCTGTGTTCGCAGGATGCCGCAGGCGCGATCGAACGGTTCGGCCGTCCGGCGGTGGTCGGCGCGGTCCGCGCCGTGCTCGCGGAGGCTCGCAAGGCCGGCGATGCGAGCGGCGATGCCGGACGGTTCGCCTTGGCAGCATTCCAGCGGCTGGCGCGCGAAGCCCAATCGAGCCTCCGCCCGGTGTTCAATCTCACCGGCACGGTGCTGCACACCAATCTCGGCCGCGCGCTCCTCGCCGAGCAGGCCGTGGAGGCCGCGGTCGCGGCGATGCGCTCGGCCGTGGCGCTGGAGTTCGACGTCGGTGGCGGCCATCGCGGCGAGCGCGACGATCATGTGCGCGGGCTCCTTCGCGAGCTCACCGGCGCCGAGGATGCCACGGTGGTCAACAACAACGCGGCGGCGGTGCTGCTGGTGCTGAACACGCTGGCGCGCGGCCGCGAGGCGATCGTGTCGCGCGGCGAGCTGATCGAGATCGGCGGCGCGTTCCGCATGCCCGACATCATGTCGCGGGCCGGTGTGAAGCTGGTCGAGGTCGGCACCACCAACCGCACGCACGCCAAGGATTATGCGGGCGCGATCGGCAAGAAGACCGGCCTCATCCTCAAGGTGCACACCTCGAACTACCGGATCGAGGGCTTCACCAAGGAAATCCCGGCGCGGGAGCTTGCGAAGATCGCAGACGAGCACGAGGTGCCGCTGGTGAATGACCTGGGCTCCGGCACCCTGGTCGATCTGCGGCGCTTCGGGCTGACGCACGAGCCGACCGTCGCCGAAGCGGTGGCCGAAGGCGCCGACCTCGTTACCTTCTCGGGCGACAAGCTCCTCGGCGGGCCGCAGACCGGCTTCATCGTCGGCCGCAAGGAGCTGATCGCCAGGCTCAACCGCAACCCGATGAAGCGCTCGCTGCGCATCGACAAGATCAGGCTCGCGGCGCTGGAAGCCACGCTCAAGCTCTATCGCGATCCGGACCGTCTGGCCGAACGGCTGCCGACCTTCCGGATGCTGGCGCGGCCGAAACGCGAGATCGAGGCTGCGGCGCGGCGGCTTCTGCCGGCCATCGCCAAGGCGGTCGGCGGGGCGTTCACCGCGACGGTTGCGGATTGCGCGAGTCAGATCGGCTCGGGCGCGCTGCCGGTCGAGACCATCGCCAGCGCCTGCATCAGGATTCAAACCGCCAAGTCGCGCAACGGCCGCGCGCTCAACGCGCTCAGCGTCGCGTTCCGCAAGCTGCCGATCCCGGTGGTCGGCCGCATCGAGGACCAGGCGCTGGTCTTCGACCTGCGCTGCCTGAGCGACGAAGCGGGTTTCGTCGCCAATCTCCAAGCACTCGATCTGTCGGAGCCGGGCGATGCGCTGGCTTGACGCTCTGCGAGGCAAGGCCCGGCAGGCCGACGCCGCCAGCGTCGAGGCGCGGATGGCCGCGGCCTATGACGCGGCGGCGCACGGTGACCACGCCAGGGCGCTGGAGATCTGGGGGCCGCTGGCGCATGCCGGCGTGCCGCGCGCGCAGAACAACATCGGAGCCTGCTTCGCCGAAGGTCTCGGCGTCGAGCGCGATCCGGCGCTGGCGCTGCGCTGGCTGACGCTTGCAGCCGAGAGCCGCGATCCGGTCGGGCAGCGCAATCTCGCGGCGCTCTATTTCAAGGGCGAAGGCGTCGAGCAGGATTACGCGCGCGCCGCTGAACTTTATCGGGCGGCGTCCGGGCAGGGCGACGCGCCGGCGCAGGACATGCTGAGCTGGATGCTGATGGAGGGCGAGGTGATGCCGCCCGATCCTGTCGAGGCGCGGCGCTGGGCCGACGCCGCGGCCGCGCAGGGCGTCGCCTCGTCGATGACCCGGCTCGGCATGATCTTCCACAACGCGCTGGGTGTGGAGCGCGATCCGCGCGCGGCCGCCGAATGGTGGGCCAAGGCGGCCGGCCGCGGCGATGCCGACGGCCAGGCGATGCTCGGCGCGGCGTTTCATCTCGGCGCGGGCGTGCCGCGCGACGCGGTCGCGGCCTTTGCGCTGCTGCTCCGGGCGCGCAAGGGCGGCAGCGCGCTGGCGCAGCCGTTTTTCGAGGTGGTGCGCGGCACGCTGACGCCGGTCGAGCTGCAGGAGGCCGAAGCGCGCGCGGCTGCTCCGCTGCCGGAGATCGCCGCATGATCATCGGCACCGCGGGTCACATCGACCATGGCAAGACCTCGCTGGTGCGGGCGCTGACCGGCGTCGACACCGACCGGCTGAAGGAAGAGAAGGCGCGCGGCATCTCGATCGAGCTGGGCTTTGCGTACCTCGCGGCGCCCGGCGGCGCGGTGCTGGGCTTCATCGACGTGCCAGGGCACGAGAGGTTCATTCACACCATGCTGGCGGGCGCGACCGGCATCGACTTCGCGCTGCTGGTGATCGCGGCAGACGACGGCGTGATGCCGCAGACGCGGGAGCATCTGGCGATCCTCGATCTGCTCGGCGTGCGGCGCGGCCTCGTGGCGCTGACCAAATGCGACCTGGTGCCGGACGCCCGCCGGGACGCGGTTTCGATCGATATCGCCAATCTCCTGGCGACAACGCCGCTGTCGGGCGCGGAGATCATCCCGGTCTCGACCGTCACGGGCGAGGGCATCGATGCTTTGCGCACCCGGCTGTTCGAAGCTTCGTCCAATGCGGGCAGCCATTCATCCGAAGGTCTGTTCAGGCTCGCGGTCGATCGTTCGTTTACGCTGGCCGGGGCCGGCACGGTCGTGACCGGCACGGTGCTGTCCGGCCACGTCGCGGTCGGCGACCGGGTCGTGATCAGTCCGTCCGGCCGCGAGGCGCGGGTCCGCTCGATCCATGCGCAGAACCGTGCCGCCGAACGCGGCGTGGCGGGCGACCGCTGCGCGCTCAATCTTGCAGGCGACGGCATCACCAAGGATGCGATCACGCGTGGCGACGTGGTGCTCGATCCGGCGCTGCATGCGCCATCCGAGCGGATCGATGTGAGCCTCCGTCTGCTCGCGTCCGAGGCCAAGCCGGTCACGCAGTGGATGCCGGTGCGGCTGCATCACGCCGCGGCCGAGGTCGGCGCGCGCGTCGTGCTGCTCGGCGACGAGCCGGTGACGCCGGGCGCCGAAGCTTTCGTGCAGCTTGTGCTGGAGCATCCGATCGCAGCCGCAGCCGGCGACCGTTTCGTGCTGCGCGACACCACGGCGCAGCGCACCGTCGGTGGCGGCATGTTGCTCGATCTGCGCGCGCCGGGCCGCAAGCGCCGCACGCCGGAGCGTCTCGTGCAGCTGCAGGCCTTGGCGATGGGGAATCCTGGGGATGCGCTTTCGGCGTTGCTCGATCGCGCGCCTTGCTATGTCGATCTCACCGGCTTCGCGCGCGATCGCGCACTGTCGCCGGCTCAGATCAGCGCCGTTGCGGAGCGGCTGAATCTCATCCGTACTGCGGTTGGCGGCGCGGAGTTCGCGCTATCGCCTGCGGTCTGGGCGCGGTTCTGGCGCGCGCTGCTGGCGACGCTGGAGCAATTTCACCAGGAGAATCCCGACCTGGCGGGCATGGGCTTCGAGCGGCTGCGCCTGCAGCTCGAGCCACGTCTGCCGGCGCCGGCGTTCCGGTCGTTCCTTCAGGCGCTTGTGAGCCGCGGCGAGGTGTCGCTGGACGGCGCCTGGGTGCGGCTCTCGGGCCACGAGGTGCGGCTCACGCCCGACGATGACAGGAGCTGGGCGCGGATCGCGCCGCTCATTTCGGGCGCCGAGCGCTTCCGGCCCCCGCGCGTCCGCGACATCGCGGGCCTCACCGGGCAGCGCGAGCCCGACGTGCGCCGGCTGCTCAAGCTTCTTGGCCGCATGGGCAAGATCGACGAGGTAGCACACGATCACTTCTTCCTGCGCGGCACGGTCGGCGAGATGGTCGACATCGTGATCGATCTTGCGGCCGTGGCCAAGGATCATCAGTTCACCGCCGCGCAATTGCGCGACCGTCTCGACAACGGCCGCAAGGTCGCGATCCAGATTCTCGAATTCTTCGACCGCCATGGCGTCACGTTGCGTCGTGGCGATCTGCGGCGAATCAACCGGCACCGTCTCGATCTGTTTCGCGGCGCCGCCGTTGAAACGCCGCCGTCCACTTCAGGAAGAGAATCGCCTCCGGTGGGGCGTCCGGACTTCAAATCCGGGAAGGGCCGCGAGCCGGTCCTTGGTGGGTTCGACTCCCTCTCTCTTCCGCCAAATTCTCTGCCGTCCAAGCGGAGCGTCGGATGACTGCTGATGCCGGCAAGACCGAGTTCGACCGCTGGATCGTCGAGGAGTTCGAAAGCCGCGGCGAGTTCACCGC
>CAKZHN010000211.1 GCA_936924235.1 uncultured Rhodoplanes sp. | reverse complement strand
TGATCCCGAAAAGTGTGAAGCGGTTTTCGGAAAAGATCATGCCCAAACAAGAGAAAGAGCGACGGGTCTGATTCAACGAAGTTGAATCGGACCCTAGTGCGGGCAAAGATATCCGGGTCCGTCGGGCGCTTTGAAGCAACCGACTGATGTCGGAATCACCTGCTTGGGCAGCCACAGCACGACTTTCGGCACATAGATGCAGAACACGATGGTGATCAGGAAAACCACATAGATCGGCAGCGCCGCGCGCAGCGCCTGCGAGAATCGCACGCCGACGAATTTCGACGCCATCAGCAGGACCAGCCCATAAGGCGGCGTGATCAGGCCGAAGGCCAGCGTGGCGATCAGCACCACGCCCATGTGCACCGGGTTGATATCGCCCGCCTGGGTGAGCTGATTGACCAGAGGCATGAAGATGATGATGGTCGGGACCGGCTCGATGAAGTCGCCGATGACCGTGAACAGCAACACCATCAGCAGCATGATGAGATGCGGATCGTTGCCGGCAATTGCGACGATCCACTCGGCGATCACGCTGGCGCCACGCAGATAGGCGAGCATCCAGCCGAAGGCATTGGCCGCGCCGATGGTGATGAGCGGCAGCGAAAAGATCAGGCCGGCCAGGCAAAAATCGTAGGGCAATTGCCACAGGTGCTTCGGGTTGAGCGCCGGAATGATCACGATCAGGATCCACGCGGCCGCGACCACGCCGGCCTCGGTCGGCGTGAACCAGCCGGACAGAATGCCGCCGAGCAGGATGATCGGGATCATCAGCGGCAACACCGCATCCCGGCCGGCGCGCAGCACGATGCCGAACGAGGCGCGCGGGCGCCGCGCCGCCACCGGACCGAAGAAGTAGCAATAGATCATCAGGCCGAGACCGATCATCAGGCCCGGCACCACGCCCGCCATGAACAATCCTGCGATCGATACATTGCCGACCGCGCCATAGACGACGGCGGTGATGCTGGGCGGCACCAGGGCCGCGATGGTCGAGGCTGCGGCAACAATGGCGGCGATGAACGGACCTCCGTAGCCCTCCTTCTTCATCGGCCCGGCGAGGGCCCGGCTGATGACCGCGACGTCGGCGGTGGTCGAGCCCGACATTTCCGAGAACATCATGCTGAACACGGTCACGACCTGGCTGAGGCCGCCGCGAATATGGCCGACCAGCGCCAGTGACAGATTGGCGACGCGAATGATGACGTTGGACGAGCTCATCAGCTCGCCGACCAGCAGGAAAAACGGAATCGCGAGCAGCGCCTCGTTGTCGACCCCGTCGAAGATTTTCTGCACGATCGCGGCGAGCGAGACGTCGGCCATCGACGCGCCGACGAACACGCCGCACAGCAAGGCAAACGGCACCGGCACGCCGAGATAGCCGAAAAACAGAAAGCAGAACGTCATCACGCCGAGGATCGCCGGCGAGCTCATAGCGGTTCACCCGAATGGGTGGCGTCTAACGGGGCCGCAGGATGTGAGGGTTCTTCCGGCTCCGGATGATCGAATCCGTTTCGGCAGCCGTTGACGATCTGCTCGATGGTGAACAGCGCGATCAGCAGGCCGCACAGCGGGATTGCGGCGTAAAGCGAGGCGATCGGCGTATTGGAGGGCAGGCGGAAGCTGCCGAAGCCGCGCAGATAATTGAGGTATCCGAAATAGATCAGGCAAATGGCAACACCGAGCACGACCAGCCGGATCATCACCTCCGCGGCCATGCGCGCGGCGCCGTGCGTCGATTCGGCGAACGCGGTCAGGTAGAGGTGGTCGTTGCGGCGCGTCGCCACCGCCGCGCCGATGAAGATGCCATAGACGAACAGCGTCGAGGTGACCTCCTGCAGCCAAAGCCAGGGGGCGCCGAGCAGGCGCGTGACGATGTCGCAGCAGACCGAGAGCGAAAATCCGAACAGCGTCACGCCGCACAGGATCATCAGAATCGTCTCAAGCGGGTCGAGCACCTTCCATTTCAGATGGCGCTGGCGCGGCAGCACCAGGCGGTCCGCAATGCTCATGATGCAACCCACCGGGAGAGAGGCCGGGATCCCGGCCTCTTGGTTTTCAGTCGCCGAGCGGCAAGGCTATTTGATCGACACGATCAGGTTCTTGACCGTATCGGCGTGCGGACCGAGCTCCTTGGCGAGCTTGTCGAGCATCGGGTTGGAGACCTTCTGAAAGCCCGATTTATCGACGTCGGTCACGATCTTGATGCCGATCGTCTTGAGCTTGCCGGCCGCCGCCTTTTCGAGATCGAAGGCCTTCTTCGGCTCTTGCAGGGTGACGTCGCGGCCCGCGGCGAGGACCCAATTCTTCTGGTCTGCGCTGAGGCTCTGCCACAGCTTGTCGCTGATCCAGAGGATCGCGTTGTTGGCCTCGTGCTCGGTCATCGACAGCACCGGCGCGGGCTCGTAGTGCTTGTTGATCAGATAGACGTTGACTGAATTCTCACCGACATCGACGACGCCGGTCTGCAGCGAGGTGTAGACGCTGCCGAACGGCATATGCACGGTCTGCGCGCCGTAAGCCGCGAAGGTCGCGTCCTCGGTGGCGGTGGCCTGCACCCGCACCTTGAGGCCTTTGATGTCCTCGACCTTATGGATGTCCTTCTTGCCGTACATGTTGCGGAGGCCCTGGGTGCCGAGCCCGATGGCGTGGATGCCCTGCGTGGTCTGGTCGATCATGTCGCGGATCGCTTCGAACACCTTCTGCTCGCCGAGCGCCTTGACCATGTGGTCTTCGCCGCGAAACAGAAAGTGCAGCGACATGACGCCGGCCTGCGGCGAGATCGTCGCGGTGTTGGCCGACGACACGATGGCGAAGTCGAGATCGCCGGACTTCACCAGCTGCAGGAGCTGCGGCTCCTGGCCGAGCTGGGCGCCGGGAAACTGATCGACCAGCATCTTGCCGCCGCTCAGCTCCCTGAGCTTGGCGGAGAAGATGTCGTAGGCGACGCTGTAGCCGGAATTGAGCTGCTGATCGTGGGCAAATCGGTAGTGCTTGGTGTCTTGGGCGCTCGCTATGGTCGTGAAAGCGAGACTCGCGCCGATACACAATGCAGAAGCAAAAACTCCAGCGTTGACTGGGGTCATCTGCGTTTCTCCCTGGAAATTTTTTATAGGGCGCTTGACGTACAGGAATGCCAGTCCGCTTTGGAGCTTCCCATCAGCCCGTCGAGATTGTCAACAGCGGCCCGCCTTTCGGCGTCATCGAGGTGCAGTGGCTGTTTCGGCTCGATGAGTGGGTCGCGCTCTAGGCGGCCGGCGCCGGCGTGCGTGTGGCTTGCGCACGCGCCTCCAGATTGATTTTTCGATAGCTGGGATCATCCGAGATCTCGCGACCAACCCAGCCCGGGAGGTCGACATGCTGGTCGGGACGCGCCAGTTCGATCTCGGCGATGACGATCCCGTCCAGCAACCCGCCATAGACGTCGACCGACCACGTCGCGCCGGCATGGGCGACGAAATACCGAGTCTTGTCGAGGACGTGCGCGGTGCACATCGTCCGCAAGATCTGCTGCGCGTCGGACAGCGGAATCGGGTACTCGAACTCGAAGCGGCTGATGCCGGATTTGGCGCTCTTCAGGACGACCGTGGCGATCGAGTCCGAGATCCGCACCCGGGCCTTCTGCCCGTTGGTGCTGGCGATCAGCCCGTCGCGAATCCTGACGCTGCCGATGACGGCAGCCTTCCAGCTGTCATTCGCGACCAGGAACTTGCGTTCGATTTCCAGCATGGGACCGGTCTTTCGCTCATGTCACCGATACCATAGGGCGAAAGGGCGGCGGCCGGTTTGACCAGGATCAACTCCACGGCGCCGGCTATTTCGGCGCCTGCAGATGGAGCTTGCTCACCGCCTGTCCGTAGCGCTTCAAGTCGTCCTTGATGAACTGCGCGTAGTTGGCGGTGCCGTTCTCCTCCATCACCATGCCGAGCTGGGTCATGCGGGTCGCCATGGCGGGCTCGCGCATCGCCTTGGCGGTCTCGGCCTGCAACCGTGCGATGATCTTCGGCGAGGTGCCGGCCGGCGCCACGAGTCCCATCATGGTGGCGACGTTGAAGCCCTTGATGCCGAGCTCATCGCAGGTCGCGATCTGCGGCGTCGACGGCGAGCGCTGCAGCGTGCTGACGCAGAGCCCGCGGAGCTTGCCGCTCGCGATCAGCTCGATGACGTTGGGAATGCCGGACCAGCCGGCCTGGATCTCGCCGGTGAGGAGCCCGTTCACCATCGCCGAGCCGCCGCGATAGGGCACATGGAGGAGCTCGATGCCGGTCTGCTCGGCAAAGATCGCGAAGGTGAGGTGATGGATCGAGCCGGCGCCGGCCGAGCCGAAGCTCATCTTGCCGGGCTGCTTCTTGGCCAGCGCGATGAACTCGTCGAGCGTCTTGGCAGGCAGGTCGGGCGGCGTCGACAGGATGGTCGGCAGCGTGACCATCGCGGTGACCGGCGCGAAATCCTTGATCGGATCGTAGCCGAGGTTCGGATTGAGCACCGGATTGATCGCCAGCGCGCCGGAATCGCTGAACATCAGCACATGGCCGTCGTTCGGGCTCTTGGCCACGAGATTGGCGGCGACGATGCCGCCCGCGCCCGGCACGTTCTCGACCACGAAAGGCTTGCCGAAGGCCTGGCTGAACTTGTCGGCGAGAAGCCTCGCCAGCACATCCGGGTTGCCGCCGGGGCCGGAGGCCGCGATCAGCCGCACCGGCCGCGACGGCCAGGCCTCATCCTCGGCGGTTGCGGCCGACGCGAAACCCAGCAGCAGGGCGAGTGCAAGTGCGATCGAAGTCTTCATGGTCATCAAATGCTCCCCGGCGCTCAGGCCTCGCCCCAGATGTCTTTTGCCAGCTCGACCACGAGTCGCATCTTCTGCTCCTGGATTTCCGGCGAAATCGGATTGCCGGTGTCGACGCTGGCGAAGCCGCATTGCGGGCTGATCGCGAGATTGTCGAGATCGAGGAAGCGCGTCGCGTCCTCGACGCGCTTTCGCATGTCGGCCTTGCTTTCCATCGCCGGCGTCTTGGTCGAGACGATGCCGAGCACCACCATCTTGTGCTTCGGCACGAGGCGGAGCGGTGTGAAGCTGCCGGCGCGCGGCGAGTCGTATTCCAGGAAATAGAACGGGATGTTCATGGCGTTGAACAGCCGGTCGGCGACCTCGTCGTAGCTGCCCTCGGAGTGCCACTGGCCGCCGCGGTTGCCGCGGCACAGATGCATGCCGATCCGCATGCCGGCCGGCGCGTTGGCGAGCATCCGGTTGGTGACGTCGATGTATTTGTCGATCAGCGTGCTCCAGTCATCGCCGCGCGCCTTCAGCCACTGCTGCACGTCGGGATCGCCGAACTTGGCGAAGGCGGTCTCGTCGACCTGGACGTAGCGGCAGCCGGCGGCGGCGAGCGCGTTCAGCTCCTGGCCGAAGGCCGCGATGGTGTCCTCCCAGAACTGGTCGAGGTCCTTGTAGGCGCTTTGCAGCACCGCCGCGTCGCCCCCACGAAAGTGCAGCGCGCAGGGGCCCGGGATGGTGATCTTCGGAATGAGCCGCGTGTTGGCGGCGATGAATTTGTAGTCCGGCACGTTGATCGGGTGCGTCCAGCGCACGCGGCTCTTGATCAGCGCCACCGGCTGCGCGGCGCGGTGGCCGGGATCACCGCCCTTGGCGTCCTCGCCGCCGACGGTGTCGATGCTGAGCTCGCCGAGCTGGCGATAGAAGAAGGAGTGATACGAGCGGCGGCGGAACTCGCCGTCGGTCGCAAACTTCAGGCCGACCCGTTCCTGGAACGCCAGCACATCCTTGATGGCGTCGTCTTCGGCCTTGGTCAGCGCGGCCTGATCGATCTCGCCGCGGGCGAACCTGGCGCGCTGGTCGAGCAGCGCTTGCGGGCGCAAGAAGCTGCCGATCTGTTCGGCGCGGAACGGCGGCTTCAACTGCGACAGCATGGTTTCCTCCACATGTTTGTTCTGTGAAGCGTAGTTCACGCCAGGAAGTGGAGCAACTTGAGGCGCCTCTGCAAAAAAGACAGAGGTGGGCACCGCCCACATCCGGGTTGCAATGGCAGGTTGCTCGAGGCGCTGACCTTAACGATGCTCGCGAGGGTGCAAAACAAACGCCGGCGCGTGATCGGGGCGGGTGGTGATGGCGCCGACCGGCAGCACCGGGCGGTCCGACTTGATGGCGATGCTGAAGGTCTGCATCAGCCGCGCGATCGCCAAAGTTGCCTCCGACAGCGCCAACTGCGCGCCGATGCAAACATGCGGGCCGATGCCGAACGGCAGATACGCGAAGCGGTCGGGCTCGGACTCCACGAAGCGCGAAGGATCGAATGAATCGGGCCGCGCCCAAAGGCGCGAGTCCCTGTGCAACAGCCAGTAGGCCAGCAGGATCATCGATCCCTCCGGAACCGGCGTGCCGCAGATGTCGTGGGATCGCCTGGCCTGCCGGCCCACGGCAAGCACCGGCGGATAGAGCCGCAAGGTCTCCTGCACGGCCGCCCGCGCATGGACCAGCTTCGGCAAGCTGGCGGCCGCTGAATCGACGGAGAGATCGAGCTGCGACGCCTCTTCGGCGATGACGGACTGCCACCGCGGCGAACGGGCCAGCAGCGTGCACATCCAGAACAATGTCAGCGCCGTGGTTTCGTGACCGGCGACCAGCATCGTGGACACCTCGTCCACCAGCAGTTCCTCCTGGTCCGGCCCGAGCGCTGCGCTGAGCAGATCGAAAAGGTCGCGGGCATCGCCGGAGTGCCCGGCGTCGCGCCGCGCCGCGACGATGGTGCGGATCAGCTTTCTCCACCGCCGCCGGAACAGGGCGCGACGCACGCGCACCGGAGTCGGAATGCCATCCGGCAGCAGGATATCGGACGGGCAGACGCGTCCCAGGCTCCACGCGTAGTCGGAGATCATCGCGCGCAGCTCGGAGCAGAACGCCGCGGACTCGATGGAGAACATCGATCGTGCGGCGATCTCCAGGCTGAGGATCTGAAGCTCGGACAGCAGGTCGATCCCGGCGCCGCAGGATTGCGCGAGGCGGGCGCAGGCCATTTCGACCGATCGCGCGATGTGCCCGGCCATGACGGAGAGATTGCGCGGGGCGAAGGCCGGAGCCATGGCGCGGCGCTGCCGCCGCCAAAGCTCGCCTTCGCTGGTCAACAGGCCGCTGCCGGCGATCGGGCCGAGCACGCGCCGCCCCAGCGGCAGCCTGCCGTAGTCGTCGGCGTGGGTCATCATGACATGGCGGATGACGTCGGGCGCGCAGGTCAAGACCACTGTCTGCCATGCGGCCTGCAGCTTCACGACCGGCTGATCGAGGCAGCGCCGCGGAAACGCCAGGAAGGCGTTGCGACGCAAGGCAATCAGGATTTGCAGCCCGCTGATGTCATCGGACGCCATGGGCGGCATCGGCGGAGTGAGCGCGGCGCGATCAACGTCGTGGAAATTCATTTTTCAATCGTCCCGTCACCGTGCGCCTTCGTGCTCATGCGGCAGTCGTGTGCAGTCTCTGCGGTTCAACGGTGTGACGCGTCCTCCATTTGGCAGCGATTGATCTCTCGGTTGCGCATCGAACTCAGTGTGCACCGAGTTCGGTGTGCATCGAGTGGTATCGCGCGATACGACGCGCGCGCAAAAAACTTTTGCGCGCGCATGACGGATCGATGTCGAATGCGTAACGCGTAACAGATTTCTTTCTGGCGTCATCTGTTCGACGGATGAGGCGCGTCACATGAACGTCAGGACCGGCCCCGATAGTGCCGCGCGTCTGCCATTTCTCCTTCTCCTCCCAACATTTGCGTTGAGCTCACAAAGGGGGCCTCACGATGCCTGCTTCAACCAACACATTCCTGCGGTTTTTGTCGGCCGCGTCGCTCGCGACGCCGCTCGTCGCCGTCGGTTCCACCGTGCTCGCCGATGATGTGCAAACTACGGCGATCTCACCGAAGGTCGTGCTGATCTCGCTCGACGGCGCCAAGCCGGACTTCATCCAGCAGTTCATTGCCGACGGCGTGCTGCCGGCCAATGGCGGCCTCGCCAGGGTCAGCAAGGGCGTCATGTCGCTCCGCAATACCACTGCGAGCCCGTCGCTGACCGCGGTGTCGCATATCGCGATCGCGACCGGTTCCAACTCGGTGGACAACGACATCCCGTCGAACACCTATCACAACGTCGCTGCGACGATCGGCACCAGCGCCTCGGGCTTTGCCGGCGCGATCGGCGGTTACAAGCTGAGCCCGCTCGGGCCGTCGGCCGCCCCGACCGCGGAGCCGCTGTGGGTCAAGCTGCGCCAGGCCGGCAAGAAGGTGGTGGCGGCGACCTGGCCGGGCGCCGACGGCGCCGACATCAAGATCAACAACGTGACGGTGCAGGCCGCGACTCCGACCCGCGTCGTCGACTACACGGTTCCGTTCGGGGCCTTCGGCGGCCTCAGCGCGACCGGCTTCGTGCTCAACGGCGGCCAGTTCTCGGCCGATGCTTCGGTCACGACGCAGCTCAACGCCGCCGGGCATTTCTCCTTCAGCCCGATCCTCGCGACGGCGCCGTTCGAGACCTTCACCTGCTCGTCGCTCGCGACCGCGACCTGCAGCTCCAACTCCAGCACCACCGCGACGTTCGATCTCAAGTACGAGATGCGGGTCGCGGCGCTCGACACCACCGATGACGGCCACGTCAACTACGACACGCTGGTGATCTTCGAGAAGACGCAGGGCGTCACCGTGGGCCACAAGAAGGCGCCGTCAACCGGTTCGGCCTATGTGAAGCTCGGCGGCCCCAATGCGCCGTTCTACTTCGAAGGCAGCGGCAGCAAGGTCGGCGCGGCCTATTTTGTCACCGCCCTCTCGCCGGATTTGTCGAACATCCACCTGATCCGTTACGGCTCGAGCTTCATTCCGCGCAACACGCCGGTGCTCGCCTCCGTCGACGACATCAACAACAATGTCGGCTTCTGGCGGCCGCAGGCCGACTTCCGCCTTCCGGAGCGGCTGAGCGCCGGCTTCGGCAACTTCTCAGACGTCGAGCTCGAGG
>CAKZHN010000210.1 GCA_936924235.1 uncultured Rhodoplanes sp. | reverse complement strand
GAACGAGCCGCCAAAGGCTAGGCCGACCAGAAGACCGATCGGAAAGATCATCACGATCCACCGGCGCTCCGTCGCGCCCACGGCGCCGGCAAGGAGCCCCAGCGCAACCCAAAGGATGATGTCCTGAAGGTCCGTCAGCGGATGCAGCGCGCCGGCATAAAAATCGCCCAGACGCAGGGTCACGATATGCGCCTGCGCGGCTTGCGCCGAAGCCACGAGCGAGGTCAGCGCCAAACCAAGAAAGGCGATCCAGCGTTTCATATGTTCACACCGAAGCTCAGCACGAGGAAATAGCAGCCGACGGCTGCGATCGCGGCGCCCATCGCCTGGATGGCCCGCTCGCCGGCATTCCAGCGCGTCAGCGTGCCAAGCAGGATGCCGCACAGATGCAGAAGGCCGGTGGCGACGACGAAGCCGACGCCGTAGGCGAGGGGATTGGCCGCAGTCGGCAGTTCGACGCCATGCGCATGTCCGTGGAAGATCGCAAACACCGCAACGATGACGGCGGCGACAGCAAACGGCACCCGCAGACGGGCCGCGACCGCCGCGCCGAGCACAAGCGCCGAGAGCGCGATGGCAACCTCGGGCATCGGCAAGGGAACGTGCAGCACCCCGAGAACGCCGCCCAACGCCATCACCAGCGGGAACGTGATCGGCAGGATCCATATTGCGGGCGCGCCAAGCTGCGCGCCCCAGATGCCAACCGCCACCATGGCGACGAGGTGGTCGAGGCCGGTCAGCGGATGCAGAAATCCGCTGAAGAGGCCGCCGGCCACGCCGACCTGTTCGTGCGCGGCAACGGGATTGGCCGCAAGGAGGAATGCCGCTGATGCGGTCCAGACGACGGACGATGGGCGACGGATCACAACGAGAATTCCTCTTGCATCACACCTTGCATCACATGGCGACAAGCAGGCGCGCGAGCCGCCCGATGAACCAGAACGCCGCGACCGAACCGATGCCGTAGGCGGGGAGGACGTCGCCCCACTGCGGCAACGCGGCGTTCAGCCGCCGGTGCGCCCACATCAACGCCAGCACCACGAACACGAAGGCGAGCTGGCCGATCTCGACGCCGATGTTGAAGAATGCCAGCGCAAAGGGCAACAGCCTGCGCTCGATGCCAAGGCCGGACAGCGCGCTCGCAAAGCCGATGCCGTGCACGAGGCCGAAGCTGAAGGCGACGGCCCATGGGTAACGCGATGTCAGCCCGGGCTGGCCGCGATGCTCCCGCACCATCTCGACGCCGACAAACACGATGCTCAAGGCGATGCAGGCGTTCAGCGGGGCTTCGGCGATGCCGATGAGGCCAAACGCCGCGGCGGCGAGCGAGACGCTGTGCCCGATGGTGAAGGCGGTGATGGTCTTCGCGAGCCGCCAGCCGCCTTTCACAATCCAGATCAATCCGAGCACGAACAGCAGATGGTCGATGCCCAGCAGGATGTGGTCGATTCCCAGATTGCCGTAGGTCTTCGCCAGCTCCAGCCAAGTCTCGAACGTCGGCGCGCCTGGACCGAGAATGGAAACGACCGGATTGGCCGTCGTGATCGTGTAGCTCTGCGGCTCGCCGCTGATCGGGATGATCTTGATCATCACCACCGACATATCGACGCCGAGGTTGTCGATCGTGACCCGCCCCACCAGCCCTTTGTCGCCGCAATACAATTCCGGCATGCGCAGGAAGCAGTGGCTCGGCACGCGCAGCAGGACCTGATCGCCGCCGATGATCGGCTCGATCATCCAGCGGCCGACGTATGTCGCGGGCCGCACCTCGCGGAATTCAAGGACACCCATGGCCACTTGATGCGCATCGGCTGCGCGAGGAAACAACGCGCCTGCGAGCAGCAGGACGACCGCCACCAAAATCCGCAACATTGTTACTTCTCGTATTCGACCCGGTAGGACGCCTTGAGGCGGTTCACGGCTTCCCAGGCCTGGATCCGGCTCTGGTCGGTGCGCCACATCTGGTCGACCTGTTCGGCGACCTCCTCGAAGCGCGCTTTTTCATCGAGGCGATGAGAATCGAGACGGACGACGTGCCAGCCATCCTTCGATTGGAGGATGGTCCATTTCCCGATCGGGGAGGCCAGCAGCCCGTCGCGGAATTCTTCGCCGAAGGAGCCCGCAAGAGTCGCGACCGGGCGCGCCAGCACGGCGCGCGTCCGTTGCTGGATATCGCTGCTTTCGGTTTGCGCCTCGATCTCCTCAAGCTCCCGCCGCGCAGTCGCTTCGTCCGTCGGCAGCGTGAAGTAGAAGCCGACGGTTTCGGCGCTGTCGAATCGTGCGCGGTTTTTCTCAAACCATTCGCGCAGCTGCTCTTCGGTCGGGCGCGGGACCTCGACTTGGCTGAAAACCAGCACCTGCAGCTTGTAGGCGATGCGGTCGCGGATCGTGACATCGCCGCGGTCGACGCCCATGGCCTTGCCTTCGCGATAGAGGATTTCGCTCGCGACCCAGGCGTCGATCATGTTGCTCAGTTCGCCGTCAGACGGGACGCGCTCCTTGTCCTCATCGAAGTTGTCGATGAAGGACTGGCGCAGCGCCTTGGTGACGAGGATGACCTTGTCATCCTTGGCGGCAGGCGGATGCAGCACGTAATCGGCCGCGAATATGAGGGCTCCGATCACCAGAAAGTGGATCAGCGGCTCGCGCACGGCAGATTTCAGGACCGACGCAACCGTCGCCTGCGACGCATCCAATGCCTGAAATTGTTTGGAGGTGTTCTTGAGTGGGCCGGACGGCGAAACATGGCCACCGGTATTTGAAATCGTCGACATCAACTTGCTCCGCACAACTGACTGCAATGCGACGTCCTGCTTATGCATTGGAGCAGTTGGCGTGTCACGCGTTTGTTGGCTCGCGCGTTTGTCGGCGTGTCATGTGGTTGTCGTGATTGCGTGATCGCGATTGAGCCGAAGCAGATCGAACGAGATTTTCACGGACGAAGGCCGCTTTTAAAAAAACCTTCACTGCGGCGTCACGAAGCTCGGTTCCTATACGCCTGCGCTGAACGCTGACACCTATCCAGGCGTCGCGTTCTGTCGTGCTTCTCTCGTTTGCTTTCTCCGAACACCATCCCAGTAACTCATCCCATCATTTTTTTTTGGGGGCTTCCTCTATGATCTCGTCCAAGGCAATCCTCTTGACCGCCGCCTCGGTCACGCTCGGCCTGGCAGGCGCCACTGTCGCCAATGCCGGCAGCTCGAATCCGTATGTCGCTGGCGACATGCACAACCACAACACCTGCGTCGACGGTTCGGTCGCCGCGGGCTATTCGATCGACCGCTCGGTTGGCACGGGCACCTCGCCGACCGGTGGCCAGAACTTCAATCTCGACTGGTTCACGCTCGGCAACCACGGCGGCTCGGGCAATCGCGACTGCCGCTTCTCGGACAATGTCGCTCAGATTCCCGGCCAGACCACGACGACCTGGACCCAGACGTTCGGCCAGACCATCGACGGCATCCTCGTCACCGGCTTCAAGGGCACGCCGAACGGCAGCAACATGTGGCGCTGGCAGTCGATCCGCGAGGTCGAGTGGCCGGTCGTCGCCAACCGCGCGCTGCAGTACAACAAGGTGATCGTTGAAGGTCTGGAATGGGTCGTTCCGGGCCACGAGCACACCGACGTCGGCGTGGTCACCGGTCAGCATCCCGCCAACTTCAACATCGGCAACGCCGACAAGATCGCCGAATTCGAGTTCCGTTTCGACCGCGGCGACACCGACGCGATCGGCCCGGTGCGCGTCAACGGCGCTCCGATCTGGACCGGCAAGGACAACGTCAACAACAGCGGCACGGCCGGTCACGGCAAGGCCGTTGCGGCGGTGACCTGGCTGCAGACGCACTATCCGCTGACGTCCTATGCCATTCCGACGCACAGCGAGCGGCAAGGTCCGTTCAATCCGGCCAGCAGCGCCGGCTACAACATCGAGCACTATCGCGACTTCAACAATGCCGGCCCGACCGTGGCGTTCGGCATCGAATCGCCCGGCCACATGGCGCAGAACACGCCGAGCGGCGGCACCTACGGCAATGGCGCCGTCGGCGGCGGCACCTACGGCCTGAACGGCGTTTACACCGCGAAGGTCGGCGGTCTGTGGGACGGCATGCTCGGTGAAGGCCGCAACTTCTTCATCTACGTCAGCTCCGACTGGCACGACCGCGGCGTGTTCGCTGCAACGAGCCCGTCCACCACGGACGACTTCTACCCCGGCGAGTACACCAAGCTGTACATCCCCAACACGAAAAATCGCTTCAACAACCAGGCGATCATCAACGGCATGCGGTCGGGTAACTCGTACTCGGTCAACGGTGACGTCATCGGGCCGGATCTGGTTTACCGCGCCCGCGTGAAGGGGGTGAATGGTTGGGTGACCATGGGCGAAACGCTCATCGCTTCGCCCGGCGACACGATCCAGGTGCAGGTGATCCTGACCGTACCGGCCAAGAACAACAGCCCGTACAGCTTCAACAATCCGCTCCTGACCTCGGTCGGCATCTCGCAGCCGCTCAACAAGCCGTCGCTCGATCACGTCGACCTCATCACCGGTGACATCACCGGCGTGATCGATCCGAACAGCCCGAACTACAAGGTTGCGAACGCGTCCGGCACTGCCGGTGCGGCCATCGTCTACAATCCGTCGGCGAAGGTCGCTCAGCAGATCCAGACCACGCATATGAACAAGACCACCAATCCGGATGGTTCTACGCAGTATGCGTTCCTGACCACCTTCAAGATGGGCAGCACGCCGTTCTACATCCGCAGCCGTGGCACCAACATTCCGGTTGGCGCGGCGAACCTGACGGATACGTCCGGCAATCCGCTCATCGACAAGCTCGGCTCCTCGATCAACTGCGCCGATCCGGCCTGCCCGGCTCACATGCAGGTGGTCGGCGGTTCGGTGAAGACCACCAACGACGTCTACGGCTGGTCGAACCTCTGGTTCTACACCAACCCGATCTTCGTCCGTCCGGACGGCTCGCCGAAGCTGCTCGTTGAGGTCAACGCTCAGATGGCGCGGACGCTCGCCGGTAACTAACGGCTTCTGCTGAAAATCAGCAGGCAACAAGTGGCGATGGGGTGAAATTTTCACCCCATCGCATCTTTGTTTGACGGCCACAAAAATCAAAAAAGGACCAGGCGTCTTGTTCAGAGCGATCCTGCTGCCCGCGTGCCTCTTGCTCGGAATTTCATGGGTCGATCCCACGTCGGCCCGGGCCGAAGGCGACGCGCAGAATACGGAAGCTCCGCACGAGCCGACCAAAGAAGAATGTCACGCCGCCGTCGCCGAGGCCCGCGCCCTGGCCGAAACGCTGCCGGTTGGCGACCTGTCCCGGCACTTTGCCGAAATGCATCTTCGGCAGGCCTTGGTGGAAGCCGGCAATAACGAATTCGACGACTGTCTCGAACGGGCCGAGCAGGCCGTGGACGAGGTCAAGGAACGTCGTCACGTGCTGCCGCCGGGAAAGACCTTGAAGGATATCGGAATCACTGTTCCGCAAGACGGCCGCTAAGTTGGAGTACAGGCAATGGAAGATCAGCTCGAAGCACTTTTCCCGATCCCGTTGCTGCGGTCGCCAGGCTTGTTGAGTCCGGAGCTCAACGATGCTGCCGTGAGCGCGATCCGCAGCGCGCGCGTCGAGAAAAATCTCCGCTCCAATCAGCTCTTTCACACCGAGATTGTCGATCCGCGCAGCAACAATCTGTTTCAGACCATTGCCGAGCTGACGGTGCCGAAGCTCGTCGATTTCGGCTTCCTGCTGTTCGGCGAGCGTCTGAATTGGATCGTGAAGGAGATGTGGACCAACATGCTGGAAAGCGGTGGCAGCCAGACCATGCACCAGCATGCCAACAGCTTCGCTTCAGGCATTCTCTATCTGACGCCCTCGCATCCGGGCAGCCGGACCGTGTTCATCAGGCCGCCGGGCGGCTCCGACTTCAATTTCCGTCACCACACGCGCGGCGCCGCGATGGGTCCGTTCAACGCCGGCAAGTACATCTTGCCGGAAGCCAATCCGGGCGATCTCGTGCTGTTTCCGAGCTACCTCTATCACGAGGTGCCGCCGAACCAGGGCGATCAGCGCATCACCATCGCGTTCAACGCGATACCCGATAAGCTCGATTGCTGGGGCTACCAGATCAATTTCAAGCCCTGAGCCGGACGGTCGCTTGTTCTGCGCGACTTACTGCTGGCCGAACTCGCTGGCGAGCAGATCCTTCGCCTCGCGGCGTGACGGTGCAGCGTCCGCGATCGCACGAAGCAGTCGCGCTGCGGCGGCACGGTCGGATCGCATGAGCGCCCTGGCCATGCTGATCAGCGGCATGTACGCCGGATCGAACTCCGGGCTGAGCCGCACGGAATCCAGCAGACCCGGAGACGCCGCCTCGACGAGAGCGAGGCCGCGCGGCTCGCCCTGCAGCGCCGCGCCCGCTTCGAGGAAGCGATTGCGCGCCCGCCAGTAGGCGACCAAGCGTGCGGACAGTTCGGCGCGTTTGGGCTCAGTCAGAACCTCCGTCGGATCGGGCTCGATCGCGCGGATGACCGCCAGCAACAGCGTTGAAGGCGGCGCCGACAAGGCGCGAACGTTGCGAAGCGCATCGAACGTCACGAACGGATAGTCGTCGGTGTTGCGCGGCCCGTCACCGGCAAAGGCCGCGAGCGCGCGCGGGCCGCCCAGATGCTGGCCCAGCAGGTCCAACGGCGTCTCGAAGCCCAGCGGATGCACGACGCGCCCGATGTCGGGATCGTTCAGACGCGCGGCGAGCGCATCGAGATCGATGTCGCCTTCGTCGCGGCGGCCGATCAGCGCCAGCATCGGCGTGCCGACGCTGTAATGGTTGAGCCAGGCCGATGCGTTCGGATAGACGTCCAGGAATCCACGAATGATGGTCTGCAGTGAAGGCAGGTCGAGCTGATAGAGCGGCAGCCATTGGCAGAACACGCCATTCGGCGCCAAGCGATCTCGCACGGCGCGGAAGTGCTCGGTGGTGTAAAGCGAGCCGCTGCCATCGAGCGCCGGGTGAAACAGGTCGGCGATGATCACGTCATGCAGAGCCTTGTCGGCGACGATGTAGCGGCGGGCGTCCGCGATGGTGATCGGCGGCGCGGGACTTTTCACCGCGGGATCGGCAAACCAAGGCAGCAGGTCGACGACCTCCGGAGACAGCTCGACGCCGCGGACCGAGACTCGCGGCATTTGCGCCCCGCCGACGATGGTCGCCCCAGTGCCGATGCCGAGGAACAAGGCGTCGTGCGGCGCCGGATGCAGCAGCAGCGGCAGGATCGCCTGCCGGTAATCCGAGCGCATCGAGCTCGTGCCGCCCATGCGGAAGTGGCCGTTCACCTCCAGATAGCGGATGCGTCCGGCGTCCTCGACCGCGCTCGCGGTCAGCATCGGTCCGTCACGCAGTGCGAGGAGCGCGCCGCCGGGCGGCACATGGGTGAACACGGGAACAGGCCCGAGCAGCAGCATCGCGCCGGCTGCGACAGGTGCTGCGGCCCATAACAGCGAGGCGCGGCGGAGCGGCAGCAACAGCAGATATCCGAGTGCGACCGGAATCAGCGTCCGCCAGGCTCCGAACACTGGAATCAGGAATTGCGCGGTCAGCAACGGCGCAACTGCGGCGCCGACGCTGTTGATCCCGACCGCCCAGCCGAGCGAGCCGCGCGCGTCACGCACCCGTTGGGCGAGAAAGCCGAACAGCGCGCCCATGGCCGCCGACGGCACCAGGAACAGCGCGAGCGCGATCGTCAGCTCCACGGCGATCCCGGCGCCGGCTGGATGCTCGGCCCATTTCACGATCGAAGGCGCGAAAAAAGCCGTGGCCAGGCAGGACAGCGACGTGATCGCGAGCAGCCCGGCAAGCTGGCCGTCCCGTGCGCGCGCTTCGGCGCGCTGCCAGGCCAGACCGCCCATCGCGGTTCCGAGCAGGTAAGCCGCCAGCAGCCCGGCAAACGTGTAGATCGTATTTTGCAGCACCTGCGAGGCCAGCCGAACGATCGACACCTCGAATGCGATGCCGAGAAATCCCGTGACCGCCAGCGCGGCCGCCAAACGAACGCCGCTCACGCCCGCCGATCCGGTGTCCGATTCCGCAGGATGCGCGCCGGCCGGCCCGAACATCATCGCGCCGACGGCGCAGAGAAGATTCATGCCGGCGAGACAAGCGAGCGTGCCGGACAGTCCCAGCATCGGCAGGAGAAGAAATGCCGACGCAAGCGCGCCTGCCACTGCGCCGGCGGTGTTGGCGCCATAGACGCCGGCTGTCACCCGCGACTGGCCGCGCGCTTCGCGAACCATGGTCTCCAGCGCCGCCAGAGTTCCGCCCATGGCCGCGGTCGCCGGAAGCAGAACGAGCGCCGGGACGGCGAAGCTGACGGCCCAAAGCACCGCAGACGGCGGATCGGTGCCGAGCAGGGGCGGCAGTATGCGAGCGGTGCCCGGCAGCAGCCAGATGCTGACGAGACCCCACAGCCCGATCGCCACCTCGAGCAGCGCATAGGCGAGACGTGGCGAGGCCGCACGGCGGATCGGGCGATCCAGCATGAACGCGCCGAGTGCAAGCCCGCCGAAAAAGCCCGCGATGGCGCCAAGCACCGCCATCATGTCGCTGCCCAGCACGAGGCTCAGCTCGCGGGCCCAGACGATCTCGTAGCCGAGCCCGGCAAAACCGGAGGCGGCAACGATCGGGATCAGTTTCAAGCCGGAAGCAACATTCGATCGATCGAGGGATTGCGGCACGTCTGTCTTCGGACTGACGCCCACTTCCGTGGCCGGCACGGCGTTTTCCTGATGCAAGCCCATGGAGTGAAATCTAACCGACGCGACGGATTGCGATGCTGGCTTGCGCGAAGGCCCGACGTGGCAGCGGTCCTTCGAGGATGGAACGGCCTTGCAGAGAAAGGCCGAAATCATGACAGAGCGATGACGCCGGATTGGCGCGTGTTCCCCGCGCTGCGCGTCGATTTTCAGATTCACTTGTCAAAGAGCTCCGTTGTTTCAGCCAACGCTTCGCTGGGCCGGGGCTTTGTTTTTCGGACGCCCGGCTGCGCCCGTCTCCCTGTTTT
>CAKZHN010000209.1 GCA_936924235.1 uncultured Rhodoplanes sp. | reverse complement strand
CTACACTCTTTCCCTACCCGACGCTCTTGCGATCTACATGCGGCAGGAACGCCGTGATGTCGGTGAACATCAGCGATACCCGGCCGGCCAGCAGATCGTTGACCGCCTGCGGCGCGCTGCGATAAGGCACGTTCACGATGTCGATGCCGGCCCGGGACTTGAAGGTCTCGCCGGCCACAACGCCGGCTCCATTGCCGCTGGCGAACGACAGCTTGCCGGGGTTGGCCTTGGCATAGGCGATCAACTCCTGGACCGCCCTGGCGGGCAATACCGGATGGACCGCAAGGCTGACGATGTAGCTGCCGACCCGCGACAGCGGTGCGAAGTCCTTGATCGGATCGTAGCCGATGGTCTTGTTGAGGCTCGGTGCAGCCGACAGCGGACTGTTGGTTGCCATCAGCAACGTGTGGCCGTTCGGTGTGGAGCGGGCGACATAGGCTGCGGCCAAGGCCCCGTTCGCGCCGACCCTGTTCTCGACGACGATATTGGCGTTGAGCGCGATCGCAAGATTGCTGCTGACCAGGCGCGCGATGATATCGGTGGCGCTGCCGGCGCCGGACGGCACCACCATGGTGATGGGCTTGCTGGGATAGCTCTGCGCGTGAGCGGCTGCGCAGAGCAGCATAAGCCCCGCTGCGGCCATCATCGAACCCAAGATTTTCATCGGCTTGCCCCCCTTCCCCACAAGCATCATCTCACTTGGCCTTGGCGCGCCGCAATGGATCAAGAGCCGCTCGTCTTGTTGGGAGATACGGCGCATGCGATGCTGGCAACATGTCTGCCAAGAGGTCCGTTCGAACCGTTTGCGATCCGAATTGCCACGCGAACCCGCGATGCGGAATCCTCGCGCACGTCGAAAATGAACGCATCGTCCGCATCGAGCCGGGGTCGTTTCCGCGGCCGGAGTTCGATCGGCGAATCTGCCTGATGGGCTCGAGCCGCCTCGAGTATCAATATCATCAGGATCGTCTGCTTCATCCGTTGCAACGCGTCGGCGAGCGCGGCGAAGGAAAATGGCGACGCATCACCTGGGACGAAGCCTATGATCTGCTGGCGGAGAAATTCCGTGGCATCGCCGAGCGTTTCTCTCCAAAGGCGTTCGCCGTCATGTGCGGCTCGGGAACCCAAGGCATTCTGACCCGGGGCTCGACCCACCGGTTCGCGGCGGCGTGCGGCGCAACGGCCTATCGCGCGGGCGGCGTCGACTACGGCGTCCCCAAGGGGCTCGAGTACACGTTCGGCGTTCGGGCCTCGACCTATTTCGGCCCCGGCGGCCACGAGTTCGCCGATGCCGTCAATTCCAAGACCCTCGTCTTCTGGGGCGGCAACGACGCCGAGACGAGATTCGTCGATTTCCCGTTCGTGCGCGAGGCGCAACGGCGCGGCGCCCGGGTGGTCTGCATCGATCCAAACCGTTCGGCCACCGCATCGATGGCCGACACCTGGATTTCCCCCCGCCCCGGAACCGACGGCTGCCTGGCGCTGAGCCTGCTGCACGAGATCGTGAGGCAAGGCTTGCACGACGAGGCGTTTCTTCGCGCGCACACCAACGGCCCGTTTCTGGTTCGAGAGGACACCGGAGCATTTCTGCGCGAGGCAGACATCACCGGCGGCGACTCGAAGTCCTATCTGGCATGGGACGTCGTTGCGGGTACGCCGCGGCCAAGCGCGAGTGCACGAGAGATGGCACTGGCCGGGCGTTACGACGTGCGCTTGGCGGACGGCACGAACGCCCGCTGCGCCCCGTCCTTTCAACTTCTCTGCGACCTTGCCGAAAGTTATCCCACCGAGCGCGCCGCCGAGATCACCACCGTGCCGGCCGAGGCGATCCGCGCGCTGGCCATCGAGTTCGCGACCCGTAAGCCGTCCGCCATCCGCATCGGTTACGGCGTGGACCGCTGGTACTGGTCGGACTACACGGCGCGCAGCATCGCGGCGCTGGCGATCGCCACCGGCAACATCGGCATCGCGGGGGGCGGCGTCAGTGTCCATTCCGGCACCTATGCGCCACCTGCCTCCATGATGAATTACCGGATGATCAAGGGCAAACCGTCGCCCTTGATCGACACCATCGGCCTGATGAGCGCGATCGAATTTGGACGCCCTTATCCGGTGAAGGCGCTGTGGCTCTCGACCTGCAATATGTTCAACCAGACGGCGCCGAACCGGAATCGGGTGTTGTCCGACATCATCCCGAAACTGGAATTCCTGGTCGTCAGCGACCATTTCATGACTGCGTCGGCAGAGCTCGCCGACCTCGTCTTGCCGGCCGCCACGATCTTCGAGCGGCTCGATCTCATTCCCGGCATGTTCCTCCAGCTCCAGCAGCCCGCGGTCGCGCCGGAGGGCGAGTCCAAATCCGAGTTCGACATCTTCAAGGGACTGGCGGAGCGGATGGGATTCGGCGAGCTGTTCCGGGAAACGCCGCAGCACTATCTGGAGGAAGCGCTGAAGTCGACGGACCCGCTGCTTGAAGGCATCACGTTCGAGCGGCTCCAGCGCGAGGGCGCAGTGCTGATGAACCGCCCGGCCGAGCCTTATATCGCGTTCCGGGATTATCGCTTCCAGACGCCGTCAGGCCGGATCGAGCTTTACAAGGAGGAGCTGGTCGCCCACGGCGCGCAGCTTCCTTTCTACCACGAGCCCATCGAGGCGACGCCGCACAACGCCGACATGCGCCGGCTCCCGCTCACGCTGTTGTTTTCACACAGCCCATTCCGCATCCATTCGACCTTCGCCAACATGCCGACGCTCAAGAAGTTCGAGCCGGAACCGCTCCTCAAGATCAATCCGGACGACGCGGCCGCGCGCGGCGTCGCCGACGGCGATGCGGTCCGCGTCTACAACGATCGCGGGACCGTGACGGTCCGCAGCCAGATCGACGCAGATGTGCGGCCGGGCGTTCTCGTGCTGCCCGAGGGCCACTGGGTGAAGGACTTCCGCGATGGCGATCCCTACAGCCTCACTCACGAGCTGATCAGTGCAACTTCGGAGAACTATGCGTTCTACGACACGCTGGTCGAGGTCGAGCGCGTAGTCCGCACCGAAGAATTATGACGGATTAAAACGCGGCACATTCCCGATCCGATCGAACAGCGCTCCGCTACGCTGTTCGCCGTCTCCTGGCGACATTGAGCTTTGTGGGCCCGACCACGCTCGCGAGAACGGGACTGCGCCTGCTGCGATCAATCGTGTCGAAGACCCCTTTGGACAGGGTGTAGGATACGCAGTCCTGAATGTGCCGCTCCAAGATGTTTTGCGCTCTTGATACGTCGCGTTTCAAAGCACAGTCGAGCAGCTCCTTATGTTCGCCCGAAGCGATTTCTCCGCGAAAAATAACGGCGATCATCAGATAGCGGATGTACTTGTCATTGATGCTCGCATGAGCCTCCAATAGCGTGCGCGAGCCGCACGCTGAAATCAGCGCTTGATGGAACTCCGCGTCGTAACGCTTGAGTACTTCAGGCCCAGCACGATCACCGGACAGCATCCGGGCCTCCATCGTCGACAGCTTGTGGTAGGCGGCCACAACGCGCGCTTCCCATTCCATATCGCCAGCGGCGAAAGAGCGCTGAAGCGCGTGGCTCTCGAGGAGCAGCCGAAGATTTGCGAGCTCGCGAAGGTTGTCGGCCGAGATCGGCGCGACTTCGAATCCCTTGGCGCTCTCGGAGACGATGAGCCCCTCGGACGCAAGACGGCTCAACAGCTCCCGCAGGGTGCTGATGCTCGCCCCATAGGATTCCTTGAGCGCGTCGAGCCGGAGCTTCTGCGAAGGCGCGAGCCGGCCGGAAATGATGTCGTTGCGTAACCGGCGATAGACCTTTTCGCCCACGGTTTCGGTGATCACAGGCATCTCCCGAGTATCTGATGATTTCACGATCATCCGTTGATTTCATTTTTAACTATTGAGGGCGCCCGGGCAAGGCGAGACAAGCGGACAAGCCGAAGACGGCACACGCCACGGGAGGACCAAAATGTCTCGCATCACGCGCCGAACCGCATTGGCCGGAGCCGCCGCGCTGGCCGCCTGCCCGATCGTCTCCGTGCAGGCCCAGGAGGTCCAGGAGCGCACCATCCGCTGGGGCCATCTCAACAACTCCGACCATCCGATCAGCTTCGGCGTGCAGAAGGTCGCCGAGATCCTGGCCGCCAAAAGTGGCGGCAAGCTGAAGATCCGTGAATTCCCAGCCTCGCAGCTCGGCAATGAGATGCAGATGCAGTCGGCCGTCCGCGGCGGCACTCAGGAGATGGTGTCGGTTTCGACCACCTCGATGGCCACCGTCATCAAGGACTTCGGCGTCCTCGACTTCCCGTTCATCGTCGGCTCGGTCGAGCAGGCGGAAGCGCTCATTCTCGGCCCATTCGGCAAGGCGATGCTGGAGTCGATGACCGAAAAGGACATGATCGGCCTGGGCTATTGGGGCCTCGGCTTCCGCAACGTCACCAACAGCACGCGGCCGATCACCAAGCTGGAGGATTTCTCCGGCCTGAAGCTTCGCGTCATCCCGAACCCGGTCTATCTCGACACGTTCAAGGCGTTCAAAGCTAATCCGGTGCCGATGAATTTCGGTGAAGTCTATACCGCGCTCGAAACCAAGACGATCGACGGCCAGGAGAACCCCTATTCGGTGATCCTGTCGAACAAGTTCTACGAGGTGCAGAAGTTCGTCTCGGCGACCAACCACACCTACACTCAGAACGTCATCTCGGTGAGCAAGAAGTTCTGGGACTCGCTGTCGCCGGCCGAGCGCAAGATGCTGCAAGATTCGTTCAACGAGGCCCGTGACGACCAAAAGAAGAAAACGATCGCTGCGGCGGATGCCGCGCTGGGCGAACTCAAGGCCAAGGGCATGCAGTTCAACGAGATCGCGCCCGCCGAGATGGCCCGCATCCGCGAAGCGGCGAAGCCTGTCATCGGCAAGTTCTCGGCCGATCTCGATCAGGCCAAGGTGAGCCTGTTCAAATCGGAGCTCGAGCGCGTCCAGAAGCTCTAACCCGCCAGAGCGGGCAGCCCCACGGCGCCCGCCGATTCCTTCGGAGTGCGCGTGGCCCGAGTCATCGATCTTTACTGCCGCTTCCTGAAGTTCTGCATTGCCGCCTGCCTCGCGGTCATGGTGGTTCTGGTATTTGGCAATGTTGTTCTGCGTTATGGCTTCAACTCCGGCATCACGATCTCCGAAGAGCTGTCGCGATGGCTGCTGGTGTGGCTCACCTTCCTCGGCGCCATCGTGGCGCTGCGCGACCACAGCCACCTTGGGGTCGACTCCCTGGTGCGCGTCCTGCCCCCGCTCGGAAAGCGCATCTGCTTCGTGCTGAGCTACGTGCTCATGCTCTACGCGGATTGGCTGCTGTTGGCGGGAAGCTGGAAGCAGATGCTGATCACCGCGTCCGATCGGGCGCCCGCGACTCAACTGTCGGTAGGAGTCTTCTACGCCACCGGCGTCGTGTTCGGCATCTCCGCGGCCGTCATCCTGTTCCATGACCTGTGGCGCGTCTTCACCGGCGTTGCCACTGAAGAAGAAATGGTCGCGGTCGCAGAGTCCGAGGAACTGCCGCCACCGCCCTCCGTGCTCAGAAGTCCACCGCGATGACCATTGCCGTTTTCACGTTTTCGCTTCTGGGAGCGATGGCCATCGGAATGCCGGTGGCGTTCGCACTGATCGTGTGCGGCATCGCGCTGATGTATCACCTCGGGATGTTCGACGCGCAGATTATCGCGCAGAACATCATCAATGGTGCAGACAGCTTTCCGCTGATGGCGGTGCCGTTCTTCGTGCTGGCCGGCGAGGTGATGAATACCGGCGGTCTCTCAAAACGCATCGTCAACGTCGCATTGGCGTTCGTGGGGCACGTGCGAGGCGGACTCGGCTATGTGGCTATTCTGGCCGCCTGCATTCTATCGGCCCTGTCCGGTTCGGCGGTGGCCGATGCCGCGGCGTTGTCATCGTTACTCATCCCGATGATGGTGAAGGCTGGCCACAGCAAAGCCCGTTCCGGAGGGCTGATCGCAGCCTCGGGCGTGATCGGCCCGGTGATCCCGCCCAGCATCGGTTTCGTGATTTTCGGCGTGGTCGGGGGAGTCTCAATTACGAAATTGTTCCTCGCCGGCATCTTCCCGGGTCTGATGATCGGCGTCGCCCTGGCTTTTGCCTGGTGGTGGGAAGCCCGCAAAGAAAACGTCGAGCCGCCGCCGCGTCAAACGTGGAGCGAAGCCGCCCGCGCCGTGATCGACGGCTCGTGGGCGCTGGTGCTCCCGATGATCATCCTGTTCGGCTTGAAATTCGGCGTGTTCACGCCGACCGAGGCCGCGGTCGTCGCTGCCGTCTATTCGCTGTTCGTCGCGACCTGCGTCTATCGGGAACTCAAGTTTTCGCAACTCTACGAGACCTTCGTAACGGCCGCCCTGACCACCAGCGTCATCATGTTTCTGGTGGCGGCGGCACTGGTGTCGTCTTGGCTGATCACGGTGTCGGAGATCGCGAGCCAGGTCGTCGATCTGTTACGGCCGTTCATGGGCAACCAAATACTGCTGATGGCGGCGATCATGGTGATCGTCGTGATCGTCGGCACAGCGCTCGACATGACGCCGACGATCCTCATCCTGACGCCGGTGCTGATGCCGATCCTCAAGACGGCTGGCATCGACCCGGTCTATTTCGGCGTACTGTTCATCATCAACAACTCGATCGGCCTCATCACGCCACCGGTCGGCGTCGTGCTCAACGTCGTGGCTGGCGTCGCACGCATCCCGATGGCCGATCTCATTCGCGCGTCATGGTCGTTCATGGTCGCCGAGCTGATTGTTCTGTTTCTCATGGTGCTGTTCCCCTCGCTGGTGATCGGCCCTGCAAAGTGGTTTGGCCTCTAATCGCAGTCCCGAAGGGATCAAAAATGCCAAAGCCCCTCTATGTTCTGAACGGACCCAACCTGAACCGCCTCGGCAAGCGGGAGCCGGAGATTTACGGAACGACGACGCTTGTCGACGTGGAAAACCTTTGCCGCGAGGAAGCGGGACAACACGCCCTGGAATTTCGTCAGACCAATAGCGAGGCACAACTGATCGACTGGATCCACGAGGCGATCGACAACGGCAGCGGCATCGTGATCAACCCTGCGGCCTTCACCTTTACATCGATTGCGATTCTCGATGCGCTCAAAATGTTCCGCGGTCCGATTGTCGAGCTCCATATCTCCAACATTCACAAGCGTGAGGACTATTACCACCACTCTTATGTGTCGAAAGTGGCGACTGCAGTGATCGCCGGGCTTGGCGCCGAGGGCTATCGCGTCGCGACGCGTGCCCTGCTCGCAATGGTAAGCCGAGATGGACGGTAACACGGCCATTATCGCCCATCTTGGATACCCGACCGCCTCCTTCACGGCGCCGCTGATTTACAATCCATTTTTCGCCGCGCGCGGCATCAACGCCGCCGTCGTTACGATGGGAGTCAGGGCAGAGGATTTCACCGACCTGCTGAGGCCGCTTTTCCGGTTGACGAACATCCGCGGCGCTCTGGTCACGATGCCGCACAAGATTTCTGCCGTTGGTTTGCTCGACGAGGTCGCCCCCGCCGTCGAGATCGCCGGTTGCTGCAACGCCATCCTCAAGCGCGATGACGGGAGCCTGTTCGGGCAGATATTCGACGGTGAGGGCTTCGCGGCAGCGCTGGCCAACGAAGGTTTCGCGGTGCCGGGCAAGCGTGCACTGATCATCGGCTGTGGCGGCATGGGCTCCGCGATCGCTGCGGCGCTCGCGTCACGCCAGATTGGCTCGCTTTCACTCTACGACACGCAGCATCGCTCGGCATCGGCGTTGGGAGACCGGCTCGCAGAGCATTTCCCAACGCTTGAAATCAGAACCGGACGCGCAGAGCCGGAAGACCATGATCTGGTTGTCAACGCCAGTCCCCTCGGCCTGAAAGACGATGACCCTTTGCCGTTGGACATCTCACAGCTATCGCCTGCGATGATGGTCAGCGACGTGGTGCTCGCTCGGGCGGCGACGCCATTGCTATCGTCGGCCGCTGCGAAAGGCTGCCGCACCCTGGCGGGCATCGACGTGCTGTACGAGCAGATCCCGGCACATCTCGCGCTTTTCGGCTTTCCGCCGGCCACGTCGAAGGAACTGCGGATGATCGTTCGCGGTGACGATGCGCATGACTCGTAAATCCTACGCTCGGCCACCGATGTTCCGATCCTGTCAGGAGCCCGCATGACGTTGCTTGGGAAGGCCGCGGTTGCGATGTGGTGGAGCATCCGACCGGAACGTCGGGCCGAGTTCTGCGATTGGCATTCACATGAGCACTTTCCGGAACGTATGGGCATTGCCGGCTTTTGGAGGGGATCGCGCTGGTCCAGCATCGAGAACGGAGAAGGCTTCTTCGTCCTGTACGAACTCGATGATTATGCGACGCTGACCTCGCCCGGATACCTGGAACGCCTCAACAACCCGACGCCTTGGTCTACCAGGATGATGCCACACCATCTGAACATGATGCGCAGCCAGTGCCGGATCGCCGCGAGCTTTGGCGGCGGCGTGGCGCGGCTCATGACCACCATCCGCTTTTCGCCGCGGGAGAGGCACCAAAGCATGGCGTCAGCCCGCGACGCGATAGCGGATTTTCCGAACAAGCCCGGTCTCACGGGGGCGCACTTGCTGATTACGGATACCCCGGCCGGAATCGCGCAGACAGAAGAACAAAAGATTCGTGGTGCGGACAGCGTCGCCGATTGGATCATCCTGTTAACGGGCTACGATAGCCATGCTCTCGAGCACGCGCACGCCGCCCTGACCACAACGCTGGCAATGTCAGATGACAGCGTGGTGCCGTCGATCGAGCGTTACGAATTGTCGTTTGCGATGACTTCTGCAGATGTTCGATAAGGCAAAGGGATATCGTCGCGTCCGCAACGACTGTTGATAGACCTTGCGTTTGCAAGATTAATCTTCCGCGCTCGCCCATCCCGTTCTAAAGCCGGCATGCCCTGCTCGTCTGACGGCGTCGTCGATCGCGACGCCGATGACAACGCAAGGTGCGGCCGCCGACAACGCGTGCCGCGATGGAGCGCCGAGAGGCGCCCG
>CAKZHN010000208.1 GCA_936924235.1 uncultured Rhodoplanes sp. | reverse complement strand
TCGCCGGTCTCGAGCTTCGACATGTCGAGGATGCCGTTGACCACGGTCAGCAGATGGTTGCCGGAATCGTTGATCAGCTTGGCGTATTCCCGGCGGCGCGGGCCGTCGAGCCGCATCCGCTCCTCGTTGATCAGCATGTCGGAGAAGCCGATGATGGCGTTGAGCGGCGTGCGCAGCTCGTGGCTCATATTGGCAAGGAACTTGCCCTTGGCGGCGTTGGCGTGATCGGCCTCGGCGCGGGCGCGCTCCAGCGCCTCTTCCTGGTTCTTGCGCTCGGTGACGTCGCGCATCACCGCGACCACCTCGGGCTCGGCGGGCCTGGCGCCGGTCGCGGCGTGATCGAGCCTGCGGCAGCGCATCTCGACCCAGACGAATTCGTTGGCAGCAGCAGGCGTCGACTCGTCGTGCCCCGGGACGTCGCGGCGCACGCGGAATTCGACCGACTGCGCTTCGCCGAGCGAAGCCGCATCGGCCAGCGCCGTGAGGTAAGCCGGGCGATCGGCAACGTGGACGCGGTCGAACAGCCGGTGGCCGTGCAGCTCGTTGACCTTGGCGCCGAACAGCGTCTCGGCGGCCGGCGACGCGAACAGGACGGCGCCGTTGCGGCCATGCCGGGTGATGACGTCGGTCATGTTGCGCGCCAGCAGCCGGTAACGGTCTTCCTCGGCGTAGAGCAGCCAGAAGCTGGTGCGCGCGAGCGACTCGGCGCCGAGCGCCAGTCCGGTCGCATAAAGCACCGCCGAGACAACGCCGAGCGCGGCGAAGGCGCCGGCATCGACCGAATCCGTCGCCGGCAGCATGTCGGCATTGCCGAGCACATGCAGCAGGCCCGCGGCGCTGAGCGCAAAGGTCGACGCGAGCGCAACCACGCGGCGCGACGCCGAAAGTGATGCTTCCAGCGGCACGATCACGAGCCAGATCGCGGCGAACGAGCCGATGCCGCCGGTGCCTGCGGCAACCGCGGTAACGAGGCCGGTCAACGCCAGCGATGACAGCACATGGGCGCTTTCATACTGGCCGGTGCGCGACAGGTAATAGGCGGTGAGCATCGGCAGCACGAGCCAGGCGAACACCAGCACCTCGAGCGGGCCCGGTGCGCCGCGCAGCGTGATGTAGATCGGCAGTGCTGCGAGCGCCACGATGCTGCCGAGCAGCCGCGGCGCAATGAACGCACGGTGCCGCGACGCGGTCAGCGCATCGCGCCGTGCGGACGGATGCACCAGCGTATCGACGTAGTCGCGGATCGGCTTGAAAAGGCCCACGTTTTGTCCACGCACGCCCATCTGATCGGACGCGCTCCCTTCATTTTGCCGGATCGTGTCAGACGGGGTTTAAACGAGTGCTAAACGCGCGGACGCCAAAAGCGGCACGCGGTCGCAGCGCGCATCGTTCATGGTGAACACTTTGTTGAAGTCGCCGCCGCCGGGTATCGCAGTGTGCGTCAACACCGCGATTTCCCGCAGAAAACCGGGGCTTTCCAGCGTCAACGAATTCCTAAGCAAGCGATTCAAATTTTCAGAAAATTCGACTCGCATTCTCGTTGAATGCGCACAAAAACCCGAACAGCGTCTTCAAGCCTGTCTGATAGCGTGTGTCATGCGGCGTCCTAACAGCCGCCCGGATACCGCCCCCGCGGCGTCCGAGATGAAGCAGGGACACGGACGGGACACGGGACCATGTTCTTTCTCATGCGCGTCGCATTCTGGCTGACGGTCGTGCTCGTGCTGCTGCCGAGCGGCGGCACGCAGCCAAACGCAAAATCCAACCTCGGCGCCTCCGACGCACTGGTGGCGGCGAGCGCTGCAGTCTCCGACATGAGCAATTTCTGCGAGCGCCAGCCGACCGCCTGCGTGGTCGGCTCGCAGGCTGCGACCGTGCTGGGCCAGCGCGCCCAGGCCGGCGCCAGGATGGTCTACGACTTCCTGAGCGAGCACAGCGTGCGTGGCGATCCGACCGGCACGACCAACGGCACGGGCCGCAACTGGCCGGTGTCGCAGGACACGCTGGCGGCGAGCGACCTCGAGCCGGCCTGGCAGGGCCCGCCGGCGCAGAGCGAGATGCTGCCGATGCCGCGCAAGGACCCGCGCCGCAAGGCCTGATCGGCGGCACTCAGCCGCCGATTTTCCTTCGACGCGCAGGGTATTCCACCCTATATAACCGGCATGGGACCGCGGCCGTTGCCGCGGCGGACGACATCATGCCGATCGACGAGATCATCGAGAATTTCGAGCTGCTGGACGAGTGGGACGACCGCTACCGCTATCTGATCGAGCTTGGCCGCGCGTTGCCGCCCCTGCCCGACGGCGCGCGCATCGACGCCAACAAGGTGCAGGGCTGCGCCAGCCAGGTCTGGCTTTCCACCGCGATCAAGCCGAACGGCAGCGGCGGCCCGGTGCTGACGTTTGAAGGCGACAGCGACGCGCATATCGTGCGCGGCCTGATCGCGGTGCTGTTTGCGCTCTACTCGGACAAAAGCGCCAAAGAGATTCTCGAAGCCGACGCCATCGCGCTGTTCCAGAAGCTCGGCCTGCGCGAGCACCTGACGCCGCAGCGTTCCAACGGCTTCCGCTCCATGGTCGAGCGGATCCGCCGCGACGCCAATGCGGCGCTCGCGGCGGTACATTGATCGGCAGCGGTATCGCAATCACCGGGCCGTTGCGGGTGGGTTCCAGAGCCGGTCGATCCACAGGCCGAGAAAGCGCCGGATCTCGGATTCAGTGTTTGCGGTTTGCGGTATCGTTGTCCGCACCTTGAGGAACTTGCCGTTGAACACACCCAGACACACGAATGTGTCGAACGCCTCAGGGCCGGGCTCTGCGGCCAAGGCATAGCCTTGGCAATTGAAACGTTCTCGTTTGCTTGCGTCGTTGATCGTGAAAGCATTCTTTTCCTTGATCAAGCGCCGCGGGATACGTTGGATATCAGCTTTCGCCTTTTCGAGTTGGTCGCGCACCACGGCGCTCTTGAGGTCATCCGGGATCGAAGGGAGACGGTCGTCATAGATATAGACCGTGCTCGTCGCCGCGCCGTGCTGATATCCCGCACTATAGCCGAGGCCGGAACTGCTGGATTCGTAGTCGCGAACGCTGATCCGCCGTGCCCCACCGATCTCGGCCGGAAAGGTCAGACCGAGATAGGTGACCGGCTCATTCGGCGCCTGCACCTGCGTTCGCGCATGTGCGGCCGGAAGGACTGAGATCAGCGCCAGCAGCATTGCGATTGAGCGCAGGATCAGCATGCACACGGTTCGTCTGGTCTGCTTGGCTCAAGCGCGGAACGACCCGATCATATATGTTTCCGCACGCTTCGTCGTTTGAAAAAGTCAGCGGGTTCGAATGCTGAAGGTCTATCGGGCCGGTCCCGAGGTGTTCCTGCCGGACGCAATCGAGCTCGGCACCCGCAAGAAGCGCCTGTGCGAAGCTTACGGCTTCGAGGGCCTCTATCCGCTCGACAACGAGATTGTGCAGGACCCTTCAGGCGAACGCGTCGACCGGCTGATCTATCGCGCCAACGAGGAGATGATCCGGCGCGCCGATTTCGCCATCTGCAATCTCACCCCATTCCGTGGCCCGAGCGCGGACGCCGGAACCGTTTTCGAAGTCGGAATGCTCGCGGGATTGGGCAAGCGGATGTTTGCCTACACCAACGTCGCGCAGAACTACTTGGAGCGAACCAGGCTCAAGGAAAAGCTCGTGTTCGATTCAGCCCGCAATGCCTGGTGCGACAGCAACGGCATGGCGGTCGAGGACTTCGGCAACACCGACAACCTGATGATCGACTGGGCGATTGCCGATCATGGCGGGCTTCCGATCGTCAGGCACGGCGCGAGCCCGACCGAGCTCTATCGCGACCTCACCGGCTTCGAGACCTGCCTGCGGCTTGCCGCCGAAGCGTTTGCCAAACCGACGTGAGATACCGATCAGCGCCTGCTGCTGCGGCGGCGCTGCTGGCCCAGGCCCATCTGCTTGGCGAGATGCGAGCGCGCCGCGGCGTAGTTCGGCGCGACCATCGGATAGTCGTGCGGCAGGCCCCACTTCTCGCGGTACTGCTCGGGCGTCATGTCGTACTGCGTGCGCAGATGGCGCTTCAGCGACTTGAACTTCTTGCCGTCCTCCAGACAGACGATGTAGTCGGGATTGATCGAGCGCTTGACCGGAACCGCCGGCCGCATCGCCTCCGACGAGGCCGGCGTCTCGCCGCTCGACACCCGCAGCAGCGCCGCGTGCACTTGGTTGATCAGCGCCGGAATATCGGCCGACGCCACCGTGTTGTTGCTGACATAGGCCGAGACGATTTCAGCCGTCAGTCCGATGTAATTGGTCTGGTCCGGAGCGTCGCCCATTATCCGAAGATCCGATCGTTGAGGTTGGCCGAGCAGTCCTGCGCGGTGTCGCCGTTGCCGATTCCGCTCGCAGGCAGAATCGTCTGCCTCTCCGCAGTAAACTACAGGAAGCCTAAGGTTTTTCGCAAGAAGAGGAACGTATTATCACAATAATGATACAATCTGCGTCGGGTTCATTCTCGCGCTTCTAGGCAATAAACAAAGCAAATCCTTTAAAATAAAAGCGCCGGCCGATGCGGCCGGCGCTGCAGCCAGATGCGCGTCGCGCGAACGCTCAGCTCTGCTTTTCCAGGTGGGTCCGCAGCGCGTCGACGGACGCAAATTTCACAGTTCCCTGAGGCAACTCGGCCTCGATCGAGCCGTCGGCATAGAGCGTATACGGCATGCCGTCGATCACACCCGACTTGAGGATTGCGGGTCCGCGCTCGGCCGTCGCTTTGTTGGCCGGGCCCGGCGGACGGCGATCGGCCGGCTTGTTGTTCGGCCGCGCCGGGATCGGCGGCAGCGGCATGTCGAGCGCCGGCTCGCGCCGGGCGGCCTCGCTCGCGGGTGGCGTGGTCGGCGCACGGTCC
>CAKZHN010000207.1 GCA_936924235.1 uncultured Rhodoplanes sp. | reverse complement strand
GACTAGCACCGACCTTGTCGATCGAGTGGCAGCGCGCGCAGTTGGCGCGCACGAAGGTCAGGCCGCGCTGCTCGGCCGGCGACGGCTGGGCCGATGCAACGCCTGAGAGAGCGAGCAACGTGGCTGAAACGGCGGTCGCGAGAAGAGCCTTGGCCATGGAAACTCCCCTTAAGGCTTATTGTTCGCCTGCGCGTCGCGCTCATCCTTGAGCGCGGTCAGCGTCACCGTGTTCACGCAGTATTCGCGCCACGCGGGATCGTCGGGATTGCGATCGAGGTCGTGACGGCAGCGGGTGTGGTCTGCGCACAACGAGCAATGCACCGCGAGATCGCGCGCCGTCCCGGGCTCCTTGCGGGCGAGCTCGGCCGGATCGAGCTCGAGCGCGCGCAGGCGGCGGCTCAGCAACTCCGGGCTCGCATCGGGCCATTTCCCGGCGAGCGTGCGCAACTCGCCGACGCTGGTGCCGAGATCACGGGAGATGTCGGACGCGACCGAGGGGTCGAGATGGTCCACCTCGGACACCGCGGCGTGCCGGTGCGCTTTCGTCTGCCACCAGTCCGCGATCCATGCCCACAACGATGCACTCGAATCGTTTGTGTTCGTGCTCTCGATCGTCATGTCGGTCTCTCCTCCGAGACAGCAGCACATGGTCAGCCGTGCAGCTTGGCGAGCGCGGCGCGGTTGCGCAGCACGACACAGCGCGTCGCCGGCAGCTCGATGGCCGCGGTCCTGGCCAGCTCGGTCAGCGTGCGCGACACGGTCTCGATGGTGAGACCGAGATAGTCGGCGATGTCCTGGCGCGACATCGGGAGCTCGATCTGGCCGCCGACGGGTGCGCGGTCGGCCATCTCCAGCAGGAACGCCACCACGCGCTCCTTCGCGGTCTTGATCAGCAGCAGGATGTGGTTCTGCGCGTTGCGCAGCTCGCGGCAGGTCGTGGTCCACAGCTCGTTGGCGATCGCGCGGTCGCGGCCGGCGAGCGCCAGCAGCGCACTGCGCTTGACGACCATCACCCGGGAGTTCGCGATGGCCTCGGCCGAGAAGCTGTGGTTGTCGCCGGACTCCAGGCCGAACACCTCGCCCGGCAGATAGAACGAGCCGATCTGGCGTCGGCCGTCGGCGAGGATGCGGCAGGTGCGGACCGCACCGCCGACCACCTTGTAGAGATACTCGGCCGGCTCGTCCTCGCCGTAGATCTCGGTGTTGGCGCAGAACGACATCGGCGTGCCGAACTGATCGATATAGGACGACAGCGACGCCGCATCGCCCGCGGTCTGAGCCGCCATGACAACGGCGGGATGGGCCTTGGAAGCGGTCCGGGTGGCGGTCTGGGTGATCATCGCGGTGCCCTCATTTGAATTGTCACGATCAGGAATACGCGCGGGGCAGCCGGCCGAAAATTCCGATATCCTCCCTAAGGGATTCCCCTTAGGTCACGCCGAGGCCTGGGACTGATAACGTCTCCCGCCTCCAACTGCCTGGTCAACACCGCCATTTCCGGACCGAGATCGTAACCGAGAGTGTTCATGGCCTTGTTTGCGCCGAGCCCGAGTCCGGCAGCCGCAACGCTATCGATGGCGCCGGCCGAGGGCCGGCGCCACACCTGGGTGCATTACGGGCTCGCCGTGGGCCTGGTCGCCTTCGTATTCGTGGTGCTCGCCTTGCTGGGAAAAGGGCTGAGCAACCAGCAGCTCTATCTGTTCTGGGTCCCGCCGGTGCTTATTGCCGGCATCATCGGCGGCTGGGGTCCGGGACTCCTGGCCACGGTGCTGAGCCTCATCACGCATCTGTATGTCACCGGCGGATACGCCGACATCATCCAGCCCGGCGCTCCCGGCTTCGGCAACGAGTTCGCCCGCGCCTTCACGTTCACGCTGCTCGGCGTCGGCATCGCGTGGTTCGGCGAGCGGCTGCGGTTGAGTCTCGCGAGGGCCAACCGGAGCGCGCAGGACGCGGCCGCCCGCGAGGCGCACCTGCAATCGATCCTCGACACCGTGCCGGAAGCCATGATCGTGATCGACGAGCGTGGCATCATTCAGTCGTTCAGCGCCGCCGCCGAGCGGCTGTTCGGCTATGCGCACAGCGAGGCGATCGGCCAGAACGTCAAGATGATGATGCCTTCGCCCTATCGCGAAGGCCACGATGGCTATCTCAACCGCTATCTGACGACAGGCGAGCGGCGGATCATCGGTATCGGCCGCGTGGTGGTCGGCGAACGCAAGGACGGCTCGACGTTTCCGATGGAGCTTGCGGTCGGCGAGATGAAGTCATCGGGCCGGCGTTTCTTCACCGGCTTCATCCGCGACCTCACCGAACGCCAGCAGACCGAGGCGCGATTGCAGGATCTGCAATCGGAGCTCATTCACATTTCCCGGCTCACCGCGATGGGCGAGATGGCGTCCACGCTGGCCCATGAGCTCAACCAGCCGCTGTCGGCGATCACCAACTACATGCGGGGCTCCAAGCGTCTGCTCGAAGCCCAGACCGACGAGCGCGTCGTGATGGTGCGGGACGCTGTCGACAAGGCCGCCGAGCAGGCGCTACGCGCCGGCCAGATCATCCGCCGCCTGCGCGACTTCGTGGCGCGCGGCGAAAGCGAATACCGGGTCGAGGCCATGTCCAAGCTGGTCGAGGAGGCCTGCGCGCTCGCGCTGGTCGGCGCCAAGGACCTCGGCGTGCGGGTCAAGTTCGAGTTCGACCGCAGCGTCGACTTCGCGTTGGCGGACCGCGTCCAGATTCAGCAGGTGCTGCTCAACCTGGTGCGCAACGCCATCGAGGCGATGCAGGATTGCGAAAGGCGCGAGCTGACCGTCACTGTCGCGCCGGCTCCGGGCGAGACCGTGAAGATCAGCGTGGCCGATACCGGCACCGGCATCGCGCCGGAGGTCGCCGAGCAGTTGTTCCAGCCGTTCATGACCACCAAGCGCCAGGGCATGGGGGTCGGGCTGTCGATCTCGCGCACCATCATCGAAAGCCACGGCGGCCGGATCTGGGCCGAGCCCAATCCCGGCGGCGGCACCATCTTCAGCTTCACGCTT
This sequence comes from uncultured Rhodoplanes sp., assembly GCA_936924235.1. Taxonomy (GTDB): domain Bacteria; phylum Pseudomonadota; class Alphaproteobacteria; order Rhizobiales; family Xanthobacteraceae; genus Z2-YC6860. Next base: position 1,869 of record CAKZHN010000207.1, on the reverse strand, counting down.
CGCGCGGTGACCCCGGAGGACGTCAACGATGAGCCATGACAGCATTGTTCATGTGATCGACGACGACGACGCGATGCGGCACTCCATGGAATTCCTGCTGCGCACCGCGGACATCCGCGCGCAGACCTACGAAAGCGCCGACGCGTTCCTCAAGGCACTGCCCAAGACCGGCGCCGGCTGCGTCATCACCGACGTGCGCATGCCCGGCATGAGCGGGCTCGAGCTGTTGCGCAAATTGAAGGAGATGGCCGTCAGCCTGCCGGTGATCGTCATCACCGGTCATGGCGACGTGCCGCTGGCCGTGGAGGCGATGAAGAGCGGCGCGGCCGATTTCATCGAGAAGCCGTTCGACGACGAGGCGCTGCTGACTTCGGTGCGCGCCGCGCTGAAGGTCCAGGACGGCCAGAACGAGCAGCAGGCCGCGCGAGCCGCGATCGCCGAACGGGTCGGCAGCCTGTCGGTGCGCGAGCGGCAGGTGCTCGAAGGCCTGGTCGCCGGCCTGCCCAACAAGACCATCGCGTACGATCTCGGCATCAGCCCGCGGACCGTGGAAATCTACCGCGCCAATGTCATGACCAAGATGGAAGCGACCAGCCTGTCCGAGCTGGTCCGCATGGCGCTGATCGGCGGCGTGCTGGCAAAATCCGGCTAGAACGCGGCCACGACACGCGGTCTAATAGAGAAGGCCGGCTTGCGCCAAATCAAGGCTCGCGCCGCGCACCGTGTCACCCTGCACGTGAAATTCATGTCAGTGGAGATCAAGCCATGCCGCCGTCCTCCGCCTCCCCTGCCGGTGCGACCTATTCGAACATCATGGTCCCGATGGACCTCGATCCTGCAACCGAACGCCGCGCGAAGCTCGCGATCCACCTGGCCGACCGGTTTTCCGCGCGCGTGATCGGGATCGCCGCGCAGGAGCTCAAAGCGCCGCTCTATTTCGAAGGCGCCGACGCCGGCATCGCCAGCATCATGGAGATCCAGGCCGAGCAGGCCGCAAAGACGACGGCCGAGGCCGAGGCTCGCTTCCGCAAGATCGCCGGTGCGCGAAACGGCGTCGAATGGCGTCACGCTTTGACGTCGCCCACCGCCTATGCGCTGGAGCAGGCCCGCGCCGCCGACCTCATCGTCGCAGCGCGGCCGCGCGACGATGTTGCGTTCGATCCGATGTCGGTCAACGGCGGCGATCTCGTCATGGATGCCGGTCGCCCGGTGCTGTTCGTGCCGCCGCAGACCGAATATCTCGCGGCCAAGCGCATCATCATCGGCTGGAAGGACAGCCCTGAGGCCCGCCGCGCCGTGTGGGACAGCCTGCCGTTTCTCAAGTCGGCCGAAGACGTCTACGTGGTGTCGACCGAAAGCCCGGCGGACGCGCTCGCCGACGTCAAAGCCTATCTCACGTCCCACGGCGTGCGGGCGCACGCGCTGAGCCGGACGAATCCGGACGGCCCTGCCGGCGACGAGCTGATCACGGTGGCGCGGCTCGAAGGCGCCGACCTCATCGTGTCCGGCGCCTACGGCCACAACCGCATGCGGGAATGGGCCTTCGGCGGCGCCACCCGCGAGCTGCTGCATCATTCGCCGGTGTGCTGCCTGATGGCGCACTGAGGAGCCGTGGTCATGAACGGCATGCTCAAGCTCCTGCTGCTCAGTCTCACGGTGTTCATCGGCCTCGCCGCCGTCGATCATTTCGTCATGCCGCCGACCGCACCAGTGGCATGGGGCAACGATCCGCAACCGTTGTGGCAGGTGGAGATCGCGTTCCTGCTGCGGACCCTCGAAAATGTCGCGGCGATGATCGCGGTCGTCATCGTCCTGCTTGCAGCGGCGTCGTATATTCGGCGCCGATGGCGGCCTGACGCACAAACCTGA
>CAKZHN010000206.1 GCA_936924235.1 uncultured Rhodoplanes sp. | reverse complement strand
CGGGCCTATGCGCTGCTGGTCGACGACGCCATGCTGGCCGGCGACTTCGCGCGGTCCGAGAAGGCCGCCCACGAGTTCCAGGACCGCGTGCTGCGCCGCATCCGCCAGATGCTCGACACCGCGACCGACCGCGACCGCGGGCGGCTCGCCGTCGAGCTCGGCGCCAAGCGCGCGGCCGACGACGTCAAGACGCTGTGCGAGATCCTGAGCGGCCGCGATGCGCTCGCCAAGCTCGGCATGGAGCTGCCGGGATACATCGGCACGTTCGGCGGGCCGGTCGTGGACAGCGTCCAGGTGCAGCTCGACGAGACGCTCGGCAACCGGGACCACCTGTTCACTTATGCGCTGCTGCTGCTGATGGCGCGGATCGCCTCACCGTGGCAGCTGATCCGGCTTGCCACCAAGGCGGCCGGCGGCGACAACACCCGATGGATCTCCGAGACGCCTTATGTGGCCACGATCGACATCGTGCTCGAAGAGGTCGATCGCCGGGTCCGCGAGCTGGCCAGCGATCTCAAGAGCGGTCGCGGCATCGCGGTCTCGGCGCTGCTCAAGGACGTCCATGATGCGCTGCGCGGACTGCGCACCGAGCTCGATCTGCCGCAGGATTCGAGCTGGAGCCGGCAGCTCCAAGCACTGCATGCCGACATCGCCAAGCTCCTCTCCAGCGAGATCGAGCTGATGCCAGGCCGGGTGCGGCGGCTGGTGCGGCCGCGGCCGTCGAAGGAAATCGCGCCCAACTCAAGGCTCAATCCGCACGAGGTCGAGGAGACCGAGGCGCTGATCGTCTTCGTGCTGACCTGCCGCAAATATGCCCAGCAGCTGGCCATCAACGAGGTGACGCAACGCAGCTTCAACGAGCTGCAGCATCTCCTCGACAGCGGCACGCGCGCGCTGCTCGACGCGGTGCGCAACGCGCCGGCCCCGGAGCGGATGTTCCGCCTGTCGCAGGTCGACGCCGCGGTCCGCTTCTGCGGCAAGGTGTTCGGGCAGGAGTACGCCGCGCTGCTCTCGAAGGCCGCCGAGGTGGCGGCCCACGCCGAGCGCAAGACCGCCTGACGGCTGGGCGCGCCTGAAACTCAGGCCGCGACGCTGATCGTGCCCTTGGTGTTATCCACCTCGACCGGCGCGTGCAGGTATTCGATCTGCGGCGGGGTGCCGTATTTGCCCTCGACAAACTTCCGCCATTCGGCCGTATAGACCTTGTCGGCGGCCTCGCGGCTCTCCCAGACGTAGATGCCGCCGGCCCTGCGCCCATCCTCGCTCATGAAATAGGTCTTGCGGACGAGGCCCGGAATGCCCTGGTATTTCGGGGCGGTGGTCTGGAACGTCTTGGTGATTTCGGCGAGCGTAGAGGGCTTGGGCAATTGGAACGTCGTGATGGTCACGATCATTTTAGGCCTCCGGCGGTTGGACGGACCTTGGCTGACGCGAATAGTATTTTCGGCCCCGCGGCCGGTGATGTAAACCCAGCGCCATGACGCTCTGGTTTGTGATGGCGCTGATGACGGCCGCCGCGATCTTCGCGGTGTTGTGGCCTTTGTCGCGGAAAAAGCCGCTGGCCTCGGGCAGCGATGTCGCGGTCTATCGCGACCAGCTCGACGAGATCGAGCGCGACCGCGCCGCGGGTCTCATTGGCGGCGCTGAGGCCGAGGCGGCAAGGATCGAGGTATCTCGCAGGCTGCTCGCCGCCGCAGACGCTCCGGCGGCCGCGCCGGTTGCGGCAGCTTCCTGGCGCCGCCGCGCCGTGGCGATCGCGGCGCTCCTGCTGCTGCCGCTCGGCGCCGCGGGCCTCTACCTCACGCTCGGCTCGCCGGACCTGCCGGGCCAGCCGCTTGCGGCGCGGCGCGAGGCGCCGGGCCAGCAGTCGGTCCCCGAGCTCGTCGCCCGGATCGAGGCGCATCTCGAGCAGAACCCGGAGGACGGCCGCGGCTGGGAGGTGGTCGGCCCGGTCTATATGCGGATGGGCCGCTACGATGACGCCGTGACGGCGCGGCGCAATGCGCTGAAGCTGCTCGGGTCGAGCACGCAACGCGAGGCCGATCTCGGCGAGGCGTTGACCGCCGCCGCGAACGGCGTCGTGACAGCCGAAGCGAAAGAGGCTTTCGATCGCGCGCTCAAGCTCGACGGCGAGGATTTCCGCTCGCGTTATTTCTCGGGCCTTGCGGCCGAACAGGATGGAAGGCCGAAGGACGCCGCCGAGATCTGGCGCAAGCTCCTGGCGAGCGCGCCCGCGGGTTCCGGCTGGACCGGCTTCGTGCAGGAGTCGCTGGCGCGCGTCGACCCGTCGGCGGCCAGCGCGCCTAGCGCCTCAAACCCGAGTGCGCCGGGCCCGAGTGCCGCGGATGTCGCAGCCGCCGGCCAGATGTCGCCGGAGCAGCGCCAGACCATGATCCGCGGCATGGTGGCGCGGCTTGCGGAGCGCTTGAAGCAGGATGGTTCCGACGCGGACGGCTGGCTGCGCCTCGTCCGCGCCTATACGGTGCTTGGCGAGAAGGATCAGGCGCGCGCCTCCGCGGATGACGCGCGTCGCGCGCTCGACGGCAACACCGAGGCGCTCCAGAACCTGGACAAGTTGATCAAGGAACTAGGGCTCGAAGGCTGACATGACACGCAAGCAGCGGCGCCTGGTTCTGATCGGCGGCAGTCTCGGCGTGCTGGCGCTTGCGGCCGTGCTGGTGCTGACTGCGCTGAAGGATTCCATCGTGTTCTTCAACTCGCCGACCGACGTGGTGGAGAAGCACATCAAGCCCGGCAGCCGCATCCGGCTCGGCGGGCTGGTCAAGCCCGGCTCGCTGCAACGTGGCGAGCAGCTTGCGGTGCGCTTCGAGGTCACCGACGGCAACAACGCCATGCCGGTGAGCTACCAGGGCATCCTGCCGGACCTGTTTCGCGAAGGGCAGGGCGTGATCGCCGAAGGCACGCTCGAGCCGGGCGGCGCGCTCAAGGCGGATGCGGTGCTCGCCAAGCACGACGAGAAGTACATGCCCAAGGAAGTGGCCGACGCGTTGAAGAAGCAGGGCCACTGGAAAGAGGACTACGGGAAGAAGCCATGATCGCCGAGTTCGGTCATTACGCGCTGGTGCTGGCGCTGGGTCTCGCCCTGATCCAGTCGATCGTGCCGATGCTGGGCGCAAGACTTCGCGACGACACGCTGATGGGGGTGGCTGCTCCCGCGGCGCTCGCGCAGTTCGGCTTCGTCGCCGCGTCGTTCGCGGCGCTGACCGCTTGCTACGTCGGCTCCGACTTCTCGGTCACGAACGTGTTCGAGAATTCGCACTCCGCGATGCCGCTGATCTACAAGTTCACCAGCGTGTGGGGGAACCACGAGGGCTCGATGCTGCTCTGGGTTCTGATCCTGGCGCTGTTCGGCGCCCTGGTTGCGGCCTTCGGGCGAAATCTGCCGGCGTCGCTGAAGGCCACGGTGCTGGCGGTGCAGTCCTGGATCGCGGCGGCATTCTACCTGTTCATCCTCATCACCTCGAACCCGTTCCTGCGCCTGGCGCAGGCTCCCTTTGAAGGGCGCGATCTCAATCCGATCCTGCAGGACTTCGGCCTCGCGGTGCATCCGCCGTTCCTCTATCTCGGCTATGTCGGCTTCTCGATCTCGTTCTCATTCGCGGTGGCGGCCCTGATCGAAGGCCGCATCGACGCCGCCTGGGCGCGCTGGGTGCGGCCCTGGACGCTGGCGGCTTGGATGTTCCTCACCGTCGGCATCGCGATGGGCTCGTACTGGGCTTACTACGAGCTCGGCTGGGGCGGCTTCTGGTTCTGGGATCCGGTCGAGAACGCTTCGCTGATGCCGTGGCTCGCCGGCACTGCGCTGTTGCATTCCGCCGTGGTGATGGAGAAGCGCAACGCGCTGAAGGTCTGGACCATCCTGCTTTCGATTCTCGCCTTCTCGTTGTCGCTGATCGGCACCTTCTTGGTGCGCTCCGGCGTGCTCACCTCGGTGCACACCTTTGCCAGCGATCCCAGGCGCGGTGTGTTCATCCTCGCGATCCTGATGCTGTTCATCGGCGGCAGCCTGGCGCTTTACGCTTGGCGCGCGCCGTCCTTGAAGCAGGGCGGGCTGTTTGCGCCGATCTCGCGCGAGGGTGCGCTGGTGCTGAACAATCTGCTGCTGACCGCTGCCTGCGCCACGGTGTTCTTCGGCACGCTCTATCCGTTGGCGCTCGAAGCCTTCAACGACGAGAAGATCTCGGTCGGCGCGCCGTTCTTCAACTTGACCTTCGGGCCGATTTTCGTTCTGCTGATCCTGGCGCTGCCGCTCGGGCCGCTGATGCCGTGGAAGCGCGGCGATCTGCTCGGCGTCGCACAGCGGCTGATGGGAGCGGCGGGGCTCGCGCTGATCGGCATCGCCACGACCTTCGCGCTGACCTCCGGCGGGCCGGTGCTGGCGCCGTTCGGCATCGGGCTTGCGGTGTACGCCATGGCCGGTGCGCTGACCGACGTCGTCGAGCGCGTGAGCCTGTTCCGATCGCCGCTCGCGATATCGCTGGCGCGGGCGAGGGGCCTGCCGCGCTCGGCCTGGGGCACGGCGCTGGCGCACTTCGGCCTCGGCGTTTCGCTCCTTGGCATCGTCTGCGCCTCGACCTGGGGCAGCGAACGCATCGTGTCGCTCGCGCCGGGATCTAGCGTCTCGATCAGCTCCTACGATGTGACCTTCGACGGCACGCGGATGCGGCAGGGCGAGAACTACCGCGAACTGACCGCCCGCTTCACGGTGCGGCAGGGCGGCTCGCTGATCGCCACGATGGAGCCCGCCAAGCGCAGCTTCGGCACGCGGCAGATGACCACGACCGAGGCGGCGCTGCTGACCCGCGGCTTCAGCCAGCTCTATCTCTCGCTGGGCGATATCGATCAGAACGGCTCGG
>CAKZHN010000205.1 GCA_936924235.1 uncultured Rhodoplanes sp. | reverse complement strand
GCAACCGCCGCGTGGTGGTGTTCGACAAGACCGGCAAGTTCCTGCGCCAGTGGGGCCGCCAGGCGACCGACGAGGAGACGCGGAACAACGTGCCGGGCGTGTTCTCCGAGGTGGTGCACTGCATCGCCATGAGCAATGCCGGGCTGATTTACGTCTGCGACCGCCAGGGCAACCGCGTCCAGGTGTTCCAGAAGGACGGCACCTTCGTGCGCAACATCCTCATTCCGAACAAGACCGGGAAGCTGCCCGACAAGCGCGGCACCGCGTGGTGGGTGGCGTTCTCGCCCGATCCCGAGCAGAAGCTGCTCTACATGATGAACGGCGGCACCGAGGAGGTGCACATCCTGGATCATGCGAGCGGGAAGATCCTGTCGAGCTTCGGCCGGCCGGGCCACCAGAGCGGGAACTTCACCCACGGGCATACGCTGACGGTGGATTCGAAGGGCAACGTGTATGTGGCCGAGACGGATTGGGGGCGGAGGATTCAGAAGTTCAAGATTGTGCCGTGAGTGGGTGTTGGACGAGCGTGCGCCGCGACAGCACATGTCGGGCGAATGGCGCGGCATCGAACCACCGCTCCCTCTTGCTCCGCCGTCACCCCCGGGCTTGACCCGGGGGTCCATGAGCGCCCGCGCCAGACTCAAGTCGTAAGAAAGTTCTTCGCGGCGGCGCCGGATGGATTGCCGGGTCAAGCCCGGCAATGACACCGCCTGTGACACGGCGTTATGCGTGTCCAATCGCGTTCCCTTCTACGCACTTCGCTTTATCTTCTATGTGCCCCACTTCTTCGTCCACATAGGCAGCACCGCCGGGTTCACAACGTAGCGCGGCACTTGGTTCGCCAGAATCCGGTCGAGATTTTCCCGCGTCGCGACCTCCAGCGAATGATGCGCCTCGTAGGTGTGGCCGATCATGTGCGGCGTCAGGATCACGTTCGGCAGATCGCGCAGCGGGCTGTCGGCCGGCAATGGCTCGACGGCGAACACGTCGATCGCGGCACCGGCGATGACATGGCTTTTCAGCGCGGCAATGAGCGCCGGCTCGTCGACGATGCCGCCGCGCGCCATGTTGATGAGAATGGCCGTGGGCTTCATCAGCGCGAGCCTTGCGGCGTTCAGCAGGCCCCGGGTTTCATCGTTGAGGCTGGCGAGCACCACGACCACGTCGCTCGAGCGCAGAAGCTGATCGAGCGGAACGCGCTGCATCGGCGGCAAGCCCGCCAGATCGGCGTCGCGGCGCGCGGTGTATTGCATCGTGGCGCCGAACGGCGCGAGCAACCGCGCGGTCTCGCGGCCGATCTTGCCGAGCCCGACGAAGCCCAGCGTCTTGCCGCGGAGCTGCCGCGCCCGCAGCGGATCGGGCCGCGGCAGGAATTTGCGGATCAGCTCCTGGGTGCCGTTGAAGTCGTAGAGCGCACCGAGGATCATCACCACGGTGGCCTCGGCCATGCCGATGACGTTCTCCTCGGTCTGGGCGTTGGCGACGACCACGCCGTGGTCGGTCGAGGCGGCCACATCGAGGCCGTCGACGCCGGTCACCGCCGAGACGATGGCCCGCAATCGAGGCGCCGCCTCGATCACCGCGCGCGGCACCGGGCAATTGCCCATGCACAGCAGCAGGTCGGCGCCGGCCAGCGGCTTGTCGAGCTTGGCGAAGGCCTCGCGGTCGACGATGCGGGCGATGCGGTGGCCGGCCTTCGACAGGTCGGCCCCGATTTCGTCGAACATCTTGTTATGGGTGTGCCAGCCGACGACGACGATGCTGAATGACATCAATGGACCTAGCTTTGAGAACTGACGCAGCCAGCATCGGCGGCGGACGCGTCGGTTGCAACACTGAGTCAGCCACAAACGTCACCCGGCAGCACGAATGAGCTTGTCGGCGGCGGCGCGGGCCTCCTCGGTAATCTCGGCGCCGGCCAGCATCCGGGCGATCTCCTCGCGGCGGCGCGTGGCGGCAAGCTCAGTGACCCGGGTGGCCACCCGCCGGCCCTTGTCCATCGTGTCCTTGGTGATCAGGTAATGCCGCTCGGCCTTGGCGGCGACCTGCGGCGCATGCGTCACCGTGATCACCTGGACCTTGCCGCCGAGGCGGGCGAGCCGCACGCCGATGGCGTCCGCCACCGCGCCTCCGACGCCGGTGTCGATCTCGTCGAAGATGAGCGTCGGCGCGGAGCCGCGATCGGCCAGCACCACTTTGAGCGCGAGGAGAAACCGCGCGAGCTCGCCGCCGGAGGCGACCTTCATCAACGGTCCGGGCCTCGTGCCCGGATTGGTCTGCACCCAGAACTCGACATGGTCGATGCCGTTCGGCCCGGGCGAGGCCGCGTCGCTGTCGATCTGCGTGGTGAACTTGGCGCGCTCGAGCTTCAGGGGCTTCAGCTCAGCGTTGACCGCCTTGTCGAGCTTCTCGGCCGCTTTCTTCCGCCCCACCGACAGCGCCCTGGCGGCCGCGACGAAGCGCGCGTCGGTTTCGGCCGCGGCCTTCTCCAGCGCGGTGAGCTTCTCGGCGCCGGCGTCGATCAGCGCCAGGTCCGAAGCGTAACGCTCGGCGAGCGCGCTCAGGTTGTCGACCGGCGCGCTGTACTTGCGCCCCGCGGCGCGCAGCGCGAACAGCCGCTCTTCAATGCGCTCCAGTTCGTGCGGATCGTAATCGGCGGTGCGCAGCGCCTCTTCGAGATGCCCCCTCGCCTCTTCCAGCGCGTTGAGTGCCGCGTCGATCGCCTTCACGGCGGGCTCGACCAGCCCCGGCGCCTGAACGCCGCGGCGTTCGAGGCGCCGGCACGCGGCCGACAGCCCCGGCACCGGCGACTCGGTGCCCGCCACCGCCTCATGGGCGTCGCGCAGATCGCCCGCGACCTTCTCGGCCTGCATCATCGAGGCCCTGCGGTCGGCAAGCGCCGTCTCCTCGCCGGGCTCGGGTCCAAGCTTCTGCAACTCGGCGACCGCATGCCGCAGCCATTCGGCCTCGCGCGCCGCGCGCTCGACGTCGGCGCGATGCTGCGTCACGGCGTCGGCGGCCTGCCGCCGCGCGGTCCATAGCGTATCGACCTGGTCGGCGTCGTCCTCGAGCCGCGCATAGGCGTCGAGCAGGCCGCGATGGGTGCCGGCATCGACCAGCGCGCGGGCGTCGTGCTGGCCGTGGATCTCGACCAGCATGCAGCCGAGCGCCTGCAGCGCCTGCACGCTGACCGGCTGGTCGTTGACGAAAGCGCGCGTGCGGCCGTCGGCGAACTGCACGCGGCGCAGGATCAACGCCTCGTCGGCCGCAATGTCGCTATCGGCGAGCAAGGTGCGCGCCGGATGCTTCGGCGGCAGTTCGAACATCGCGGTGACCTGGCCCTGCTCGGCACCCTGCCGCACCAGCGTCGCATCGCCGCGCGCGCCGAGCGCCAGCGCGAAGGCGTCGAGCAGGATCGACTTGCCGGCGCCGGTCTCACCGGTCAGCACCGACAGGCCCGACGCGAAATCGAGATCGAGCCGGTCGATCAGCACGATGTCCCGGATCGACAGCCGCGCCAGCATGGCCTGCGGTTCCGGATCGGCGTGATTGCCGCGGCGGCGCGATGTCGGCGACGGCATCCGGTCCGCGCGGCAGATCAATGAATGGCCGGGCTTCAGGAGATAGCCCATGTCGTGGTGTGGATGATTCGCGATGGTCGTCACTGGAACAGCCGCTCCGTTTTGAGTCGTGATTCAGCGCTCGCGTACAGACAAACAACACCGGCTCCGCGACGCGTTCGCGCGGATCGAAACACCAACCGCTTCCTGCTCCGGGCTCGCGCCCGGATCCTTTGTTGCCTCCTCTGAGGGAGGCGGAGCGCCGAAACGGCGCAGCTAACATGGGGCACCTTTGCGAAGGCGCCCCGCGCGCCCTGGCGAGGGCACGCGCGCCTTCCGGCGCTCCACCGCAGCGATTTGTCACGCAGCCACCGTGCTTCTTGGCCTGGACCGGAGGACCATATCCTCACGTTATCCGGGCGGCATTGGCGCCGCCGTTCATCCAGACCCGTCCAGCCATTCAAGGCAGCCCCCTCATCGGGGGCGGACGGTGACTGCGCCTCCCGGTCCGGGCTTACGAGGCTCGGATGCGGGCGCCGCACCCTGCTCCGCCAACGGCACGTCTCCGGAGACGCCCTCAGTGAGCAGGGATGGATTGGAACATAACATGAACATTTGTGTGCGTCAAGCGTACAGCTCTATTGCACTTGGGTACAATCTCGTTGCACCTGGGTACAATCCCTCCCACCCGTAGAGGTTGCCTAGGCTCGCCCCGGGGCGCGAAGCGCACGCGCCATCAGGAATGGGAGGCCGGCATGAGAACAGCGCTGTCAATTTCAATGGCAACGGGCCTTTTGCTGGCGTTGAGCCAGCCGGGCCAGGTCCAGGCGCAATCGGCGCCCGCACCCGCCGCAGCCGCGGCGCCCGCGGCGTCGCAGCAATTGCTGAAGCCCGAAGAGCTCGACGCGCTGCTCGCGCCGGTCGCGCTCTATCCCGACGCGCTGCTGGCCTCGATCATGATGTCCTCGACCTATCCGCTCGAGGTCGTGCAGGCCGACCGCTGGCTGCAATCCAACAAGAACCTGAAGGGCGACGCACTCGCCCAGGCGGCGCAGGCCCAGGGCTGGGACAAGAGCGTGGTGACGCTCGTCGAGACGCCCTCGGTGCTCAGCATGATGAGCACCAAGCTCGACTGGACGCAGAAGCTCGGCGACGCCGTGCTGGCGCAGCAGACCGATGTGATGGATGCGGTGCAGCGGTTGCGCGCCAAGGCGCAGGCCAACAACAAGCTCAGCACCACGAAAGAGCAGAAGGTTTCGACCGCCTCGCAGGGCGGCAAGCAGGTGATCGTGATCGAGCCGGCGCAGGC
>CAKZHN010000204.1 GCA_936924235.1 uncultured Rhodoplanes sp. | reverse complement strand
CAGATGAGCATAACGAGCCTTTCGCCAGGGTGGCGAACAAGTCCTTGTGAGGTTCATTTCGCCGCCGCCTCGGCCGCCCGCGCCAGCAGCAGCTTTCGTTCGCGTTCGTTGCGCGCGAGCTGCGCCGCCCGCTCGAATTCGGCGCGCGCCTCGCCATGGCGGCCGAGCTTCGTCAGAAGATCGCCGCGCACGCTTGGCAACAGGTGGTAGCTCTTCAGCGCAGGCTCGGCGTTCAACACGTCGACCAGCTCGAGCGCAGCCGCGGGGCCTGACGCCATGCCGACCGCGACCGCGCGGTTGAGCTCGATCACCGGCGACGGCATCAATTCGGCAAGCGCGCCGTAGAGCGCGACGATCCGCGGCCAGTCGGTATCCTCGGCCACGCGCGCCCGCGCATGGCAGGCCGCGATCGCGGCCTGCAGCCGGTAAGGCCCGGGCTCGCCGCCGAGCGATTCCGCGAGCGCCAGCGCCGCAAGCCCGCGCCGGATCAGCAACTGGTCCCAGCGCGCGCGATTCTGGTCGAGCAGCAGGATCGGCTCGCCGTCCGGCCCGGTGCGGGCACCGAACCGCGACGCCGCGATCTCCATCAGTGCCACGAGGCCGTGGACCTCGGGCTCGAGCGGCGCGAGCCCGGCGAGAACGCGGCCGAGCCGCAGCGCCTCCTCGGCAAGCTGCGGTCGTATCCAGTCCCCGCCCGCGGTCGCCGCATAGCCCTCGTTGAAGACCAGGTAGATCACGTCGAGCACCGAGGCGAGTCGCTCGCCGCGGTCGTCGCCGTGCGGCACCTCGAACGGCACGCCCGCGTCGGACAATGTCCGCTTGGCGCGCACGATGCGCTGCGCGATGGTCGGCTCTGCAACCAGATACGCCCGCGCGATCTCGTCGGTGGTGAGCCCGCCCAGGAGCCGCAGCGTCAGCGCGGCGCGCGCCTCGGGCGACAGCACCGGATGGCAGGCCGTGAAGATCAGCCGCAGCAGGTCGTCGCCGATGTCGTCGTCGAGCGCCGAGTCAAAGTCCGGCATGTCGCGTTCCAGGCTTTGCTGTTCTTGGCCGATCTCGCCGTGCTTGCGCTCGGCGAGCCGCATCCGGCGGAAATGATCAATCGCGCGATGCTTGGCGGCGGCGGTGAGCCACGCGCCCGGCCTGTCGGGCACGCCGGTGCGCGGCCACTCTTCGAGCGCCGCGACCAGCGCATCCTGCGCCAGCTCCTCGGCGAGCCCCACGTCGCGCGTGATCCGCGCGAGGCTCGCGATGAGCTTCGCTTGTTCAATGCGGAAAACCGCCTGGATGGTTCGATGGATATCGGTGGCCGTCACGGCCACCGATCACAGCATTCTCATTCCACCCCGGCAAGCCAGGCGGCGGGCGCGGCTACTTCTTCTGCTTTTCCATCTCGGCCTGGTTGGCGAGATGGTGGTCGACCGCGGGACCCGGCGCGAAGTCCTCCATCTCGAACACCTGCCGGATCTCGATCTCGCCGTCCTCCTCGTGCGGATTGGGGCAGCGCTTCATCCACTCGATGGCTTCTTCCCGGTTCTTGACCTGGATGATCCAGTAGCCTGCCACCAGCTCCTTGGTTTCGGCGAACGGTCCGTCGATCACGGTGCGGGTCTTGCCGGAGTAGCGGATGCGCGCGCCCTTGGAGCTCGGCTGCAGGCCGTTGCCGTCGAGCATCACGCCGGCCTTGACCATCTCCTCGTTGAATTTCGCCATGGCGCCGAGCAACTCCTCCGACGGCATCTTGCCGGCTTCGGAATCCTTGCTGGCCTTGACGATCACCATGAAACGCATGGGCTGTTCCTTTCGATGGGAGGCTGGCCTCCGGGCGCTGTGCCTGGATACAAAACCCGCTCTCTGACGTCACGGCGAACGGCGGGCCCCGGAATCGACACGGCCCTCAAAAATATTTTGGCGGGCCGGGAGCCGCCCAATCCGGGCGTTTTGCCGCGGTTTGGGGGTCGCGCGCGGCCCATCGTGAGTTCCGCCGGGGCCTGCTAAGCTCGCCGCCAACAAGAACACATTCAGAGGAAATGCCGATGAATCTCTGCCGTCCGGCGCTGGCGCTTGCCGTTGCGATCCTGTCCTTCCCGGCCCAAGCTGACCTCGCTCTGGCCGAAAGCCCTTATCCGAACCAGGCCATCAAGCTGGTCGTGCCCTACGCGGCCGGCGGCTTTCCCGACACCACGGCGCGCATCGTCGCCGCCCACATGCAGGACAAGATCGGCCAGTCGGCCGTGGTCGAGAACCGGCCGGGCGGCGCCGGCAGCGTCGCCGTCAATGCGCTGACCTCGTCGCCGGCCGACGGCTACACCCTGATGGTCACCGACGGCTCGACCGTCACCATCAACCCGGTGCTGTTCAAGTCGCTGTCCTACGGCATGAAGGACCTGGTGCCGGTGGCGCTGTTCGCCCGCGCGCCGCTGTTCCTCGCCGTGAACGCCGACCTGCCGGTGCATACGCTGAAGGAGTTCGTCGACTATGTAAGGGCCCATCCCGGCGAGGTGAACTACGGCTCCTCGGGTGTTGGCAGCGTTCATCACATCTCGATGGAGGCGCTGAAGTCCGCGCTCGGCCTGCAGATGACCCACGTGCCCTATCGCGGCACCGGGCAGTCGGTGCCGGCGCTGCTCGGCGGCCACGTCCAGGTGCTGTTCTCGGCCTATCCGTCGCTCGCCGCGGCTGTCGCCGACAAGCGTGTGCGGCTCCTCGGCACCAACGGCGCGCAGCCGTCACCACAGGCGCCCGATGTGCCGCCGATCGCCACCATGGTCGAGGGATACGACCTCTCGACCATGGCCGGGCTGTTCGCCAAGGCCGGCACGCCGCAAGCCATCATCGACAAGCTCGCTGCGGCGTCGATCGCGGCGGTGAAGACGCCTGAGGCGCAAAAGCAAATGGACGGCGCCGGCATCGAGCCGGCCGGCGAGAACGGCGCGGCGTTCGGGAAGTATCTCGCGGCCGAAGCGGCTTATGTGGGCAAGGTCATAGAGACGGCGGGCATCAAGGTGGAATAGGGACTGTTTCCAAACGCCGGAGGGCGCAATGAAGCGGATTTCGAATATTGGAATCGCATTCGGAATTTTCATTGCATCTTCGGTCGGGGCGCTGGCCCAGAATTATCCGTCGCGGCCCATCATCATGGTCGTGCCGTTCGCGGCCGGCGGCACCTTCGACGTCATGGGCCGCATCGTCGCGCCCCGCATGAGCGAGATCCTGGGCCAGCAGGTGATCGTCGAGAACACCACCGGTGCCGGCGGCATCGTCGGCGTCACGCGTGTGGTGAACGCGGCGCCGGATGGTTACACGCTCCTGCTCGGCACCACCGGCACCCACGCGTATAATCAGTCGATCTACAAGAAGCGCCGCTATGACGCGATCAACGATTTCGCGCCGGTGACACTGTGGTCCGAACAGCCGATGGTTCTGGAGGCGCGCAAGGACCTTGCGGCCAACACCATTCCGGAGTTCGTGGCGCTCCTGAAGTCGACGGGCTCAAAGATGCAGTTCGGCTCGGCCGGCGCGGGCTCGACGACGCATCTGGCCTGCTCGCTTTTGAACGCCACGATCGGTGTCAACATCACCCACGTGCCCTATCGCGGCTCGGCGCCGGCCTCCAACGATCTGATCGGCGGCCAGATCGACTATCTTTGCCCCAATCTCGGCGCCGCCGTGCCGCTGATCAACGGCAAGCAGGTCAAGGCTATCGCGGTGCTGTCGAAAGAACGCTCGCCGCTGATGCCGGAGCTGGCCAGCGCCCACGAGCAAGGGCTGGCCGGCTTCGACGTGACAACCTGGACCGCGTTTTTCCTGCCCAAGGGCACGCCCCCTGCAATCGTCGCCAGGCTCAATGAGGCCACCCACGCGATGATGGAAACGCCGGCGATCAAGAACCGGATGCTGGAGATCGGCGTGACCGGCATCCCGCCGGAGCGGCGTTCGCCGCAATATCTGGCCCAGTTCGTCGCCGATGAGGTCAAGCGGTGGGAAGGCCCGATCGTGTCGGGCGGGCTCCAGGCCGATTGAGCCTTGAACCTTCCGCTGCCCCCGGCCGACAAATGGCCAATGTTGCGTCCTATTTTTAGGACGGCATTGATCTTTTCGGGTTCAAGACTCCTCCCATGCGCGCCGAATGGATTGCCATCGCCATCGTGGCCGTGATCGCGCTTTACGCGGTCATCGTGTTCAACCGTCTGGTCCGCGCCCGCAACCTGGCGCGCGAGGGCTGGAGCGGCATCGACGTGCAGCTTCGCCGCCGGAGCGATCTCGTTCCCAACCTGGTCGAGGCGGTCAAAGGCTATGCGGCCCATGAGCGCGCGCTGTTCGACGATATCGCTACGAAGCGGACCTCGGCGCTGAACGCCGGCAGCGTGGCCGGCCGCGCCGCCGCCGAAGCCGAGCTGCAGGCCTCGATCCACAAGATGCTGGCGGTCGCCGAAGCCTATCCGGCGCTGAAAGCCAGCACGAATTTCCTCGAGCTGCAGCACCAGCTTGCCGAGCTGGAAGACCAGCTGCAGCTCGCGCGGCGCTACTACAACGGCACGGTCCGCGACTACAACATCGGCATCCAGTCGTTTCCCGACGTGCTGCTGGCGCGTCTCACCGGTTTTCAGGAAGAGCATTTTTTCCAGACCGAAGACGTGGCCTTGCCCACGGTCTCATTCGAGGCGGCACGATCATGATCAAACGCATTCTCCTTGCCGCATTGGTGCTTGCGGCCGCATTGACGCCAAGTCTTGTCACCCCAAGTCTCGCCGAAGAGCACATCGGGCGCTTCGTCAGCGATGTCACGGTGGAGAGCAACGGCGATCTCCTGGTCACCGAAACCATTCAGGTCTGGGCCGAGGGCAAGCAGATCCGGCGCGGCATCCTGCGCGATTTCCCGACCGTCTATCACCGCCCCGACGGCTCGCGCGTCGAGGTGGGCTTCGACGTGCAGTCGGTGAAGCGCGACAATTTCTATGAGGCGTTCACCACAGAACGGATGGCGAACGGCGTGCGCGTGCGCATCGGCAGCGCCGGCGTCTCGCTCAACAGCGGCTCGCACACTTACGAGATCAAGTACCGCACCACCCGGCAGATCGGCTTCTTCAAGAGCTACGACGAGCTCTACTGGAACGCGACCGGCACCGGTTGGACCTTCCCGATCGACGTCGCAGAGGCGCGCATCACGCTGCCGGAGTCCGTGCCGATCAGGCAGAGCGCGATCTACACGGGACCGCAGGGCGCGCATGGCACCGACGCGGTCATTGTCGAGCAGAAGCCCGGCCTGATCGTGTTCCGCACCACCAAGCCGCTGCCCGTGGCCAACGGGCTGACGGTCGCAGCCGGCTGGGACAAGGGCGTGGTCGCCGAGCCGACCACCATGCAGCGCATCGAGGCGATCCTCCACGATGATCCGGCGTTGAAGGTCGCCGCGGTCGGCGGCGGCCTCGTGATCGGCTGGTATCTGATCTTCTGGCTCATGCTCGGCCGCGATCCGCGCCGCGGCACCATCATTCCGCTGTTCGGCCCGCCGGAGGGCATGTCGGCCGCGGGTGTCCGATATCTCCACGAGATGGGCATGGACAACCGTGTCTTCTCCGCGGGCGTCGTCGGCCTCGGGGTCAACCGCTGCCTCAAGCTGTTCGACCGCGAGGGCGGCCAGTCGCTGCGGCACATGCAGAACGGCCATCCGGCGGACGCCGCCGAGAAGGCGCTGGAAAAGGGATTGTTTGCGCAGGGGCCGACCGTCGCGCTCAACAATACCAAGCACGAGCTGATCTCGTCGGCGCGCAAGAAGCTGTCCGACACGCTGGAGGACAGCTACGGCGGGCTGTTCACCAAGAACACCTGGGCCGCCGTCGCCGGGTTCGCCGCCAGCGCGATCGTGACCGTCATCATCATCGCGTCCTATGGAGAGAGCTATCCGGAAATCGGCGCCGCGATCGTCGCCGGCATGGTCATCCCGCTGCTCCCGATCATGTTCGGCTGCCAGATGATCCGTTCCGGCCGCCGGCGCGAGGGCTATCGCGGCAGTCTCAAGATCGCGTTCGGCACGGTGGTGCTGGTGGCGGCTGTCGCGGTCGGCGTCGGCATCCTGGGCTCCAACATCGGCTTCGGCTACGCGATGGCTCCGGGCGTCGTGCCCTATGTGCTGGCCGCCTTTGCGGCGCTCGGTTTCGGCTGGTTGAAGGCGCCGAGCCAGGAAGGCCGCAAGATCATGGACCAGATCGACGGCTTCAAGCAGTACCTCCGCGTCGCCGAGGAAGACCGGTTGGAGTTTCTCAACCCGCCGAAGAAGACGCCGGAGCTGTTCGAGCGCTTCCTGCCTTACGCCATCGCGCTCGATGTCGAGAACAGCTGGGCCAACCGCTTCACCGGCGTGCTCGCCGCGGCGGGCGTCGGCGCGGCGGTGTCGACCTGGTACTCGAGCAGCACCAACTTCAGCCCGGACCATGTCGGCTCGTTCGCCGACCGCATCGGCGACAGCCTCTCCACCACCATCGCGGCGGCCGCGGTGCCGCCGGGCTCGTCCAGCAGCACCGGAAGCTTCGGCGGCAGTAGCAGCAGCAGCGACTTCGGCGGCGGGTCGTCGGGAGGCGGCGACTCCGGTGGCGGCGGAGGTGGCGGCGGCGGCTCCGGCTGGTGATGCAGAGTCCGGAGCGTCGCGCAAGCGCTTTACAACAGGTGGCGCAAGGCGGAGGAATGACCCGGTCTTTGTGAATGCCGGTGCCGTGCCTCATGCGTTGTGACTGCCACGTCCATATCGTCGGTCCGATCCAGGACTACCCGCAGGTCCCCGACCGCACCTATCTCGCAGGCGTCGCCAGCGTGGCGACGCTGAAGCAATTGGGCGCCGCGCGCGGCATCGATCGCTTCGTCATCGTGCAGCCGAGCTTCTACGGCGCCGACAACGCCATGACGCTCGACGCGCTCGAAGAGCTCGACGGCAAGGGCCGCGGCGTCGCCGTGATCGACCCGACCAGGACGTCGGCCGACACGCTCGCGATGTTTCACGATTGCGGCGTGCGGGGTTTGCGCATCAATCTCTACAGTCCGATCAGGCCGCCGGTCGGCGACACGCTGGAGCAGGCTTTCGCCGCGACCGCCAAGGCCGCCGGCCAGAACGGCTGGCACGTGCAGGTGATCGCGCCGCTGCCCGATCTGCTGCCCCACGCCGATCTGCTGGCGCAGTCTTCCGTGCCGGTCGTCATCGACCACTACGGCCTCTACGGTGACAGGCGGCCGGACAGCGCCGAAGGCCGCCGGCTGCTCGATCTCGTGCGCCTGCCGCATGTCTGGATGAAGCTGTCGTCGCCCTATCGCCACGACCGCGGCCCGCTGAACATGGTGCCGGATCGCGAGTGGATCGCGGCGCTGCTTGATGCCGCGCCCGACCGCTGCGTCTGGGGCAGCGACTGGCCGCACCCGCCGCCGCAGGACGAGCACAAGGGCGCCGACCGCGAGGCGCCGTATCGCGCGCTGTCCTACCAGACGCTGGTCGACGAGTTCCTCGCCGCGCTGCCGTCGCAGGACGTCGCCGAACGTGTCATGGGCGAAAACGCCGCACGGCTCTACGATTTTTGAATCTCGCGGCAAATACCGCCGTCATGCCCGGCCTTGTGCCGGGCATCCACGTCTTGGCAACAAAGGAAGACGTGGATGGCCGGGACATAGGCGAGCGAAGCGACGCCGTCCTTCGGACGGCTAAGCCCGGCCATGACGTTGAGAGATAGCGTCACGTTGCCCCTGGACAGCGCCCGGCGCGCCGCCGAAAATCGGCATGGAGGAAAAAGAAGAATGTCTATTCGCTTCGTCATCGCTGCCGCACTCGCTCTCGTGGCCGCCGTCCTCCCGGCTGCCGCGCAGAATTTTCCGAGCCGCACCATCCACATCATCGTCGCCTATGCGCCCGGCGGCACCGGCGACATCGTCGCGCGCCTGATCGCGCAGCCGCTCGGCGAGGCGCTGGGCCAGACCGTCGTGGTCGAGAACCGTGCCGGCGCGACCGGCTCGATCGGCACCCAGGCCGTGGTGGCGTCGCCGCCCGACGGCCACACGCTGCTCTTGGGCCAGACCGGCGAGATCTCCATCAACCAGCACTGGATCGCGAACCTGAGCTACCACGCGCAGAAGGACCTCGCCCCGATCGCGCTCGCCTCGGTCGTGCCGCTTGCGCTGGTCGTTCCCGCCAAGTCGCCCTACAACAACATCCACGATCTCGCCAAGGCGCTTGCCGAAAAGAAGCCGCTGACCTTCGCCTCCGCCGGCACCGGCACGCCGGGCCATTTCGCCGGAGAGTTTCTCAAGCTCCGCGCCAAGGCCAATCTCACGCACGTGCCCTACAAGGGCGCAGGTCCGGCGCTGAACGACCTGATCGGCGGCCATGTCGACATGTATTTCGTGGGCTTCCCGGCGGCGACGCCGTTGCTCAAATCCGGCACCGTGAAGCTGCTGGCTGCCTCGTCGGCCAAGCGCTCGTCCGCCGCGCCGGATATTCCGACGGTCGCCGAGGCCATCAACGATCCGAATTTCGACCTGACGCTGTGGCAGGGCTTCTTCGCGCCGGCCGGCACGCCGAAGCCGGTGGTCGACCGGCTGAATGCCGAGATCAACAAGATCCTGGGCTCAACCGAGATGCAGGCCAAGCTCCGCGACGCCGGCGCCGACGTGCGCATCGGCTCGACCGAGGAGTTCGCCGCGTTCACGCGATCGGAAAGCGACAAGTACGCCCAGATCATCAAGGAGTCCGGCGTCAAACCGGAATAGTGTGGGGGCGGGGAGGGGGTCATCATGAACCGGCGCATTGCGCTTCTGTCGATCGCGCTGGCGATCGTTGCTTCGCCGAATCTTGTGGTGACAAATCCGGCCGCCGCCGAAAACGCATTCCCGAGCAAGCCGATCAAGTTCATCGTGCCGTTCCCGGCCGGCGGCATCAACGACATCCTGGCGCGCATCACCGCCGACAAGCTGCAGGCCAAATGGGGCCAGCCGATCGTCATCGAGCAGAAGACCGGCGCGGGCGGCAACATCGGCGCCGACCTCGCGACCCAGGCCGAGCCCGACGGACACACGCTGTTCATCACCGCGCCGGGCCCGCTCGCCATCAACGGCAGCCTCTACAAGAAGCTGACCTACAAGCCGGAAGACTTCGTGCCGATCACCGTGATCGGCAGCGTGCCGAACGTCACCATCGTGCGCAAAGACCTGCCGGTGAACTCGCTGCGCGAGCTCGTCGAATATGTCCGCGCCAATCCGGGCAAGGTGGTCTATGGCAGCCAGGGCAACGGCGCGACGCCGCATCTCACTGCCAACATGTTCATGAACATGACCGGCACGCAGATGATCCATGTGCCCTATCGCGGCGAGACCCTGGTGCTGCAGGACATGCTCGGCGGCCACGTCGACCTGTTCTTCGGCAATGTCTCGGCGGCGCTGGCGCAGTGGCGCGACGGCAAGGTCAAGGTGCTGGCGGTGCTCGACAAGCAGCGCTCGCCGCAGATGCCGACGGTGCCGACCACCGCCGAGGCCGGCATGCCGGACCTGATTTCGACCGGCTGGTTCGCGGTGGCCGGCCCGCCGAAGATGGCGCCGGCGCTGCGCGATCGTCTCTCGGCGGATTTCAACGAAGTGCTGAAGATGCCGGACGTGGTCGAGAAGATCCGCAACACCGGCGTCGAGCCTTCCGGCGGCACCGCCGAAGAAACAGCGGCCTTCATCAAGGAAGAAGCCCGCCGCTGGAGCGATGTGATCACCAAGAACAACATCGTGGTCGACTGACGTCTCCATGAAGTGCCCGCGCTGGCCGCTCGCCATAGCGCGTCGAAGACGCGCGTAAGCGCGCTTATGGCTCGCCAGCGCGGGAGTGTCGGAAAACTGTCACGAAATGGGAAACCTCGCGGCAGCGGCGACCTTGTCGCCGTGACGCGCCTCCGCCTATCATTCGACAGGGTCCGGTGGGGACAGTTTATGCGTAAGCTTTTTTCAGCGGTGCTGGCGGCCGCCTGTGCGGCCGGAGCATCACCGGCCTTTGCGGCCGACATGCCCGTCAAGGCCGACCCGGCCACGGTCGTGGCTTACAACTGGAGCGGCTTCTATGTCGGCGGTCATGCCGGCGCCGGCCGGCAGCGCAACTGCTGGGTCTCGAACCGTTTGGTCTCCGACACCGGGCCTTCACCCGGCCCCAGCCGGATGGTCAACAGCGGCGAAGGCTGTCACTCGGACACCGGTGTGGTGTCCGGCGGCCATGTCGGCGTGAACTGGCAGTCCGGCAGCGTCGTGCTCGGCGCCGAAGCCTCCGGCAGTTGGGCCGATCTCAATGGCGGCAGTGTCAGCGGCGGCTTCCCGCTGCTCAACAACCAGACGCGCACCGATGCGATCGGGCTGTTCACCGGCCGGGCCGGCGTCGCGTGGAGCAACGCCTTGCTCTACGTGAAGGGCGGCGCGGCATGGACACGCAACGAGTTCACGTCGTTTCCGACCGGGAATCCTGCGGCCTCGAGTGCCGCGACCGATCGCCGATGGGGCTGGACCGCGGGCGCGGGCTTCGAATACGGCTTCGCCCCGAGCTGGTCGGCCGCGGTCGAGTACGACTACATCGATACGGGCACCAAGACCGAATCCCTTCCCTCGGGCACGGTCTGCGGAACGGCGTCGTCGTGCACGAGCCGGATCGACCAGCACATCCACATGCTCACGCTGCGCCTGAACTATCGCTTCGTGTCCTGGGGCAATCCTTGGGGCGCCCCGACCTGGCACTGAGCCAGGGTCACTTCGGCGTCCAGTTCGCCGCGCGCTTCTCCTTGAACGAGGCGAGGCCTTCTGCTGCCTCCGGCGACTGCCGCTTCGC
This sequence comes from uncultured Rhodoplanes sp., assembly GCA_936924235.1. Classification (GTDB taxonomy): domain Bacteria; phylum Pseudomonadota; class Alphaproteobacteria; order Rhizobiales; family Xanthobacteraceae; genus Z2-YC6860. The sequence goes on along the minus strand of CAKZHN010000204.1, from coordinate 3,716 downwards.
CGCGTGGCTCTCGATCAGCCGCGTGAATGCTGTTTCGCTCAGATCGCCGAACGCCTGCTGCAACGCCAGCGCCTTGGTCTCCGCGATCGCATGCGGGCCGTTCGCCAGCACGTGGCCGACGACGCGCGCACCGGCCGCTTCGAGCTCGGCAAACGGCACGACCTCGTGCACGAGGCCGATGCGCCGCGCCTCCTCGGCGTTGAAGCGCTCGCCGGTCAGCGCATAGCGCCGCATCTGCCGTACGCCGATGGCGTCGTTGAGCTGCGGCACGATGATCGCCGCGGTGAGCCCCCAGCGGACCTCGGCGATCGAGAAGGTCGCGTTGTCGGCCGCGATCACCACGTCGCAGGCCGCGACGAGCCCGGTGCCGCCGCCGAAGCAGCCGCCCTGCACCAGCGCGATCGTCGGCACCAGCGCGAGATTGAGCCGCTGCACCGCCTCCGCGGTGGCGCGCGAGGCGCGCACGTTCTCCTCCGGAGACGAAGTCCGCACGGTGTCGATCCATTTCAGGTCCGCGCCGGCCTGGAAATGCCGGCCGTTGCCCTTGATCACCACGGCGCGGAGCCCCGCCGCGCTGCCGAGCGCGTCGAGCGCCGCGAGAAGCCCCGCGATCAGCTCGCCGTTGTAGGCATTGTTGACCTCGGGCCGGTTGAGCGTGACGGTCGCGATGCCTCGTGCGTCGACGCTCCACAGCACCGGGCCGGACGTTTGCGATAGAACAGGCATGATGGTTCCGCATCGAGGGTGGGCAGGAAATCGCTTCCGCCCACGCGTTGGGACGTTGCAGATTGTGATACTAACCGTTCCAACGAAGGGCGCGAAGCCAACGCGCTCGCAGGCGAACTGAAAGGGCAGGACACGCGATGCTGCGCAGCACTCAACGGATCATCACCACCCACACCGGCAGCCTGCCGCGCCCCGCCGGGGTGGTCGAGCAGCTCCTCGCCGAGAAGAAGGGCGATGCCGACCGCGCGGCGTTCAATCTCGTGGTCCGCGAGGCGGTGTCCGACGTGATCGGCAAGCAGCGCGCGGCCGGCATCGACATCGTCAACGACGGCGAGCAGGGTCGCACCGACTACACGGTGCACGTCGTCGACCGGCTCACCGGCTTCGAGGGAAAGTCCACGCCGCCGCTCGGCCACGGCGAGCCGGAATTTCCCGAACTTGCCGAGTTGCTGAAGCAGTTCGCCTCGCCATTCCAGCATCGCCCGGCCTGCTCGGGGCCGGTCGGCTGGAAGGACTTCGCTGCGGCCGAAGCCGACATCGCCCGCGCCAAGGCCGGCATGGTGAAGGCCGGCGTCGAGGAATATTTCATGACCTCGCCGTCGCCCGGCCAGATCGCGCGCTATCTCAAGAACCACCACTACAAGACCGACGAGGAGTATCTGTTCGCGCTCGCCGACGTGATGAAGCGCGAATACAAGGCGATCATCGACGCAGGCTTCATCCTGCAGGCCGATTGCCCCGACCTCGCGATGTCCTACGCGCTCTATCCGGGCATCAGCGTCGCCGATTATCGCAAGATCATCGCGATGAACGTCGAGGCGCTCAATCAAGCCGTGAAGGATCTGCCGGCCGACCGCATGCGCATGCACGTCTGCTGGGGCTCGACGCTCGGCCCGCACCACGGCGACATCCCGATCAAGGACATCGTCGACATCGTGCTGAAGGCGAAGCCCATGGCGGTGTCGTTCCCCGGCGCCAATCCGCGCCACGGCCACGAGTGGAAGGTGTGGAAGGACGTCAAGCTGCCGGACGGCAAGGCGATCATCCCGGGCGTGATCGATTCGACGTCGAACTTCGTCGAGCATCCGGAGCTGGTCGCCGACCGCATCGTGCAATATGCCGGCGCGGTCGGCCGCGAGAACGTCATCGCTGGTGTCGACTGCGGCTTCGGGACGTTCGCCGGCCGCGTGCAGGTCGACACCAAGATCGTGTGGATGAAGCTGGCTTCGTTGGCGGAAGGTGCAAGGCTGGCGTCGAAGCAGCTTTGGAATTGAGGGCGCTGGCCTCTCCATACGTGTCCCGGGCGCAGCGCAGCACGAAGTGATGCGCTGCAGACCCGGGACCCCGGTTGCTTTCTTTTTGCGGAGAGCAACCGGGGTCCCGGATCAGCGGTGCACCGTTTCGCTTCGCTTCACGCTGCACCGCGTCCGGGACACAAGTGGCGTCACCGGTGGCAACCGCGCCTACTCCCCGTGCCCCAATCCCAACGCCTCGGCCATGATCCGGAACACCTCGGTGTTGTCGATCTGGCCGCGCACGCGCTCGCTGCCGGGGCCCGTCGCGGTCAGGATCACGTCCTCGCCGGAATGCACGCTCGCGCCCATGTACTTCGGCAGATTGCCGAGCCGCAGCATCGCGCCGGGCTGGTCGCGGTAGCGCGTGTTGGGCTCGACGGTGCCCTTGGTCGCGCCCGCCACGGTCGGATCGTTCGGATCGTCGAGCTTCGGCCGGAACGTCTCGTAATAGTCCGGCGAACTGGCCGAGAAGATCGCGAGCCTCTTGCCGACATCGACCCGCGGCGGATAGCCGTCCCGGTCGGGCGGCGGGTAGTTCGGAAAGCCGGCCTTGTCGTAGGCGCCGATGCGTTCGCGGAGCGGTGCCTTGGGCGCCGCCGTCATGTCGTCGTCTATGGTCCCGATGAGACTGATCGGATGGTTGTGGTCGGCGACCACCAGGATCAGCGTGTCGTCGCCGCGCGCCTTGGCCCAGTCGCGCGCGAGCTTCACGGCGTTGTCGAGCATGATGGTGTCGTAGACCGCGCGCTCCATGTCGAGTGCGTGGGTGAACTTGTCGATCAGGCCGGACTCCACCATCAGGAAGAAGCCCTGCGGGTTGCGCGACAGCACCTCGACCGCGGCCGAGACCTGCTCGGTGAGGTCCGGCTGCTCGGGATACTTCTTCACCGTGCCGCCCTTGAGGAAGCGCCGGTCGAGCGCGCCGTCCATGTTGCCGGGGTTGAACAGCCCGAGAAGCTTGTCGGAGCGTTTCGAAGCGTCGCTCATCTCGGCCGCGGTGGTCGCGACCGCATAGCCCGCATCGCGGAACTTCGCGACGTAGTCGCCGTCGTCCGCGCGCCGTCCGCCGTTCGTCCCCCTCGGCAGGAAATGCGCTGCGCCGCCGCCCATCAGCACGTCGGGTTTCGAGGCAAAGAACTGCTCGACGATCTCGTCATAGGTCGAGCGCCGCCGCGTGTGCGCGATCATCGCCGCGGGCGTGGCGTCCTCGATCTCGGTGTTGGTGACGATGCCGACCGCCATGCCGAGCCGCCGCTTGGCGATGCTGGCGACGCTCTCGACCCGCGGGTCGTCGAACGCGTTCTCGCTGCGGTCCGCATAGCCGCCCAACGCATTGACGGCCGTCTTGTGCCCGGTGGCGAAGGCGCTCGCCGCGTTTGCCGAGTCGGTGATGATCGAGTCGCTGCCCGCGGTCGCGACCAGCGCCATGTGCGGCATGTCGTCGATCGCAAGCTTGCCCTGCGCCTTGCCCTCGGCGATGCCCTTGGCGAGCAGACGCGCCGCGACGCGGTGCGCGGGCGACATGCCGTCGCCGATGAACAGGATCACGTTCTTGGCCTGGCGCGGCCCGGTGTCGTAGACGGTCCAGGTGACCTCGCGGCTGTTGGTGCCGTCGGAGGCGACCACGCGATAGCTGCCCGATTTGCTCAGCGCGACGTTGCGCATGATGACCGCCGACTGGTCCTTGCCGTCCTC
>CAKZHN010000203.1 GCA_936924235.1 uncultured Rhodoplanes sp. | reverse complement strand
ATCTACACTCTTTCCCTACACGACGCCCTTCCGATCTCGTGCGCGCCAACTGCGCGCGCTGCCACTCGATCGACAAGGTCGGTGCTAGTCCGTTGTCGGCCGCGCCGCCGTTCCGCGATCTGCATCACCGCTACCAAGTCGATGTGCTGGCCGAGGCCTTCGCGGAAGGCATTCGCACCGGCCATCCCAGCATGCCGGAGTTCCGGCTCGATCCAGGCCAGATCGGCGACGTCATCGCCTATCTGAAATCGCTCGAGCACTGAACGCGCTGCTGCGCCGCAAAGTCACGTGTCTTTGACCGGGCCGCTTCGCCGGCTCGGCCACGCCCGGGGCCGGCCAGGGGGACCTCGTTATCGAGTTGACGCGCGGCGAGGAACGGGTGTTCCTTTCCAGGGACCGGATTGTCGTGAAGGGCTGACCAAGACTGGGCTGTACCATGTCGGAGACCCTCGACCTTTCCTTGTTCGTCACGCGCGCCCCCGACGGCATCGCCCGCATGGAGCTCGCGGTCGACGGCGTCGGCTGCGCGAGCTGCATCCGCAAGATCGAGGACGGCCTTAAGAAGACCCCGGGCATCGCCAGCGCACGGCTGAACTTCACCGACCGCCGCCTTGCGGTCGGCTGGCACGAAGACGCGCTCAGCGCCGGCGAGGTGATCGAGACGTTGCAGCGCATCGGCTACCGCTCGTATCCGTTCCGGCCACAGCAGGCCGAATCCGACGAGGCGCAGCACGCCAGATGGCTGGTCAAATGCCTCGCGGTGGCGGGCTTCGCGGCCATGAACGTGATGCTGCTGTCGGTCTCGGTGTGGTCTGGCAACGTCACCGACATGACCGGGGAAACCCGCGATCTGTTCCACTGGTTGTCGGCCGCGATCGCGCTGCCGGCCGCGGCCTATGCGGGCCAGCCGTTCTTCAGGAGCGCGTTCCGCGCGCTGCGCGCTGGCCGCACCAACATGGATGTGCCGATCTCGATCGGCGTGACGCTGGCGCTCGGCATGTCGCTCGCCGAAACCATCAGTCACGCAGAGCACGCCTATTTCGATTCGGCGCTGATGCTGCTGTTCTTCCTGCTCTGCGGGCGGGCGCTCGACCACGCCATGCGGCGGAAGACGCGTGCGGTCGCGGGCAATCTCGCGGCGCTCAAGGCCGAGGTGGCGCACCGGCTCGACGATCGCAACGAGATCGTCTCGGTGCCGTGCGCGGCGCTCAAGCCCGGCGATCGCGTGCTGGTTCGCCCGGGCGATCGGGTGCCGGCCGACGGCATCATTCTTTCCGGCGGCACCCAGCTCGATGAAAGCCTCGTCACCGGCGAGACGGTGCCGCGCGTGGCGGCAGCGGGCGCCGAGGTCTATGCCGGCAGCCGCAGCTTTTCCGGCGCCATCACCGTGAAGGTGACCGCCGCGGCCGGCGGCTCGCTGATCGACGAGGTGCAGCGGCTGCTCGACAGCGCGATCATCGCGAAATCCAAGGTCATGCAGCTCGCCGATCGCGCGGCGCGGTTTTACGCGCCGGTCGTGCATCTGACTGCCGCGCTGACCGTGATCGGCTGGCTTATTGCCGGTGCCTCGATCCACGACGCGATCGTCACCGGCATCGCGGTGCTGATCATCACCTGTCCGTGTGCGCTAGCGCTCGCCATCCCGGCCGTGCAGGTCGTGGCCTCGGGCGCGCTGTTCCGGAGCCGCGTCGTCGTCAATTCGGGCGACGCCATCGAGCGGCTCGCCCGCGCCGATACCGTGGTGTTCGACAAGACCGGCACGCTGACGCTGCCGGAGGCGCAGCTCGGCAATGCCGCGGCGATCCCCGCGGATCTTCTGGAGCGCGCGGCGCGGCTGGCGCTGTCGAGCCACCATCCGCTCGCCGCCGCGGTGGCGCGGCATGCCGAGCGCCGCACGCCTTATGACGGCGCGGTCGAAGAGGCCGGCCGCGGCGTTCGCGCCATCATCGACGGCGTCGAAGCCCGTCTCGGCAGCCCGGAGTTCTGCGGCGTCGCCGCGCCCACCGACAGCGCCAACGGCGCGTCCCAGATCGTGTTCGTGCATGGCAACGGCTCTGCAGTGCTGTCGGTGCGCCAGACGCTGCGGCCCGATGCGCGGGAGACCGTGCAGGCGCTGGCCACGCTGGGTCTCGATCTGCACATTCTATCCGGCGACCGCATCGAGGCAGTGGCGCCGATCGCCGAAGCGCTCGGCATCCGCTCCTGGCGCGCCGGGCTGAAGCCCGCCGAAAAGATCGCCTGCCTCGCCGGGATGAAGTCCGCGGGCCATCGTGTGCTGATGGTCGGCGACGGGCTCAACGACGCGCCGGCGCTCGCTGCCGCGCATGTCTCGCTGTCGCCGATCAGCGCCGCCGAGATCACCCAGGCCCAGGCCGACGCGGTGTTCCTCGGCGAGCCGTTGACGCCGGTGCTCGATGCGGTCCGCATCGCCCGCCAGGCCCGCGCGCTGATGATGCAGAACCTCTGGTTCGCGGTGCTCTACAACGCCGTCGCGGTGCCGGTCGCGATCGCAGGTGGCGTCACGCCGCTGATCGCCGCCGCCGCGATGTCGGGCTCCTCGATCATCGTCACCGTCAACGCGTTGCGCGCCCGCGGCAAGGCGGCTTCGGCCGAGTCGCTTGCCGCTGGTGCCGCCGCGGCGACCGCAACGGAAGCCGCCGCATGACCATGCTGCTCTATCTCCTGCCGATGGCGCTGGCGCTCACCGGTCTCGGCGCCTTCCCGTGGTCGATGCGTTCCGGCCAGTACGATGAACTCGACGGCGCGGCGCTTCGCGTGCTGTCGGACGACGGCGTCGTAAAGCTTTGATGCCCGTCTAGAATAGCGACATGTCCGCACCCCTCGCCGAACCGAGGCTCCGGCGGAGCCTCACGCTGCCTCTGCTGACGCTGTACGGCATCGGCGTGACCGTCGGCGCCGGCATCTACGTCCTGATCGGCGCGGTGGCGAGCCATGCCGGCATCCATGCGCCGCTGGCCTTCGTGATCGCGGCGATCGTGATGGGGCTTACGGTCGCGTCCTACGCGGAATTGTGCGCCCGCTATCCGGTGGCGGCCGGCGAGGCGGCTTACGTCCGGGCGGCGTTTCACCAACGCTGGATTTCGCGGCTTACCGGTCTCGCCATGATCGGCGCCGGCGTGATCGCGACCGCGACCGTTGCCATCGGCGCATCGGGCTACATCGCGCAGTTCATCGATGCGCCGCGGCCGCTCGTCATCGTCGCCGTGATCGCCGGCCTGGCGTTGGTCTCGGCCTGGGGCGTGCTTGAGTCCGTCGTGCTGGCCTGCGTCTTCACGGTCATCGAGGTCAGCGGGCTCGTGCTGGTCGTCGCCGCCGCATGGCGGGCCGATCTGCCGATCGGGTCGTCGCTGTTTGCGTTCCCGGACTTCTCATTTGCGCCGTGGATCGGGATCGGCTTCGCGAGCCTTCTGGCGTTCTTCGCGTTCACCGGCTTCGAGGACCTGACCAACATGGCGGAGGAAACACAGGCGCCGGAGCGCAATGTTCCAATCGCCATGGCGATCACGCTCGTCGTCACCACGGTGCTTTATGCCGCGGTTGCGGCGACCGCGGTGACGGCACTGCCGGTCGAGCGGCTTGCCGCCAGTCCCGCGCCGCTGAGCCTGTTGTTTCAGGAGGTCGCGGGCATCAGTCCCGCGGCGATCAGCGCCATCGCCATCGTTGCGACGCTGAACACCATCATCGCCCAGATGACCATGGCGATCCGGGTGGTCTACGGCATGGCCGACCAGGGCGATCTGCCGCGCGTCTTCGCGCAAGTCGACCGCAGGACGTCGACGCCGCTCCTGGCCACTGCGGCGATCGCCGTGCTGGCGGCCGGGCTCGCTCTCGTCGCGCCGTTCGAGGAACTCGCCGAAGCGACGTCGCTCGCCACGTTGTTTGTGTTCGCCCTGGTCAATCTCGCCTTGATCAAGATCCGATTGGGCAAGGCAAAGCCCGCTCCGGCTGTGCTGACAGTGCCTTTGATCGTTCCGGTGCTGGGCCTTTTGACCTGTATCGGCATGGCCGCCTTCTCGCTGCTTTGATCGTTGCGGCGCTAGTCCGGCGGCCTGAGCCGGACTGTCAGCGCCGCGGCAACGAGCAGCGACAGGCCGATTCCGGCAACGCATGCCGTCCAGCCGAAACGGTCGAACAACTGACCGAGGATGGCGCTGCCGATCAGACCGCCGGAGAAATAGCAGGCGAGATAGATGCCGCTCGCGGAGCCGCGGTCGGCGGTCGCGGCGCGGCCGACGAAGCCGGTCGCCGCGGCCTGCGCGAAGAACGTGCCGACCCCAACGAGCATCAGTCCGGCGAGCACCGCCGGCAAATTTGGCAGGAGCAGCAGCGGCAATCCTGCGCCCGCCAGCGCCAGCGCGCTCCAGCACACCGGCCGCGTGCCCAGCCGCTGCACTGCGGCGCCCGCGAACGGCGTGGTCACGATCGACGGCAGGAACACGAAATAGACGAAGCCCAGCGCCATCATGCCGAGCGACAGCGGCGCGCGGACCAGTACGAAATTGACATAGGTGAATGTGCCGATGAAGGCGAACAGGATGCAGAAGCCAATGCCGAAGCTGGCCCGCAGCGCCGGATTGCGCAGATGCGCGCTCCACGCCGCGAAAGGTGAGGGCGGGGAGTGCGGCATCTCGGCCACCGGCATGGTCCGGCGGATGGTGAAATAGACCAGAACGGCGCCGGCAAGATTGAGCGCGGCGAAGAAGTAGAAGTTGGCGGCGAGGCCAAGATGGTCCGTGACCCCGGCTGAGACCAGCCGGCCGATCAGATTGCTCGCCACATTGCCGGTGATGTAGGCCGCAAACGCGCCACCCGAATCCATAGCGCTGCATTCTTCGCCCAGATAAGCGAGCGTCAGCGTGAAGGCCGACGCCATGCACAGTCCCTGCATGATGCGCAGCGTCGTGAACACCATGAGATCCGGCGCGACCGCCAGCAGCGAGGTCGGGATCGCCAGCACGCAGAGGCTGACGAGAATGCCGAGCCGCCGGTCGATGCGCCGGCTGAACAGCGCCACCGTGAGCCCGGCGATCGCCATGCCCAACGTGCTGGCGTTGACCGCGAAGCCCATCGCGGCGGGCGACACCTTATAGGCCGCAGCCAGCGACGGCAGGATCGCCTGCGTCGCGAACAGGTCGACCACGGTGAGAAACGCCGTCAGGCCGATGACGATGGTCCGGCGCAGCACGTGTTGCGTGTCGTCGAGCGTCGGCATATGCGCCGGCATGGCTTCGGTCATCGGTGGCATGGATGGTCCCCCGCGTTATTCGGCGGCTTCGAGCACGGCGTCCGGCTCGTGCAGGATCACGCCGTCGAGCGGATCGGTCGCGACCTCCCAGGGCGCCGCGCTCAGCGCGCGCATGGTGCCGTCGTAGCCCGCCTCCCAGCGCGTCCGGATGCTGGCCGGGCTGAAGTCGACATCCTTGGTGTGGTTCTCGTTCTCGAGCTGCGGCGCGAGCAGGCGCACCACGTGCATCACGGTCGGACAGCCATAGGCCGCGAGAGCCTTCGCCTCCGGCGTCTTGCGCACGTCGTCCGGCAGGAGCTTCGTCATCTCGTTGATGACGTGTCGCATGTGGTGCAGTTGCCGCTGCCGCGCGACGTGGCTCGCCACACGGCTGGAATACTGGATGTCCTTGTGGCGGTTTAGCACCTCCCAGATGGTGCCCGGCTCCTGGCCCATCGGATTCCAGAGATGCACCGCGAAGATCAGAGAGTTCTTCCGCGGATTGTCGTCGAAGATCGCTTCGGTTGGCGTGTTGGAGAGAATGCCGCCATCCCAATAGAGCTCGCCGTCGATGCGCACCGCCGGAAACGCCGGCGGCAGCGCACCCGACGCCATGATGTGCCGGACGCCGATCGTGCCGTCGCGGCTGTCGAAATAGCGCATCTGGCTGGTGCGCACATGGGCGGCGCCGACCGTGATGCGGGTCTTGCCGCGATTGATCAGCGAGAAGTCGACCAGCTCGTTGAGCGTCTGCTCCAGCGGCGCGGTGGAATAGAAGCCCGCGCTGTCGGCGCCGAGCGGCACGTGGGTGCCGAGGAACGCGCCCGCGTTAGGCTGAAAGAACGCCGGGATGCCGCGCAGCAAGGTCTGCCAATACGCGATGGTGTCCGAGACGCCGCTCCAGGCCGGCACCGCGAACGGCGGCCGGTAGGCCATCCGGCTCCAGAACTCCTTCAGCTTGTCGAGCCGCTTGGCCGGCGGATTGCCGCAAATCAGGCTCGCATTGATCGCGCCGATCGATGTGCCGATCACCCAGTCGGGCTCGATGCCTTGCTCGTGCAGCGCGTGGTAGACGCCGGCCTGATAGGCGCCGAGCGCGCCGCCGCCCTGCAGCACCAGTACGATCTGGCGGTCCTTGGGCTGCTCGACGCGGCAGGCGTCCGCGAGCGTTGCGACTTTCGCCGGTGAATGCTTGTCCATAATCCCCTCCCAGGGCTTTGTTGCTCAATGCGCGGTCCAGCCGCCGTCGACCGGCAAGGCCGTGCCGGTGATGGAGGCCGCCGCGTCGCTGGCCAGAAACACCGAAAGCGCGCCGAGCTCTTCGACCGTGGCGAAGCGCTTGTTGGGCTGCTGCGCCAGCAGCACGTCGCGGATCACCTCGTCGCGCGGAATGCCGTGCGCCCTGGCCTGGCCGGCGATCTGCGCCTCGACCAGCGGCGTATAGACATAGCCCGGGCAGACGGCGTTGCAGGTGATGTTGGCTTCGGCGGCTTCCAGCGCCGTCACCTTGGTCAAGCCGATCATGCCGTGCTTGGCCGCCACATAGGCGGCCTTGAACGGCGAAGCGACGAGGCCGTGTGCAGACGCGATGTTGATGATGCGGCCGAAGTTCTGCTGGCGCATCGCGGGCAACGCCGCGCGCGTGGTGTGGAACGCCGACGAAAGGTTGATGGCGAGGATCGCGTCCCACTTCTCGGCGGGAAACTGCTCGAGCGGCGCGACATGTTGGATGCCCGCGTTGTTGACCAGCACGTCAAGCCGGCCGAACGCGTCGAGCGTCGTGGCGATCATCTCGGCGATCGCCGTGGCCTTCGACATGTCGGCGCCCGAATAGCGCATCCGCACGCCAAACTCCGAGCCGATCCTCGCCTGGGTCTCGGCGATGTCCTCCGGCTTGCCGAAGCCGTTGAGCACGACCGCGGAGCCCGCCGCGGCGAGCGCGCGGGCGATGCCGAGGCCGATGCCGCTGGTCGATCCGGTGACGAGCGAGACACGGCCTTCGAGCGGCCGCGCGGCGTGTTCGAGCTGAATCGGTGCCTGGGTGTTCATGACGCGATCCCCTGCGTGGTGTGCTGGCACGAAATTGCACGAGCGCCGAACGCGCGGGAAATGCCGGTTGGCTAGCACGACGATAGCGGCGCGCTAACGACGCGCACCGGATAGCCGCCTGCTATGGGATCGAGAGAGCAATGATAATTCTGCCGGCGGTCGTCCCGCCGCATGGTGATGCAGCGCTTGGCGCAATCACGCGCAAGCCCATCGGAGGATGATCCCATGCTGACCAGAGCAAAATTCCTGCGTCTTTCGGGCGTCGCGGCCGCGGCGTTCACGGTGGCGCCGGCTGCCCGGGCCGCCGCAAAGGCCAATGACGGCGTCGTTCGCGTCAGAAGCGCCTATGGCTTCGCCGAGACCATCGAGCGCCTGAAGAAAGACATCGCCGGCAAGGGTATCCGGTTTTTCAGCGAGATCGACCAGGCGGCATTGGCTGCCGAAGCCGGCATCAAGCTCAATCCGTCCACGCTGCTGGTGTTCGGCAATCCGCCGCTCGGCACGCAGTTCATCACGTCGAATCCCAATGCCGGACTCGACTGGCCGGTGCGGCTGCTGGTGAGCCAGGACAGCGCCGGTGCGGTCTGGACCGCCTACACGGACTTCGCCTGGATCGCGGCGCGGCACGGCATCGTCAACCGCGGCGATCAGTTCAAGATGGCGTCGATGGTGATCGCGTCGATCACGTCGAGCGTGAAGGCGTAGGCGAATAGCGCTGCGCTATCGCGATCAGAGCGAAGCGGCATTTCCTGACGAAACGCTCACGCTGCATCATCGCATCACCGATCGGCTCCGATGAGCCGAAGCGAAACAGAGGAGATGAGGATGTCGAAGTTTCAGATTGAACGCGGCCTGCTGCGTCTGACCGCCGCCGCGATCTTCGTTGCCGCCACCGGCGTTGCCTTGAACGCGCAGGCTGGTGAATGCCCGGCCGATCAGCGCAAGCCGAACGCCCGACAGCCGGTCAGCACGGCCGGCTCCGGCGTCACCGACACCACGCTCGGCGCGATCGATCTCGGCAAGGAGATGGCCAAGATCCAGGGCCGCGAGCTGCGCTTCCGCAAGATGGTGATCCAGGCTGGCGGCGTTGTGCCGTGGCACAGCCACGACGACCGTCCGGCGCTGATCTACGTCGCCGAAGGCGAGATCGTCGAATACGCCAGCAACTGCGCCGTTCCGATCGTGCACAAGGCCGGCGAGATTCGCCCCGAGACCCAGGGCACCTCGCACTGGTGGAAGAACCTGAGCAACGCTCAGGTGGTGCTGTTCATCGGCGACGTCCGCCACGATCCGAACGACCACAACATGTGACGGCCCGTGTCCCCCCAACGAGCCCCGTCGCATCGTGACGCCCCGTTTGCCCCGAAACGGGGCGTCACTCCTTTTGCGAAGCAGCGCGGCATTGATAGACCGGTGCTATCGAGAGCCGGCTGAATTTACTGGCGGGCCGGAAGCCTGATCGCTTATCACTGGAGGCAATCCGGACAGAACCCCGAGCGGAGGCGACGCCAATCGTGGTGACGGACATCAGGCAGGCATTTCAGCAGGCCCGCGATTTCGATGGATCGATGGGCGAACGCCTCGACATCTTCGCCGATGCGGCGCGCAAGCTGCATCCGGAGGATGCGGCCACGGTTGATCGGATGGTGTTGCGGCTGCGCGAGCATCATGCGGGCGAGACCGCGCCCAAGCCCGGCGAGCTGATGCCGCCCTTCACGCTGCCGGACGAGAACGGGCGGCTCGTGAGCCTCAAGGATCTGCTGGCGCACGGGCCTGCCGTGGTGACGTTCCACCGCGGGCACTGGTGCCCCTATTGCCGCATCAGCATCAACACGCTGGCCAAGGCGCAGTCGCGCATCGAAGCGCTCGGCGCCCGCATGGTGGCGATCGTGCCGGATCGCCAGCCTTTCGCGGCCGAGATGAGGGCCGACTCCAATGTCGGCTTCCCGATCCTGACCGACATGGACAACGGCTATGCCATGTCGCTCAACCTCGCGATCTGGGTCGGCGACGAGATGGAAGAATTCATGACCCGGATCGGGCGGAACTTGCCGGCCTATCAGGGCAACGAGAGCTGGACGCTGCCGATCCCGGCGACCTTCGTGGTCGGCCGCGACGGCCGCATCACGGCGCGCTTCGTCGACCCGGACTACCGCAAGCGCATGGCGGTCGAAGAATTGATCGAAGTGTTGAAATAGCGGTCTTGGACGTTCGGGTTCGGAATGAGGCTTCAAATCGAATCGCGGCACGATCTCTCGCCCGAAGAGGTCGATGCCATTGAAGACCGCCTGGACGAGCACAACAGCCATGCGACCGGACGCCACGATGCACAGCGATTGGGCTTCGTGATCCGCAACGAGGCAGGACGTCTGGTCGGCGTCGTCGCTGGGCATTCGTGGGCAGGCACGTCTGAAATTAAACAGATGTGGATCGACAAGGCTTATCGAGGTTATGGGTATGCGCGGGCGCTGCTGGACGCATTCGTCGCGGAGGCGTCTCGTCGAGGTGTTCGTCGGATCTGGGTATCCAGCTATGACTTCCAGGCGCCGCGCTTGTACGAGAAGGCTGGCTTCAAGCGCGTTGCCGAGCTTCCGGATTGGCCCGAGGGCCACGTCAATGTAATTCTCTGCAAGGCCGGTGCGCCAGAACAGTTGGAACACGCTCGATCCATGTTTTTCATTCCTCGCAGATACAGCCACTTCGTGTTTGGTGTCATTCAAGCCGGCCTGACAAGCCTGATCGCTGCAGGAATCGCCAGCTTCCCGTCGGCCACGGCAATGGCGTTCTTCAATCATTGGCTTTGGTCGTGGCTCGTTGCCTGGATGGCCATGCTGCCGGTTGTGGTGCTGGCCGCACCGGCGATACGGGCGCTCTCGGTCGCGCGGACGCGCGAAGATTGAAGCGGCGAAGGGGGTTAAGCCCCAGACCAGTTTATCGAGTGCACGGAGAAAGACATGAAGCACTTCTTCCTGGAAGGACAGCACCTCGTTCCGTTCGAGCAGCGTGATCCCGAGCTGATCGCCGCGCATCGCCGCTTCTTGCAGCAAGGTTACGACAATGGGCGCTTCCTGGTGTCCGGTCCTTCAGTTCCGCCAACAGGAGGAATTTTGATAGCTCGCGCCGAATCCCTTGCCGAACTGAATGAATTCTTGGCTGACGAGCCCTTTTGCAAGGCAGGCGTGATGCGCTTCGCAAAAATCATAGAATTCAATCCAGTGCAGCACCAACCTGTTCTGAAGGACTGGTTTGGAGCGCGATAAAAGCTCTCCGGTCGCAGCAGTAGCGTTTAGTCCGTCTTGGTCGGCCAGTTTGCGGCGCGCAGCATTTTCATGAAGGTTGCGGCGACCGGGGAACGTTGGCGTCCAGCGACGCTGTAGAGCGATACCGCGCGACCGAGCTCCAGCCCTTTGACCGACGTCCGGACCAGGCTCTGCGGCGCGTTGACGGTACGCGGCAGGAAACTGATGCCGATGTTGGATTCGAGCAATGCGAGCAGGTCCTGATCCGACGACACCTCGTGGCGGTGGTCGGCGTTCAAACCTTGCGTGCGCAGCATTGCGGCAAGGTCGACGCATTTTTCGCAGTGGCTGCGCAGCAGAAAGCGTTCGGGCTTGAGATCGGCAAGGCTGATCGTCTCCTGGCTCGCCAGCCGATGCGCGCGGCTGAACACCATGTCGAAGGATTCGTCGAACAGCTTCCAGCTGTCGAGGCGGTCCCAGGCCTCGCCGATCGAGGTGCCGACTGCAAGCTCGGCTTCGCCGGTCTTGAGATATTCGACGATCTGCGGCCCGGTGCCGCGCAGGATTTTCAGCTCCAGCTCGGTGAAGCTTTTCCGCAGCTCATTGACCTGGAACAGGATGAGGCCGAGCTCGATGCTGCTCGACACCGCAAGCTTCAGCGCGCCCACCTCGCCGTCGTTGATCATTGCGGCCAGCGCCTTGGCGCTTTGCGCGCTGTCGTAGCACTGCTTGAGCAGCGGATACATCCTTTCGCCGAGCGGGGTCAGCATGGCGCGCGGCCGCTCGCGGCGAAACAAATCGCCGCCGAGCTCGCCCTCGAGAAGCTTGATGGCGCGTGTCAGCGACGGCTGCGCGACGTTGCACTCGTCGGCAGCGCGCGTGAAGTTCAGCGTCCGGGCGACGGCCAGAAAATACCTGACCTGATGCATCTCCATTCAAAGTCCCCCCGGACAGACACCACCCGGACCGTCCGCGACCTCTGATGCTTATCCTTCGACCGCGCGCCCAGTCCAGTGATCAGGCAGCGGTCTCGCTTAAACGTGACATGGCTACTCGTTGTGGGCCGCGACGACGAAACAGGCGCGGAGGTCGGTCAGGAAAGAGCATCAGGCGACACCAGCCATTGCAACAGTCAGGGCCGGACAGAACAAGGCTCCATCGCCTATATGCTCCATACCCAATGGCTATCGAGGTCGAGGGCCTTCGGTCAAAGCGAAGAAGCGATAAACGCGTATTCGGACTTCAATATCCTGGGCAAGATCTTGGGCAAGTCATTTTTGGAGTGGTTCAGGCGCCGCGCAGTGCTTCCAGCGCCGCGACGATCGCCTCGGGCTCCATACGCTCGCGGAATTCAATATTGACCTGCCGCGCCTTGATGAGGCCGTCGCGGTCGACGATGAATTTCGCTGCCATCGGCAGGAAATAGCTCTGGTTGCCTTGATATTTTTCGAGGTCTACCCCGGTGTCCTGATAGAGCTGCTGCACTTCGGCACCGACCCAGAAGATGAGGCCAAGCGACAGCGAATAGCCGAGGTCCATGTCGCTGAGCACCGGAAACGGCAGGTCGTTCTGCACCGCATACCCGCTGGTGTACTGCGCCGTATCCGGCATGATCGAGATGACGCGCGCGCCGAGCTTTTCGATTCGGCCTTGCACGGCGGCAAGCGCGCGCAGCTCCATCTTGCAGTAAGGGCACCAGTGGCCGCGATTGATGCTGATCACGACGGGTCCCGATTGTAGCAAGGTGCTGAGCGACACCAGACGGCCGGTCTCGTCGGGCAGGTCGAACGGAAGCATCGGCTCGCCGACCTGCGGGCCGACCTCGCCGCGATCGAGCTTCGTCAGGCGCTCCACCAATCTGTCGTAGGCGCGGGCAAATTCGGGTCGGACGCGGCTGGTTTCCTCACGGCGAGCAGCCAAGCGCGCGTTGAGAGAGGCAGGGTCCGCTGTTCCGGTGGCTGGCATCCTTGGCTCGGAGCTTGGTTTGTTCAAGTCGGTTCGCGGGCCGGCATCAGCGACCATCGCCGGTATCGACAATACAGATAGCACCATCCCGGATAGCGGAGGGCTATTAATCCGTCTTGCCTGCGCAGCAAGGTCGCCGGCAGGCATCAGGGCCGATTGATGGAGGCGTCTCGCGGACTCGGCGAGATTCAGCCGCCGCGCAGCAGCGGCCGCAGGCTGCGCATGTCAGCGACCTGCTCGATGGCATAGACGGTGTCGATCAGGCGATCCGCCGTCTCGCGGCCCAGCACCGGCGCGACCAGATCGCGCGCCTTGTCGATGACCTCGGCGCGCGTCATCGGGTTGCGCGGCGTGCCGCGCACCGCGGTGACGCGTTCCGAGAGGCGCGTGCCGTCCGACAGTTCGATTTCGACCAGGGTCACGCGCACCGGCAGGAATTTTGCGAGCTCGTCGTCGCGCACCAGCTCGACCTTCTGCCGTTCGCGCAGCGCCGCGGGATCCCGCATGCGGGCAGCGTCATGAGCGGCGTGGAACGAGACGGTCTTGTCGAGCAGCATCACGGCGATCATGTGCTGCAGACAGATATCCGGGATGTCGCGATTGTCGACCACGGCGGCGACGGGCGGCGCGACCCGCACGGTCACGCGTCTGACCTGGTCGGCCTCGAACGGATGCTTGCCGCGGATGGTCTCGATGCCGTCGAGCGGCGCCTGGATCGGCGAGCCGACAGTCCACTTCTTGATGTCGGTGAGCGCAATGTCGAAGCGCTCGCCGAGCTTGTCGACGAGGCGTTCCGGCTCGGCCTTCGGCGCGTAGGTCGCGAAGAAGTTATCTGCGCCCGTGAAGATGTCATCGACGCCGTCCCAGCCGGCCTTCACCAGCAGTGCCGACGTCACGCCGTTGCGCGCCGGCATGCCGGCGAACACGAAACCCTTCTCGATGTGGCCGGTGTCGCGCTGCCAGGCGCGGGTGCCGGAGGACTGGTGGGCCGTGTAGCCCAGCGCCCAGCGTATCTGCTGCGCGTCGAGGCCTGCGACGCAGCAGGCGGCCGCGGCCGCTCCGAAGGTGCCGGCGATGCTGTGGGTCGCCAGGCTGACGTCGTAGCTCGCCTTCGCGTTCTCCCCGAACATGGCGAGGATGATGCGCGTGCCGACGTCGTAGCCGAGCGTGACGGCGTTGAGCAGCACCGCGCCGCTCGCGCCCATGTCCTCGGCCATCGCCAGCGCCGCCGGCACCACCGCGCAGCCCGGATGCCAGCGTCCGACACTGTTGGAATCGTCGGTCTCGTCGGCATGGGCCATCACGCCGTTGGCAAGCGCGGCCTCGAGCGGCGGCGCCAAGAGCGTCGTGCCGAGGATCGTCGCGCTGCCGTTGCCGACATACATGCCGAGATAGCGCTGCGCCGCCGCGCCCGGCGCAAGCTGCGAGCCTGAGATGATGGACGCGAGCGTATCGAGAAGATGATGCTTGGCTTGCTCGGCGACGTCAGCCGGCAGGGTGCCCGAGCGCGCGGCGCTCATATAGGCGCTGAGCGCAGTCATCTGCGGGCCGGCCGCGGGCTCGGCGAAGGCGTGGGGTGACGACACGATCGATCCTGCCGGGTGGGAATTTCCGAAAGCTCGTGACTGTCTCACGCCCGGGCGCGCGTGTCAGCGGCGACTAGCTCGCCTTCGAATGCAGCTCCGTCCGTGACCCCTGACGCTTGTCCTTGGGCGGCGTGTCCAGCCCGGTGATCAGGCGGCTGCCGCGCTGGAACGTGACGTAGCTCCACGCCCAGTTGAGCGCGACCACGAAGCGGTTGCGGAAGCCGATCAGGAAATAGACGTGGGCCACGCACCACAGCAGCCAGGCGATCAGGCCCTTCATCTTCAGCCGGCCGAACTGCGCGACGGCGCGCGAGCGCCCGACGGTGGCCAGCGTGCCGTAGTCGCGATAGCGGAACGCCGGCTCGGTGCGGCCTTCGTGCCGCGCGATGAGCGCGCGAGCGACGTACTG
>CAKZHN010000202.1 GCA_936924235.1 uncultured Rhodoplanes sp. | reverse complement strand
TCCGACGGGAAGGCAGGCGAATCACTTAAGCGGTGAACTATGCCACGGCCAGGGCCGGTACGCCTCAACGGGGGGCTTGGCGGGGACTTAAGGGTTCCGGGCGGCCACAATGAGGCGTCTTGCCGCCGCGGTGTTCCCGCCGTGGTTGTGGCCGCTGCTGGCTAAACAGCGGCGTCCGCGATAAACAAATTTGCCCCGAACGTGCCCGCCAGAGACGTTCCCAAGAAAGTCCATATGGACCTCGACCACTACGTCCAGCCCATCATCGAGTACGTTCGCCTGCATCAGGCCTGGGCTGCGCCGATCGTGTTCATGCTGTGCTTTGCCGAGTCGCTGGCCTTCCTCTCGCTGCTGATCCCGGCCTGGGGCGTGCTGGTGGCGCTCGGCGCGCTGATCAGCGCCAGCGGCATCGACTTCTGGCCGGTGCTTGTTGCCGGCGCGATCGGGGCGGCGCTCGGCGACTGGCTGTCCTACTGGGTCGGGCTCAAGCTCGAGAACCGCGTCTATCACATGTGGCCGCTGTCGCAGCACCCGGAGCTCATTCCGGTCGGCGAGAACTTCATCAAGAAATGGGGCGCGGCCGCGATTTTCATCGCGCGCTTCTCGGGCCCTTTGCGCGCCTCGGTGCCGATCGTGGCCGGCGTGTTCGCCATGCCGTACTGGCGGTTTCAGCTCGCCAACTTCAGCTCGGCGTTCGTCTGGGCCGCGGTGCTGCTGTCGCTTGGCGACATCACCTCGATGTCGGTGAAGTGGATCGCCGAGCATCTCGGCCTCAGCGGCTAGCCCCACCGTCATTCGCACGCTCGCGACAGCGAGCGATCCGGAATCCAGTTCAGAAGAGAATCTAACTTGTCTGGATTCCGGGTTCGGCCCTTCGGGCCGCCCCGGAATGACATCTTGAAAATTTGATGGCTGAAAAGAAAACTGCCGGGGCACGTGTCCCCGGCAGAAGCCATGTCACACGAAAGCTGCGGCTACTTGAGCGCTGCAACTCCGGCCTGCGAGATCGTGTCGTCCTGCGATCCGGTGCCGCCGCTGACGCCGATGGCGCCGATGATCTTGCCGCCGACCACGAGCGGATTGCCGCCGCGCGAGGCGATGACGTCATCGAGCGTCGGCAGGTAGGCGAAGAACGGTCCCTTGCCGACCAGCCGCTCGAACACCACCGTAGGCCTCCGATAGCGCGCCGCGGTGCGTGCCTTGTGCTGCGAAATCGAAATCGAAGCGTACTGGCAGTTGTCGTGCTTCTCGAAATAGACGAGGTCGCCCGAGGGCGCGACCACCGAGATGCACATGCCCTGCCAGTTGCGCTTGGTCGCTTCGGCGGCGGCCGCAGCCGCGACCTTCTTGGCGTTCTCCAGCGTGATCGGCTCGCCATACGGCGTCGGGTTCATGGCGTCCGGCACGACCTCGTTCGGATTGTTCGGATCGGGCGGCACCTGGGCCAACGCGCCCGAGCTCATCGCCAGCGCAAGACCCATGGCGCCGGCCAGCACACACAAACTACGCATTACGTCCTCCCCAATGTTGGTTGTTTTGCCCCGCCGGGGCAGTCCCCGGCCGTTGGCGGCGCGGGGCGGCGAAAGCTTATCAACCCGCCTGCCGCCCGCCTATATGCGGCCGCGCCGCCATCGGTCTAACATGGACGGATAACCGGACAGGGCAGGGACGCCGGAGACGGACGGCCCTCGCAACAAAGCCGGACAAAAGCACCGAGGGAGGATCACCATGACGAAACTGACACGACGCAATGTCCTGACAGGCGTGGCAGCCTTTGGCGTTGGCGGCGCCATGACTTCAACCGGCATGTCGACGCCCGCGAGCGCCGCGGCGCCCGCGGCGGGCAAGCAGATCGCCGGCTTCTATCGCTACAAGGTCGGCGACATCGAGGTGACGGTGGTCACCGACGGGGCCAACCGGCTGCCGATCACGGATGCGTTTGTCGGCAACGTGAAGAAGGAAGAGGTCAACGCCGCGCTCGCCGCGGCCTTCATGGAGCCCGGCGTCTTCATTGGTCCGTACAATCCGATCGTGATCAACACCGGCGGCAAGCTCGCGCTGGTCGACACCGGCACCAGCGAGCAGGCCTTCATCAACAGCAAGGGCGCGACCGGCCAGCTCATGACCAATCTCGCCGCGGCCGGCATCGACGCCAACGCGATCGATACCGTGATCATCTCGCACTACCACGGCGACCACATCAACGGCCTGCTCAAGGCCGACAAGTCGCTGGCGTTTCCCAACGCCGAGATCCTGGTGCCGGCCAACGAGCACCAGTACTACATGGACGACGGCAACATGAGCCGGGCGCCCAAGGGCCGCATTGAGGATGTGTTCAAGAATGCGCGCCGCGTGATTGCGGGCGACGTGCTCAAGCGGCTGCGCACTTACGAATGGGACAAGGAGGTGATCCCGGGCGTGCTCGCGGTCGGCACGCCGGGGCATACGCCTGGCCACACCTCGCATGTGGTGTCGTCCGGCTCGCACAAGGTCTATGTGCAGGCCGACGTCACGCACGCGCCGTACCTGTTCGTGCGCAATCCCGGCTGGCATCCTTACTACGACCAGGACCCGGTGATGGCCGAGGCGACGCGGCGCAAGGTCTACGACATGCTGGTCGCCGAGAAGATGCTGGTGCAGGGCTTCCACTATCCGTTCCCGAGCGTGGCCCATGTCGAGAAGTCGGGTACGGGCTACCGCGAAATCCCGGTGCTCTGGAACACCGCGCTCTGATCGCGGCGCTTTGAAGCAGGCCAGGGCCGCCGGTCCACCGGCGGCCTTGGGTTTTTGCATCTCCCAAACCGCAGGACTTGCGCTACCATCCCGTCGGCAGCCAGCGCGACATTGCACAAAAAGCGCGGCGCCGATCTGGGAGGATCATCATGACAGCACTCACTCGCCGTCATCTGCTGAGCGGTGCGGCGGCCACCGGCGCGGTTGCGTTGACCCATTCGCCGAGCCAGGCGGCGGCGCCTGCCACCGGCAAGCAGGTCGCCGGCATCTATCGCTACAAGGTCGGCGACATCGAATGCACATCGGTCAATGACGGTGCCCGCACGTTCCCGCTGCCCGACACCTTCGTGCGCAACGTCTCCAAGGATCAGGCGCTGGAGGCGGCCGCGACGGCGCACTGGCCGAAGGGCATGATCACCGTGCCGTTCAATCCGCAGCTCATCAACACCGGCGGCAAGCTCGTGCTGATCGATTGCGGCAACGGCATCTCGCAGTTCGAGCCGAGCAAGGGCGCGGTCGGCCGCACCATCGCCAATCTTGCAGCGGCTGGGGTTCAGCCCAAGGACATCGACATCGTGCTGATGTCGCATCTGCATACCGATCACACCAACGGCATCCGCGCCGCCGACAACTCGATGGCCTTCCCCAATGCCGAGATCATGGTGCCTGGGAAGGACTGGGATTTCTGGACCAGCGCCGAGAACGCCGCCAAGGCCGGTCCGGTGCACAAGGTGTATTTCGACAACGTCCAGAAGATCTATGCCGGCATCGAGAACAAGGTGACGAAATACGACTGGGACAAGGAGGTCGCGCCCGGCATCACCGCGATCGGTGCACCGGGGCACACGCCGGGCCACACCACCTTTGTGGTCGCCTCCGGCTCGTCGAAAATCCTGATCCAGTCCGACGTCACCAACATTCCGGAGTTCTTCCTGCGCAATCCGGACTGGCACGTCGTCTACGATATCGATCCGCAGCAGGCGCAGGAGACCCGCCACAAGTTCTACGATATGGCGGCGGCCGAGAAGGCGCTGGTGGTGGGCTTCCACTTCACGTTCCCGTCGATCGGCTATGTCGAGAAGGACGGCGCGAAGTACCGCCTGGTGCCGGTCGCCTGGAATCCGTTGCTTTGAGGAGAGGGGAGCACATCATGTCCGAACTCACCCGTCGTGGTCTGATCGTTGCCGCCGGCGCAGCAGGCGCTGGCCTGACGCTCGGTTCGCCCGCATCGGCCGGCGCACCGGCCGCGGGCAAGCAGGTGCCGAGCTTCTATCGTTCCAAGCTCGGCGATTTTGAATTGACCGTGGCCAGCGACGGCGCGCGGCCGATCCCGCTGCCGCCGCGCTTCGTGCTGAATGTGCCGAACGAAGAGGTGCTGAAGGCCGCCGAGGCCGCCTACATGCCGAAGGGTACGGTGTTCGCGCCGTTCAATCCGATGGTGGTGAACACCGGCAGCAAGCTCGTGATGATCGACACCGGTTATGGGCCGGTCTCGCCGACCGTGGGCCTGCTGCCGCAATCGCTCGCGGCGGCCGGCATCGATCCCAAGTCGATCGACATCGTGCTGATCTCGCACATGCACGGCGACCACATCAACGGCATCAAGAATCCGGACGGCTCGCTCGCGTTTCCCAACGCCGAGATCAAGGTGCCGGCGGTGGACTGGGAGTTCTGGATGGACGACGCCAACGCCGCGAAGGCGCCGGAGGGCTTCTTCAAGGCGTCCTTCGGCTTCTGCCGGAAAATCTTCGGCGACATGAAGACCCGCGTCACGATCTACCAGCCGGGCAGCGAGGTCGCGCCCGGCATCACCGCGATCGACACCGCGGGCCACACGCCGGGGCACTGCTCGTTTGTGATCCAGTCGGGCTCGAGCAAGATCCTGTACCAGGCCGACGTCACCAACGTGCCGGACCTGTTCCTGCGCAATCCGGAATGGCAGGTGATGTTCGACAGCGAGCCGGAGAAGGCCGTCATCACGCGCAAGCGCTTCTACGACATGGCCGCCGCGGAGAACCTGTTCGTCGCGGGCTATCACTTCCCGTTCCCCGGGCTGGGCTGGGTCGAGAAGGCCGGCACCGGCTACAGGCTCATTCCCGCGCCGTGGAATCCGGTTCTCTGACCGGAACGCTTGCAACTGAAATCGGGGCCGCCCATGTTGGGCGGCCTTTGCGTCTAGGGAGAATGGGTAATGGCGGAGTTTCATCGTTACAAAGTCGGCGACATCGAGATCACGGTGGTGCCGGACGGCTTCCGCATGGTGCCGGTCAACAGCAACTACCTCATCAACGCGAGCGCCGAGGACCTGGCCAAGGCGCTCGCCGCGGCTGGGCAACCGACCGACAAGATGAAGAACACCTACGCGCCGGTCGTGATCAGCACGGGCGGCAAGAAGGTGCTGATCGACACCGGCAACGGCGAGGCCGCCTCGAACGAAAGCAACGGCGAGCGCGGCACCATGAACGCCAATCTCAAGGCGGCCGGCCTCGATCGCAATTCGATCGACACGGTGGTGATCTCGCATTTCCATGCCGACCACGTGAACGGTCTGCTGATGCCCGACAACTCCCCGGCGTTTCCGAATGCCGAGATCAAGGTGCCCGAGGTGGAGTGGAAGTTCTGGATGGACGACGGCGAGATGAGCCGCGCCTCCAAGGGCCGCATGACCGAGCTGTTCGCCAACAACCGCCGGGTGTTCGACACCTTGAAGCGCAAGGTCACGCCCTACGCCTGGGACAAGGAAGTGGCGCCCGGCGTGATGGCGGTGGGCACGCCTGGTCACAGCATCGGGCACACGTCCTATGTGGTCAGCTCCGGCGGCAAGACCGTTTATGTGCAGTCCGACGTCTGCAACAACTACGCGGTGTTCGCGCCGTATCCGGACTGGCACGGCTTCTTCGATCAGGACCCGCCGAAGACAGCGGAGACAAGGAAGCGCGTCTACGACATGCTGGTCGCCGAGAAGCTGCCGGTGCAGGCTTATCACTTCCCGTTCCCGGCGCTGGCCCGGATCGAGAAGGCCGGCAGCGGCTACAAGGCGAGCTTCATGAACGCGATCTAGGCTGCGACCCAGCCAGGCATTCCCGGCCGGAAGTGTGAGGTTGTGCACTTCCGGCCGGGCCAAGGTCGTGCATCGTTATTGCGGTTACGTTTTTTTAGATTTGTTTTCGGGGGCAAACATGACTCGCATTGCGACGGCGGCGCTCGCCGCGGTTGGGCTATCGTTGTCAGTATCGACCGTCTTCGCCGAAACGGCGCTCGAGCGCGGCGGCTATCTGGTCAACGCCGTGATGGCCTGCGACGGCTGTCACACACCGCGCGGGCCCAACGGCCTCGACATGAGCCGGAGGTTTTCCGGGGGCTCGCAATTGTTCGATGAGCCGGCCTTCACGGTGAAGGGCTCCAACATCTCGCAGGACCCCGACACGGGGATCGGCTCCTGGAGCGTCGCCGACATCAAGAAGCTGATGATCGAGGGCGTGCGGCCGAACGGCGTGCCGGTCGCGCCGCAGATGCCGTATGCGTTCTACCGGATCATGACGCCGGGCGATCTCGAAGCCGTCGCGACCTACATCAAGAGCATGGCGCCGGTGCGCAACGAGGTGCAGGCGCCGGTCTACAAGGCGTCGCTGCATGCCGTGCCCATTCCAGAGGCCGAGAAGCCGATCGGCAACGACGTGCCCACCGATCCGGTCAAGCGCGGCTTCTATCTCGCGACATTGGCCCATTGCATGGAATGCCATTCGCGCAAGCCCGAGGGCGGCCAGGACTACAAGAACTGGTGGGGGCGCGGCGGCAACGAGATGAAGGGGCCATTCGGCTCAGTGAAGGTGTCCAACATCACGGCGCACAAGGAAAAGGGCATCGGCAGCCTGACCGACGACCAGATCAAGACCGCGTTGACCAAGGGCATCGGTCATGACGGCCGCACCCTCAAGCTGCCGATGGCCCGTCAGGTCTATTTCAGCAAAATGACCGAGCAGGACCTCAACGCCATCGTGGCCTGGGTGCGGACCGTCCCGGCCGCGGAATAGGGCGCGGACTTCAGTCGATCTTGATGCCGACCGACTTGATGACCGAGCTCCATTTGGCGATTTCCGATTTCAGGAGCTTGCCGAGCGCTTCGGGGGACGAACCCTCGGCGACATAGCCGGACTTGGCCAGCTTGTCCTTGATCTCCGGATCGGAGAGAGCGGTGTTGGTGCTGGCGCTGATCTTGCGGACAATCGCAGGCGGCGTCTTGGCCGGCACGAACAGCGCCTGCCACGCCGTCACGTCGTAACCCGGGACGCCGGACTCGGCGATGGTCGGCACGTCCGGCGCCGCCGCATCTCGTTTCGGCCCGGTGGAAGCCAGCACGCGAACCTGGCCGGATCGCGCATAGGGTAACAACGCGCCGCTGCCGAAATAGCAGTCCACCCGCCCCGGCACGAGGTCGGCGAAAGCCGGCGCCGCGCCGCGATAGGGAACGTGCGTCATCTGGATGCCGGCCGTCTGCAGGAACAGCATCTCGGCGAGAAACGGCGCGCTGCCGGTGCCGGGCGACGCGATCGTCAACTTGCCGGAGCGGGATCTGGCATAGTCGATGAACTCCTTCATCGAATGGGCCGGCGAGGAATTCGGCACGAACACGAAGTAGCCGAGTTCGGTGACCAGCGAGACCGGGGCAAAATCCGCGACCGGATCGTAGCTCAGAGAGCGATAGAGGCTGGTGTTCACCGCCAGCGAGGCTGTCGCGAACAGCACGGTGTATCCGTCGGCATCGGCATTGGCGACATACTCGTTGCCGATGTTGGTGCCGGCGCCGCCCTTGTTCTCGACGACGACCTGCTGGCCCCACAGCCTTGAAAGCTTGTCGCCGAGCATGCGCGCGACGATGTCGGTCGGCCCTCCGGCCGCGACCGGCACGATGAAGCGCACGGGCTTGTTCGGATAGTCAGCTTGGGGCGTTTGGGCGTGTCCGCGGCCAATCAGAAGGCCCGGCGCAAACACCTGCGCGGCACTCAGGGCCATCAAGCGGCGACGGGTCAGCATCCTGGCCACCCACGCGGTCTCGATCCCGGTATCCTAGTCCCCGGCCGGGACCGGCCCCAGGGGCAAAATGGTCGCGCCCGCTGAGCGGGCGCCGGGGCCGCGGTCTTGCGCCGGGGGAACCGAGCCGCTATATCGCCGCCCGATGACCCTGACCGTGACCATCACCCGTCCTCGCCGCCGCCGTCACACCGTTTCGGCGCGCGCCTGATATTGTCTGCGCCGCCGGATCAGGGCCCGCGGCGCCTTTCCTGAAAATCCCCGCGGTACTGGCCTCGATCCGGCGGTCTTGAGCGACCGAATGAAGGATTGAGACCATGGCTGCGAATGACACTGCGAAAGCGAAAGTCGGCGTGCTCGGCGCGTCGGGCTACACCGGCGCCGAGCTGGTGCGGCTGCTGCTGCGCCATCCCAAGGTCGAGCTCGTGCTGCTCACCGCCGACCGCAAGGCAGGCCAGGAGATGGCCTCGGTGTTCCCGCAGTTCGCTCCCTTCAAGCTGCCGACACTGGTCTCGATCGAGAGCGTCGACTGGGCCAAGGCCGGCCTCGATCTGGCCTTCTGCGCGCTGCCGCACGCCACCACCCAGAAGGTGCTGAAGGACCTGCTCGCCAAGGCGCCGAACACCAAGGTCGTCGATCTCTCGGCCGATTTCCGGCTGCACGACACCAAGGCCTATGCCAAGTGGTACGGCCACGAGCACCATGCGCCGGAGCTGCAGAAGGAAGCCGTCTACGGCTTGGTCGAGATCCACCGCGAGGCGATCAAGAAGGCGCGGCTGGTCGCCAATCCGGGCTGCTACACGAGTTGCGCCCAGCTCGCGGTGACGCCGCTGCTCAAGGCCAAGCAGATCGTGCCGGACGAGATCGTGATCGACGCCAAGTCCGGCATGACCGGGGCAGGGCGCTCGGCGAAGGAAGAGATGCTGTTCTCCGAGGTGTCGGAGGGCTTCAACGCCTATGGCGTCGGCCACCACCGGCACATGGCCGAGCTCGACCAGGAGTTCTCCCTCGCCGCCGGCCGCGAGGTGATCCCGACGTTTACGCCGCATCTCCTGCCGATGAACCGGGGTATCCTCTCGACCATTTATTTGCATTGTACGGCAGGGGCTTCGGCCGAGGATCTTCATGCAACGCTGTTGAAGTTCTACGCGAGCGAGCCATTCGTCCATGTGCTGCCGTTCGGCCAGACGCCGCACACGAGGCATGTGCGCGGCTCCAACATGACCTTCATCGGCGTCGCGAAAGACCGCACACCTGGGCGCGCCATCGTCATCTCGACGCTCGACAACCTCGTGAAGGGCGCGTCGGGCCAGGCGGTGCAGAACATGAACCTGGTGCTGGGCTACCCCGAAGCGATGGGGATCGAGCAGATCGCGCTGTTCCCCTGAGGCGAGGTATCTTGCCGGTGTCGATTCGTCGGCATCTTCAAGAGGGGCCTCCATGAAGAAGCTCTGCCTGATCGCGTGTGTTGCGTTCGCGACATTTGCTGCAACACCGGCCAAGGCCGATGTCATCGTGATCCGCTGGAAGAGCGGCTCCTGCGAGGTGTGGGACATTTCGCAGAGCGGGCAGCCGGGGCGGCCGGGCGAGTACGTCAAGCTCGCCGGCGGCTTCGGCACCTGGATCGAGGCATGGGCGGCGCTGAACGGGCTCCACACCATGGGCCAGTGCCGCTGAGCCACGCCGTGCTCGCGCTGAAATGATGTCCGGCGGCGGACGAGCCGTCGCCGGATTCAAACCATCAGGCCGTTCCGAAGATCGCCAGCACCAGCATCACCTGCGCGGCCCAGCCGCCGGCGAACGCCAGCGTCCGGGCCAGCGGAATGCCGGCGGTGTAGACCACGGCATGCGCCAGCCTGCACCAGAAATAGAGCGCGCAGGCGAACGCGGTCGTGGCGGTGTGGATGTTCAGCTCGTGCGTCACCAGCACCAGCGGCACGAACACCACCAGATTTTCCACCGCATTGGTATGCGCGGCCATCATCCGCTCCGCCCACGGCGATTGCGGCTTGTCGTTGGGCGACGGATTGGCCGTGGCGCCCACGACGCCGCGAACCATGATGCGGTCGAGGATGTAAGGGACCCAGAAAAGGGCCGTCATCGCGGCCGTCAGTGTCAGCCAGTACAATTCCTTGGACATGGTTTTCTCCCCTGGCGGCGCGGTTGTTGCTCTTGAGGCAAAGTCGAGTGAGACAGGCACCTGTGCGCCGCCGGGATCGATGATAGCGCCCTGGCGGTGCGGGCCGATTGGGCCGTCCGCGCCAACGCACAAAAGACTTCGTGAAGGGCACAGGCGCATCGCGCCGCCACGCTACGGGCAAGTGCGGGCTGGGTGCCGCCCGTTCCGAGCTGAGCGGCGTCAACAAAGCAAAACGCCGGCGGGTGACCGCCGGCGTTTTGACTATTTCGCGAATACGACCCGGGTGCCGACCTGGACCCGGCCATACAGGTCCATGATGTCCTGGTTGTGCATGCGAATGCATCCAGCGGACACCAGTCCGCCGATCGAAGCGGGATTGTTGGTGCCGTGAATGGCGAGCTCATTGTCGACCAGAACGAGCGCCGCCGCGCCCATCGGATTTCGCGGCGAACCGGATTCAATATAAAAATCTGGCGATCTATTTCCGCGGATCGAAGCCGGCGGCTTCCAGGCCGGCCGGATATGCTTGCTCGCAATTCGCGTGGTGCCGAACCACTGTTGGCCTGCACGGCCAACGCCAACGGTATACTTGAGCGCCTGACCTTTGCCGACGACGAGATAGAGCCTGCGCTCGGCCGTTTGAACCACAACCGTGCCGGGCTTCGCGTCGCCGGCGTATTCGACCTTCTCGGCGGCGGCGCGCGTCGGTGTCGGCGCGGCGGCAACCATGCAGATGGCTGCCAGGACAAAAACACGAAGAGAACGAGGCACCATACCCGTGTCCTTCTCGTTCAACGTGCCGCGTGGTCGAGCTAGTAAACCCCCGTGCGATCGGCCTCGACGGGTTTGGCCGCGGAGCTCTGGGAGCGTTGTTCTTTCTTGGCCCCCGCGGCATCAGTCTTCTTTGCGGTGCCTTCCGGCTTCGCGGCTCCTTCCGGCGTGGCCGCCAGCTTCTTGCTGTGCGCGGCGGCGCTCTTCAGCGCGGCTTCGCGCAATTTTTCCGGTGACGCAACAACCACCGGCGTGCCTATAATACCGGTCTTCGCCATGTTGAGCTTTCGCAGACTGTTGATGTAGTCAGCCGGCATCAGAAGCGTGGATACAGGGGTGTCCATGCCCATGAACTTGGCGATGTCCCCGACGAAAGCATTGCAGTTGTACAGGACGGCGTGCCACATCGGCGAATTCTTCTGGTGTTCTTTGACGTAGCCGACCACCTTCTTGTACTCGTCAGCTGACAAAGCGACATGGAAACGGGCGAGCACATACTGATCGTCGGTGTCACCATCGCTCGCGCCGGTTTCCGACGGCACCACCACGAGATGGCCCACCATCCAGGGCACCGGGCTTTCAGTAAATGGGTGCAATCCAGCGACGGTATAGCCTGCGATCTTCCCGGTCGCGTTCACCTTTCCATAAATCGAAAACGTGTGGCCGTAGCTGTCCGCGTTGCGTGCGCGAAATTCGATGAAGTAGGGCTTATCTGCCGGTCTGCCGCGGCTGGCTTCGGCTGCCTCCTTGGGCTTCGCCGGAGCCGCCGCTACGGCGCCTTGCTCGGCATTCGCCTCTTGGGACCAAGCTGGCGAGCCAACGACCAACAGCGCACTTGAAAATAGCGCGCCCAGGCACGGACGTAGAGCGGACCTGCAGGCGGTCCAAGCGGATCTGCTGACGTTCGGCATCCTGAAACCTCTACCGGATAAAGGCCCCGCTGCTGAGATTAGCGGGTCATCTTGTAGGCCGTTGCACCCATGGCTCTAGTGCCAAAAAGCCACACGAGGCCCGCTTTTTGCAAGATTTCCCCGGGTGCCACTTGTTGTTCACAAGCCCTGTCATCAACAATCAGGACCTCTCAGTGCTGGGAGTTCCTATGAAATTTCTGCGGTTTGTCGGACCGGCGTTACTGATCTGGGTATTCGGACTGCAATGTGCTCCAGCCGCCAGAGCGGCCCAGCAGGTCACTGTGAATTTCGATTCCGGGGCCGGCACGATCATCGTGAGAACGACGCAGCGCCGGCTGTACCTGATGGTAGGGCCCCACCAGGCCTTGAGCTATCCGGTCGGGGTTGGCAGGGCGGGCAAGCAGTGGTCGGGCGAGTCGTTCATTTACAGCAAGCGGCTCAAACCCGCCTGGTCGCCGCCGGACGAAATCAAGCGAGACAAGCCCTCGATGCCCAATGTCATCGCGGCGGGCGCACCCAACAATCCCATGGGAGCGGCAGCCTTGCTCCTCGCCCATGGCCAATATGCGATCCATGGCACCAACAACCCGTCGTCCATCGGCGGCTACGTGTCCTACGGTTGCATCCGAATGTACAACAAGGACGTGCTGGACCTTTACGAACGCGTGAGCGTGGGAACCAGGGTCATCGTGCAGTAGAGGAGCGCTGGATGTTCGTTCACCGGGCAAATCGTGCTGGCATCATCGTTTGTTTGTCGTTCGCGCTGACATGGTTGGCCGGATCGAGCAGCTTCGCTCAGCCTGCCAGTACCTCGGAAGCCCGTCCGTATTTCGTCGAGTTCAGGGTGGCGACGATTGGCGCCTACGGCCATAGCTACGCCGTATACGGCTCCGGATCACACGTGAAGTACGCTGACCTGCATCCGATGGGAAACTACGCCGTGATGGCCATCGGTCATGTTCTCCCGGTGCCGGCGAATACAGAGTGGGATCCTGAGGTTCTAAAGCTCCCGGTCGCCTCACGCTATCGCGTTCCGTTGTCATCCGGTCAGTATGCAAAGCTGGTTGCCGCGATCGCCAAAGCAAAAGCCAACAAGTCGCCGACCTGGAATGCGGTCACGAACAACTGCAATCACTTCATTGGCGAGCTCGCGGAGGCGATCGGACTGCGCGTGCCTGGCTCATTCCAGGTGTCGTACTCTTTCGTGCCGGCCATGAAGCAGCTCAATTCCGAGGGGCAGAAAGACGAGGCCCCCGCGAGCAAGCGCTCGTCGAAGCCTCAGCCTCCTCCGACGTGAGGGGCTGGGACGCGGCCCGCTCGGTTGATCAGTACACGCGAGGAATGATGCGGCTGGTCCGCTGCATGTAAGCTTTGTACTGGTCGCCAAACGTCTCGAGCATCAGCTGCTCTTCCTGATTGACGCGGCAGAAAAATAACGTGCCGAAGCCAATGAGGCCGGCGGGCCCGGCAATCATATTTGGAACCAGCACCGCCTGGGCCAGTGCCCAAAGCCAGAACGCCGAATACATCGGATGGCGAATGCTGCCGTAGATGCCTTCGGTCATGAGCACGTGCTGCTGCTTGATCTCCAATGTGACGGACCAGTAGCGGCCCAGGGCACGATGAGTTTCGCGGAATAGATACAGGGACATCCCGAAGATCAAAGCGCCGATCCACGGCTGCCAGACTTGTATCGGGTAGTCGGCCGCACGAAGAACCGGCGTAAAGACATAAACGGCGGGCAGGACACCCAAGCCTGTGGCGGAAATCGTAAGCAGGACAGTCTCGCGGACCTTGTGATCTCGCCGGCGAATGGGCGTTTTCCGGCTTCGGCGCGCAAACGGGTACCGGATCACGTACCAGCCGACGACCCCGCAAACCCAGATCAATTTGGCGAAGAGAACGGTCATCCGACAGCCATTGGAAGGTCAGTGTCGAGGCTTCTAAAACCGTCTTCTTTCTTGCTCCACAGCGCAACGGGAACAGGTCCACAGACCATCATGAAAAAATCGTACATCGCCTTGCGCTCATTTGCGCTCACACACTGGTAGTGCAGCCGAAGCGGGCGCCAGCGAATTTTCCGGTACGTGGATTCGTGGAGCATATCCTTCAACCTGGCCCGGCGGATGACCGGGTTGGCCTTCGTGGACAGGTCGTCGTCGACAACTTTTTCCAGCGATACCGGGTGAAAGCGGAAAAAGCTGATCGGGTCGGAACGCGCCTGGACCTCCACCCAATGCACGGTCGGTCGCCGGGCGACGGCGGCAACTCGCTCCCGCAACCATTGGGCCTCGGGATGCAGCGTGCATTTCGGAATTGTTGCGCCCAACGTGGCGAAGGAGATCTCGCCGTCGACGTCATCGAGAGCCTGGCTCAAGGCGTCGGCCGCGAGGATCGCGCCCAGGCTGTGTCCGACCACGAGAATTTCGTCGACGGAGTTTTGACCGACAGCCCTGGAGATCAAGCCGGCGAACTGCGAGATGCGCGCCTTCAAGTCCTCGCGTCGTCCGTGGATGTAGTCGAGCGACATGATCCAGTCATCAAGCGCCTGATGCAGGCGCCAGCGGTTGCCAAGCCACTTCTGCAGCACAATGAAGGAGACGAACCCGGCAGCCATGCCTGCCACGAGGGCAAAGGAAGTCGGGGACATGGCACCAACGGCAAAACCCGCAATGACGGATAGGATCACAAGCGCGGCGAGTTGAAACAGCGGCGCCACCGAGAACGCGAAGTAGCGTGGGTTAGCGCGGAAGTAGCGGGACAAGGTCCCGGAGGCGATGAGATTTGCGTAAACCGCTGCGCTGCGGCCGAAGCGCGTGAGCGTCGAGCCAGCGGCTTCATTTGCGATCAGGTCATCCCACGACAGCAACTCCAAATCGGTTTGCACCGACCAGTCGTGGGCCGTCGTTTTCACCGACCAGCTCAGGCTCTGTCCTGAAATGGAAGATC
>CAKZHN010000201.1 GCA_936924235.1 uncultured Rhodoplanes sp. | reverse complement strand
CCGGGCTTTTTCGTTCGCTTGCGGCCTGCGCTACTGCGCGATGCGCAGGTTCGAGAGATTGGTGCCGATCTGCTGGAAGGTCGAGACCATCTGGCTCGCCGACGTCAGCAGGAAGAACTTGTCACTCGAGCTCGCGCAGTTCTGCAGCAGCGTCGAGGTCGGATCGCCGCCGGTGTTGACCTGCACGGTGTAGAGCGTGATGCCCGCCGCCTTGATGTTGGCGCAGGTCAGCGCCTGGCGGGCGTCGATCTGCGACTGCTGGCTGTACCAGCGGTTCTGGGTGTTCAAGCCGTCGGTCAGCAGGATGATGACCTGCGAATACTTGTAGTTCGAGTCCATGGCCGGAGGCGCAGGGTAGGGGCCGCCGCCGACCAGCGACATCCAGCCATGGGCGAGACCGATGCCCTGGTTGGTGTTGCCGTTCGGGCTCATCGCGTTCACCAGATTCTTCATGCCGGTCCAGTCGTAGCTCAGCGGCAGGATGGCCTGAGGGCAGCTGTCGTACTGCTCGGCGGCGAACAGCGAGTCCGTCTTGGTGATGTCAGGCGCCATGACGTTGGTGTCGGTGTTCAGCGAGCTCGGCGCGTTGGAGTTGCCGCGGTCGGTGACGCAGCCGTTCCACGTGTTGTGATTGGCCGGGGTCCAAGTGTTGTTGCAGTTGCCTTTGTTCAGGAGATTGTTGAGGAAGTTGCCGAAGCCCCAGCCGCCGCCATTGCCGTTGTTGCCGCTGCAGCTGCCGTTGTTGGCGTCCCAATCGGTCCAGTCGATCCAGGTGGCCTTGTAGTTGCTGGAGCCGACATTGACGTCCTTCACGAACGGAATGATCGAGACGTAGACGTCGCCGTTGGTCGCGGCCGCACCCTTGAGCTGGTCGAGCATGCTGTTGGTCGCGGTCTTCAGCGCGCCGATCTTGCCGTCGTCCTGCATCGAGCCGGTGTTGTCGAGCACCAGCGCGACGCGGAGCCTGCTGTTGCCCCACTTGATCTGCGAGTCGACGCCGACCTTCATCGTCGTCATGCCGACCATGCTCATGAAGTCGGTCTTCACGTTCGCGGTCGCGGCGACGAGGATCTGGCTGCCGGAGGTGGTGGTGTAGGTGATGTTGACCTGCAGGCCTGTGGCCTCAGGGCGGTTGAACAGCGCCGCGAAATAGGCTGCACCCTTGGTCTGGATGTCGGTGGTGGTCATCCCGGACGCGACCTTCGACAGCATCAGTGCGGTCGCGTCGGACGCGCCCTGCATCGCCGACTTCACCGAGTTGGCGCGGCTGTAGTCGACAGCGGCGCCGACGAAGCCGACCATCGGGATGGTGGCGAGCGCGAAGGTGATGGTCACGTTGGCGCCGTTGGCGGTGCGCAGTTCCTGCGCCAGCTTCCGAAAGCGATTGAACAAGGATGCAATGCCCATGGCTCTCTGCCTTTTGGACGGATGACGAGCAATTCCGGGGGCTGAGATGTAAACGGAGGGTGTAAAAAGCGCGTAAAGTCGACCGCGGAAACTCCCGCAAATACTGTCGAGTGCGGTAATCACGCACGATTTGCTGTGCTTCGCCGTGGTCGTCGTAAACAGACGCTCAAGAACAGCGAAGAATTCGCAGCTCTACGTTAGCGTTGTGGCAACCATGGCGCGCCATGTGTGCCGAACCGCGACAGTTCCCTGGGCCTTTGGCTCGCGCGCATTCCCGCGCGAGCGCGCGCGATCATTGCGCGATGCGGAGATTGGCGAGGTTCTGCGCGATCGACGTGAACACCGCGTTCAACTGGCTGGCCTGCTGCACGTCGTAATACATCGACGGTTTGGTGGCGCAGCCCTGCAACAGCGTCACGTCGCCGTCGAGCACCCGAACCGTGTAGAGCTTGATGTTGGCGGCCTTGATGTTGTCGCAGACCTTCTGCGTGCGCGCATCGATCGTCGACTCCGTCGAGCTCCAGCGGTTCTGGGTGTTCATGCCGTCGGTCAGGATCACGATCACCTTGTCGAGGTCGGGCGCCGGCTGCGGCGCGTTGAACGGCTCGACCGGCGAGAGCAGCTGGAAGCCCATGTCGAGCCCGATGGTGACGTTGGTGTTGCCGGTCGGCGTCATGGCGTCGATCTTGGAGTTGAGCGCGGTCCAGTCGTAGCTCAGCGGCATCATCGAGGTCGGGCAGTTCGCGGCCTGGTGGGCGCGGAACAGCGTCGCGGGGGCGCCTGCGACGGTCGGGGTGTTCGTCACGTCGTTGTTCTGGTCGCGGTCGTAAACGCAGCCGTTCCAGTTGCTGTGCGCCGACGGCGTCCAGACCTTGCTGTGCGACTCGCAGGTCGATTTGGACGTGTAGCTGGTGCTGCTGCACTTGCCGTTGGCGGCCTCCCAGTCGGTCCAGTCGACCCAGTAGGCGCTCACGTTGCCGGTGCCGACATTGACGTCGGTGGCGAACGGCACGATCGCCACCTTGATGTCGCCCGGCGTCTTGGCGGCGTTCTGCAGCGTGGTGAGCAGATTGTGGGCGGCCGTCTTCAAATTGGTCATCTTCTGGTTCTGCGCCATCGAACCGGTGTTATCGAGCACCAGCGCCAGATTGAGCTTCTTGATGCCCCAGGACACTTCGGACTTGGCCGAAAGGTTGATGACCGACTGGCCGAGGAGGCGCGAGAACAGCGTGTTGACGCTGGCGCTGCCGGTCATCTGGATCAGGTAGCTGCCGGCCTGCGGCTGCGTCATGTTCGTCGTGACCTGGACGTTGAGGGCCTCGGGCCGGGTGAACAGGGTCGTGAAGTAGGTCTGGGCCTTCTGCGTGAGATCGCCGGCCGTCATGCTGGACGCGTCCTTGGACAGCATCAGCGCGCTGGCATCGAGGGCGGCCTGCATGGCGGTGCGGGTCGAGGCGGCGCGGCTGAAGTCGACCGCGGCGCCGACGAAGCCAAACAGCGGCAGGGCGGCAAGTGCCAGCATCGGCGCAACGCCGGCGTCGCGATTCGTTGCGAATCGGCGAAACAAGGCCATCAGATGCATGGGAAGCCCTTCATCAGAACCGCCGCAAACGGGCCGCGGCGGTCACCCCCGGTTTGGACACGCTTTTTGCGTGTTTTGCCCATCATCCGGGGCAGGCATTGAGATTGCATATCCGGGAAAGATCGAAATTTCCGCAACTTCACTCGGAAAACGCTCTGAGAAACGCTGGCAATTGCGCAATCGCATCGGGAACATATCTGAGGCCAGGGATTTCTCCGCTGATCTCCTGTCGCCGGGTTCCGCACCCAAATGTGACTGTGCATGGCTTGCCCAGTGCCGTCTGGCAGGGCGGCGGGGAGCGTCCTATGATGAGGTCAACAGCGCTAGCTGCTTTGGAATCCCGGAAAGTCGCCCGTTTCGCCATGAAAGGTTCGAAAGATACCCCCGAAAACCGGCCCGGTCGCCCCCTTTGGGATGACGGACGAGACCGGCCGCGGGCGCCTGTTGGTGCCGGCGACGACGAGAAGCGGAAGGATGACGGCGGCGAGCGCGGTCCCGGCAACCCGGGGACTGCGGTCATCACCAAGACCAAGCCGCAGACCAAGCGGCCCAATCTCTATCGGGTGCTGCTGCTCAACGACGACTACACACCGATGGATTTCGTCATCCACGTGCTGGAGCGGTTCTTCAACAAGGACCGCGAGGGCGCGACCCGCATCATGCTGCACGTGCATCATCACGGCATCGGGGAGTGCGGCATCTACACCTATGAGGTCGCCGAGACCAAGGTGACGCAGGTGATGGACTTTGCCCGCAAACACCAGCATCCTTTGCAGTGCGTCATGGAAAAAAAGTGAGCCGCCAATAGATACGGGACAACGGACGAAAAAACCGTCGATGGAACCAAGCCCTGGGGAGGGCGTCCAATACAAATGACAAAGGGCCACTGATGCCGACATTCTCCCGCAGCCTCGAGCAATCGCTCCACAGGGCGCTGGCGCTCGCCAATGAGCGCCATCACGAATACGCGACACTCGAGCACCTGTTGCTTGCGCTGATCGACGACCAGGACGCCGCCGCCGTGATGCGGGCCTGCAACGTCGACCTGGACAAGCTCAAACGAAATCTCGCCTCGTATCTGGAGTCGGAGCTGGAGAACCTGGTCACCGATGGTGGCGAGGACTCAAAACCCACCGCCGGCTTCCAGCGCGTGATCCAGCGCGCCGTGATCCACGTGCAGTCTTCCGGCCGCGAGGAGGTCACCGGCGCCAACGTGCTGGTCGCGATCTTCGCCGAGCGCGAGAGCCACGCCGCCTACTTCCTGCAAGAGCAGGACATGACCCGCTACGACGCGGTGAACTACATCAGCCACGGCATCGCCAAGCGGCCGGGCATGTCGGAGACCCGCAACGTGCGCGGCTCCGATGAGGAGCAGGACTCCAAGGGCGGAGGCGGCGGCGAGGGCGAGCCCAAGAAGAAGGGCGACGCGCTCGAGGCCTACTGCATCAACCTCAACAAGAAGGCCAAGGACGGCAAGATCGATCCGCTGATCGGCCGCGAGTCCGAGATCAACCGCACCATCCAGGTGCTATGCCGCCGGCAGAAGAACAATCCGCTTTATGTCGGTGAAGCCGGCGTCGGCAAGACCGCGATCGCCGAAGGCCTCGCCCGCCGGATCATCCACGGCGAGGTGCCCGACGTGCTGAAGAACGCGACCGTGTTCGCGCTCGACATGGGCACGCTGTTGGCCGGTACGCGCTACCGCGGCGACTTCGAGGAGCGGCTCAAGCAGGTGATCAAGGAGATCGAGGCCTATCCGGGCGCGATCATGTTCATCGACGAGATCCACACCGTGATCGGCGCCGGCGCCACCTCCGGCGGCGCGATGGACGCCTCGAATTTGCTCAAGCCCGCGCTCGCCGGCGGCACCATCCGGTGCATCGGCTCGACCACCTACAAGGAGTACCGCCAGTACTTCGAGAAGGACCGGGCGCTGGTGCGGCGTTTCCAGAAGATCGACGTCAACGAGCCGTCGATCCCGGACGCCATCGAGATCATGAAGGGCCTCAAGCCCTACTTCGAGGCCTTCCACAAGCTCAAATACACCAACGACGCCATCAAGGCGGCGGTCGAGCTTTCGGCGCGCTACATCCATGACCGCAAGCTCCCCGACAAGGCGATCGACGTGATCGACGAGTCGGGCGCGGCCCAGATGCTGCTGCCGGAAAGCCGGCGCAAGAAGACCATCGGCACCAAGGAAGTCGAGACCACCATCGCCACGATGGCGCGCATCCCGCCGAAGACGGTGTCGAAGGACGACGCCGAGGTGCTGCAGCATCTCGAGCAGACGCTGAAGACCGTGGTCTACGGCCAGGACAAGGCCATCGAGGCGCTGGCCGCTTCGATCAAGCTTGCTCGCGCGGGGCTACGTGAGCCGGAGAAGCCGATCGGCTCCTACCTGTTCTCGGGTCCGACCGGCGTCGGCAAGACCGAGGTGGCCAAGCAGCTCGCCGAAAGCCTCGGCGTGCATCTCACCCGCTTCGACATGTCGGAATATATGGAGCGCCACACCGTCTCGCGGCTGATCGGCGCGCCGCCCGGCTATGTCGGCTTTGACCAGGGCGGTCTGCTCACCGACGCCATCGACCAGCATCCGCACAGCGTGCTGCTGCTCGACGAGATCGAGAAGGCGCATCCCGATCTGTTCAACGTGCTGCTGCAGATCATGGATCACGGCAAGCTGACCGACCACAACGGCAAGCAGGTCGACTTCCGCAACGTCATCCTGATCATGACCACCAATGCCGGCGCGGCCGACATGGCCAAGGCGGCGTTCGGCTTCACCCGGCAGAAGCGGGAAGGCGAGGACACCGACGCGATCAACAAGCTGTTCGCGCCGGAATTCCGCAACCGCCTCGACGCGATCGTGACCTTCGCGCATCTGTCGCCGGAGATCATCGCCAAGGTGGTCGAGAAGTTCGTGCTGCAGCTCGAGGCCCAGCTCGCCGACCGCAACGTCACGATCGAGCTGTCCGAGGAGGCGAGCCGCTGGCTGATCGCCAACGGCTACGACGAGCTGATGGGCGCGCGGCCGATGGCCCGCGTCATCCAGGAGCACATCAAGAAGGGGCTCGCCGACGAGGTGCTGTTCGGCAAGCTCAAGGGCGGCGGCCATGTCCGCGTCGTGGTGATCAAGGACGAGGCCGGCAAGGACAAGCTCGGCTTCGAATTCCTCGAAGGCCCGGCGACGCCGAAGCCCGAGAAGCTTCCGGAGAAGAAGGCGCGCAAGCCGCGCCAGCCGGGCTCGCGGAAGAAGCCGCAGGGTCCGAAGGACGACGGCAGCGGCGGTCCGCGCGGCGGCTCGACGGTGCCGAAGGTGCCGCTGGTCAAGGCGTAGAGCCGAAACGGACACCATCAACGAAAGTGATGAAATCGCCGGGGAAACCCGGCGATTTCTTTTCATGGCGGCATGAGCCCGCCGGCCATTGCGCGGCCGGCCCGGCCGTGTGACCAAGAACGGTATGGCCGAACCGCTGCAACAAGAGCCATTGCAAGAGCCAACACGGCCGTGGCCGCGGGTCTATCTCGATGGCTATTTCACTGCGATGCGCTCGGTGTTCTTCTACGTGCTGGTCGGCAACTATGTCGGGCTGGGCGCGCTGGCCTTCGAGTTCGGCTTCGGCTTCTGGTGGATGGCGGCTTCGACGCTGCTGATCTGGGCCGCGCCCGCGCAGGTGATCCTGATCTCGACGCTGACCACCGCGACCCTGGTCGAGGTGGGGCTGGCGGTGACGCTGACGAGCGTGCGCTTCCTGCCGATGGTGGCAGCCCTCATTCCGCTGTTCAACGCGCCCGGCGTGCGGCAGCGCGATCTCCTCCTGCCGATGCATGTCACTGCGATCAGCGTCTGGGTCGAGGGCATCCGGCTGCTGCCGCACCGGCCGCGCGGCGAGCGCGTGGCGTTCTACAACGGGCTCGGCACCGGGCTGATGTCGGGCGCCATCATTGGGGGCGCGATCGGCTTCTATCTCGCGGGCCGGCTGCCGGTGCTGCTCGCTGCGACCTTGCTGTTCTTCACGCCGATGGCGCTGTTCATGTCGACCATGCGCAACGCCCGCGCCTTGCTGGACCGGCTGGCCTTTGCGCTCGGCCTCGTCATCGGGCCGCTCATGGCATGGCTCAACTTCGGCCTCGACCTGATGTGGACCGGGCTGATCGCGGGCACGGTCGCTTACCTGGTCCACCGCTGGCGCGAGAGCAAGGTGGAGGCCAAGCCATGAAACTGATGCTCAACGACATCGGGCCGTGGTTCGCGCTGCTGCTCGTGGGCTTCCTGCCGAACGAGATCTGGCGGCTCGCGGGCTTCGTGCTGGTGCGCGGCCTCGACGAGAAATCGCAGATCATCATCTGGGTGCGGGCGGTTGCGACCGCGATGCTGGCCGGCGTGCTGGCGCAGCTCATCCTTTCGACTAGCGGGGCGCTGGCGCTCATTCCGGTCGGCGTGCGGATCGGCGCCGCCGCCATCGGCTTCGTGGCCTTCCTGCTGGCCAAGCGCTCGGTGTTCGCCGGCGTCGCCGCGGGCGAACTCGCCGTGATGGCGGGGGCGTACTGGTTCGGAGTTTAGGCCTCAGCCCTTCAACGCCGCGGCGAGCTTCGCTGCGTGAGCGGTGAGCACTTCCGGCTTTTCCTTCTCGCTCGCAGGCGGCTTCATGGCGACGCCCGCGACCCGCGGAATAACGTGGACGTGGAGGTGGAACACCACTTGGCCGCCGGCGCCCTCGTTGAACTGCTGAACGGTGATGCCGTCGGCGGTAAAAGCCGTCATCGCGGCCCTCGCGATCTTCTGCGCCGCGCGTGCCACCGCGGCAAGGTCGTCCGGCTCGACGTCGAGCAGGTTGCGGGCGGCGGACTTCGGCAGCACCAGGGTGTGGCCCGGCGCGCGGGGCATGATGTCGAGGAAGGCCAGGACCTTGTCGTCCTCGTAGACCTTGAAGCACGGCAGCTCGCCGCGGAGGATCTTGGCGAAGATGTTCTGGGTATCGTAGTTCGGCATGAAGGCCTCCGGCGACAAGTCGCGCAACCAATATCAAAAATACGCGGTCAGTCCTGCTCCTGCTCGGCCAAATCCTTGCGGAACGGGGCCGCCGCCGCAAGCTCCTCGCCGGCCGCTTCCACATAGGCGCGCTCGCGCACCAGGTAGTCGGCGACGGCGCGGCGCAACCCCGGATCGGCGATGTAATGGGCCGAATGGGTGGTCACCGGCATATAGCCGCGGGCGAGCTTGTGCTCGCCCTGGGCGCCGGCCTCGACGTGCTTCAGCTTGTGCTGGATGGCGTAGTCGATGGCCTGGTAGTAGCAGAGCTCGAAATGCAGGAAGGGGTGATGCTCGATCGCGCCCCAGTGGCGGCCGAACAGAGTGTCCGAGCCGCGGAAGTTGATGGCGCCGGCGATATAGCGGCCGTTGCGTTT
The DNA here is from genome assembly GCA_936924235.1 of uncultured Rhodoplanes sp. Lineage (GTDB taxonomy): Bacteria > Pseudomonadota > Alphaproteobacteria > Rhizobiales > Xanthobacteraceae > Z2-YC6860. Next base: position 6,400 of record CAKZHN010000201.1, on the reverse strand, counting down.
CGCCATCATCAGCACGATGTCGCTCGCCATGCGCTCGCCGATCAGCGAGTAGAACTTCCGCGTCAGATAGGGGGTGCCCCATTTGCGCGAGCCGGTCTCCATGTAGAACTGAAAGAACGCGTCCCAGACCGCCTCGGTGAGGTCGCTGCCGGTCAGCCACTCCACGGTGATGCCCGGCGCCAGTGCGTCGCGGCGCTCGCGCCGGATGGTCTTGCGTTTGCGAGCCGACAGAGCCTCGAGGAACGCGTCGAAGGTGGGATAGCCGCCGTTCTCCCAGTGAAATTGCTGGTCGGTGCGGTGCAGGAACTTGTGCTCGGCCAGGAGCGTCGATTCGCTTTCGGGCAGGAAGGTGAGGTGCACCGAGGAGGCATGGTGCATGCGGCAGAGTTCAATCAGCCCCGCCGTCAGGCCCTCGCGAATTCGCTCGGCGTCGGGCGACGGGCGCACCAGCAGCCGGCGGCCGGTCGCAGGTGTGAACGGCACCGAGACCTGGAGCTTGGGGTAATAGCTGCCGCCGGCCCGCTCATAGGCCTCGGCCCAGCCGCGGTCGAAGACGTATTCGCCGCGCGAATGCGATTTCAGATAGCAGGGCACGACGCCCGCGATCGTGCCGTCGGTTGCCTCGGCTAACAAATGCTGCGGCTGCCAGCCGGTGCGCGCCACCGCCGAGCTGGAGTCTTCGAGCGAGGATAGAAATTCGTAGGATATGAATGGGTTGGATGGGATTTCCGAAGCGGATTCACCGCTCATGCTGCACTCTTCAGAATTCGGTTGAACGGCTTGAACCGCGCTCACCGTTGGATTGGCGCAGGCGTTCCACGCCGCGGCGTCGATCTCTTTGATCGCCGGCACGGCGCGAAGGGTCAGGTCGGAGGCTGGGGCAGCGTTTCGGGCGGACATGGGAGGAGCCTGCCTTCCAATTATGGCCGAAAGCCCTCGAAAATCATCTGGTCGGCGTGCGAAATGGCAGCCTTGCGTTGCTCGGGCGTGCGCACCGTCCAGGTCAGCACCGGCCGTCCTAGCAAGGACCGCGCCGCCCGCGGCGGCAGCGTGGTCAGGTCGGCCACCCGGTAGGCCAGGAATTGCGGACAGGCGGCCAGCAGCGCCCGCGCGTAGCCCAGCCGGGACATAGCCGTCTGAAGGACGGCGTCGCTTCGCTCGCCTATGGCGCGGCCCGGGTCGTCGGCCACCCGCCGCTGGGCGACGAGGCCGCGCGCAAGCTTCGGCGCAAGCCTGCGGACCGCGGCCACCAGCGTCGGGTCGAACGACATGGCCGCGACCGGCCCGGAATAGCCGGCCAGCACCGCGGCGGTGCGCACCGCGATCCGCTCGTCGCCATTGAACCTGCTTTTCAGCTCGACCAGCATCGGCACCCGTCCGGCGACCAGGGCGCACAGTTCGCCCAAGGTCAGCATCCGGTCGCCGGTGGCGATGTAGTCGACCGCCTGCAGTTCGGCGGCGCCGCGCTCATCGAGCCGGCTGTTGCCGCGGGTGAGCCGCCCGAGCGTGAAGTCATGGTGCACCATAGCTTCGCCGTCGGCGCTGATCTGCACGTCGCATTCGATGCCGTAGCCGGCTTCGATGGCGGCGCGAAACGCCGACGGCGTGTTCTCGATGACACCCGCGGCGCTGTCATGCAGGCCGCGGTGGGCGTAGGGCTGTGCGGTCAGCCAGCCGGCCATCGTGCCGGGGCTCAGGCCGCCTCGAAGGCGGCTTCCACCTCGACCGCGGCGTCGAGCGGCAGCGCCGCGACGCCGACGGTGGTGCGGGCGTGACGGCCCTTGTCGCCGAACACCGCGACCATCAGATCGGAGGCGCCGTTCATCACCTTCGGTCCGTCCGGGAAGCCCGGCGCCGAATTGATGAAGCCGCCGAGCCGCACCACGCGGGCGATCTTGTCGAGATCGCCCAGCGCCGCCTTGAGCTGGGCCAGCACGTTGATGGCGCAGGCGCGGGCGGCCTTGATGCCCTCGTCGATCGACACGCCGCCGCCGAGCTGGCCCTTGGCGACGAGCTTGCCCTCGGCGTCGAGGCAGAGCTGGCCCGACACCACCATGAAGTTGCCGGTGCGCACGAACGGCACGTAATTGGCGACCGGCGCCACCGGCTCGGGCAGAACGATACCCAGTTCTGCGAGCCTCTTCTCAACGGTACCGGCCATAAGGTCCTCCTTCGCGGTGCGCCAGAATCACGGATAAGATCACGAACATTTGGCTGCCCAAAAGCGCGGCAACAAGCCCGTGCTCCGGTTAACGCCCCAAACGCCCATCAAATTGCCGCCCAAAATTGCCACCAGTGTCATCGCCGATCGGGATAAGCCTTGCAAGCGTGCCAAATCGGCGTCAATTGGCCCTACTGTTGCAGCGCATTGTGACGCGCCGTATTTTGTGGACAGGGCGACACGATAAGCGCGTTTCACGCGCGTCTTGGACGCTCTATGGAGACTTTTGAGATGCCACTGCCCAAAACGCCCACCCGCCTGATCGTAGCCGGTGCGTTGGTTGTTCTGAGCTCGACCGCGGCGCTGCCGGCGGCCTCCGCCGCCACACAAGGCGCGCCGATCGCGCTGGCATCGCACCGCGCCGTCTACGACCTGAAGCTCTCGAGCACCCGCGGCAAGCGCGCCATGAGCGCCGTGCGCGGCCGCATCCTCTACGACTTCAGCGGCAACAAATGCGAGGGCTATGCGCTGCAATTCCGCCAGGTGTCCGAGCTCGACAGCGGCGAGGGCAAGATCGCGGTGTCGGACCTGCGCGCCACGTCCTGGGAGGACGGCGACGGCAAGCGGCTGCGCTTCCACTCGCAGAACTATTTCGACGACAACCTCCGCGACAAGGTCGACGGCCAGGCCGAGCGCGACAAGGACGGCGTCGCCGTGCAGCTCACCGAGCCGGATGAGAAGAAAATCGACCTGAAGGCCGACCTCGCATTCCCGACCGAGCATGTCCGGCGCATCATCGCCGCGGCGCGCGAGGGCAAGACGCTGCTCCAGGTCTCGGTCTATGACGGCTCCGACACCGGCGAGAAGATCTACGACACGCTGACCGTGATCGGCAAAGCGATCGCGCCCGACGCGACGAAGCCCGACGACGCCACCGCCGGCGAGGCGACGCTGGCCGGCATGACACGCTGGCCGGTGACCATCAGCTATTTCGACCGCGCCGCCAAGGACAAGGACGGCGAGCAGACGCCGGTCTATGCCATCACGTTCGAGCTCTACGAGAACGGCGTGTCGCGCGCGCTGCTGCTCGACTACGGCGATTTCGTGCTGACGGGGGAGATGACGTCGCTGGAGCTGCACGACAAGGACAAGGACGGCGGCGGGAAGGACGGCGGCAAGGCGTGTCAGTGAGCGGTGTGCGCTGGGGTTTGAAAGGCAGCAAGGGGCCGCGCGCGTCCCGGACTTTCGCTCCGGCTTAGAGGCGCTCCCTCCATAAGGTCAAAGCGGCGCATCGCGGCCAAGCCTCCGACGAAGGCTGGCGGCTCTGTGTAGAACGCCGCCGCAGCGAACACAGGTTCTCTTCATAACGATGTGCGGCTCGGTGTGACCGTGTCGTCGAACAATAAGCTCAAGTCTTCTCGCCGTCCGGCCGACGGGCGGCCTTGTCAGCGTTTTCTTGTGACGAGGTCCACTTGGAGTGCTCCTGGGAAACCTGCGACTCGATCCGCTCTGCCAGCAGGCTTCGTGCATTCGCTGTACCTGCGTAGGGTCCCGCCTGCGCCAGGTAGAGATATTTCTCATGCTTGAGCGCTTCAGAGGTCGACCGATACGAGATCCAGTTGGCTTGATACTGGTTGAGCTGTTGGATGCCCTCAATGATCGCGATGAGCGAGCCCAGCGCGCCAAGAACCCAGGCGGGTACCCCGGTCGCTGGTGCGAATGGCAATTGCGACGACGACAGCAAGGGGATCAGCGCCGCGGCAATAATCACTGTAATTTTCAAAGCCTTGAAGCGCCGCTGATTGAAACTGCTCTTTTTGTCGTACCAATCGATCTGGTCGTTGAGGCGCTCCGTGGTGGGATCGTCGGACATAGCGTGCTCCAGAAAATTACAAGATTATCGCTGAACGTTTATTTGTGCCAATTGCACGAACGAGCCGGATAAGGATTTCCCGCGCCGGCCACGGCTGACGGGAGTGCTGCACCAAGATCAGGTGAGGCACGATAGAGTTTCCTCTCGGCACGGTCATCCGTGTAGATGCGAGATTGATTTTGGAATTCGCATTTCTGAGTTCGAAAGGATGCTCATTTTCACGTGCCTCGTGGCCCGTTGTCACGTCCGTAGGCATTGGCGGCTGATTTCGTTGTGTGTGACCGCACTTGGTCACCAACCGTGGAGCCGACAGGGAATCTAAGTGGCCCTAGTATTGGTTTCGGATGGAAACCAAGGCTATCCCGTCGCTGCCCGAGGGGGCGTGTAGTTCCGCTCTTCTGCAACTTTTCCGCTTGACAAGGTCCGCGCTTAGAAATGAGATATGCTTTGTAGTACGCCTGTGGGGAAGGCGATGTCGGGCGAGGCGCCACGTATTTTTTTCAGCTACGCCGGTGAAGATTCTTGGTGGGTCAAGATATTCAGAAGTCGTTTTGATCTCGGTGTCGTTCAGATACTCGACTACAGGGCTGACAGCGTGCCGTTCGGTCCGCTTGAGCAAGCCTTGAACAACCAGATCGAGCGTGCAGCGGTTGTCGTCGCATTCGTCTCGATGAAATACATAAAGAAGGAATGGACGGTCGCAGAATGGGGGAAAAGCCTCAGTGAGGCGCAATGCAGACGGTTGATCTTCGTTCCAATCATGTTGGAAGCCGACGCCATTCTATGGTGGCGAGAGCTTCGACGGGACGGAAAGCTGAGCGCGCTCAGTCGCGACTTTCAATATGCTGATTTTACCGGCGATGGTTCCGGCTACGCTCTCCCTGGCCCGGATAATCCGGAGGGGATCAAAAAGATTGCCCAGCTGGCCGGGGCTATTACCGAGGAGTTGAACAAGGCAGGGGAGCCTTAAGGCGATGGGTGAGGCACCACGGATTGTTTTTAGCTACGCCGGCGACGACGACTGGTGGGTCGAAATATTCAAAAGTTATTTTAAGGTCGGTGTTGTCCAGATAGTGCCTTGTGGGGCCGACATCGCGGCATTCGGTCCGCTCAAAGAAGCTCTGGACGAGCAGATTGAGCATTCAGCGGTAGTCGTCGCGTTTGTCCCTCAAAAATATACAAAGAAAGTATGGACGGTCGCGGAATGGGAGAAAAGCCTTAGCGAAGCGCAGCGCAGACGATTGATCTTCGTTCCGATCATGCTGGAAGCTGATGCCATCGTATGGTGGCAAACGCTTCGACGCGACGGAAAGCTGACCGCACTGAGTGTGGACTACCAGTACGTCGATTTTACCGGTGACGGTAGCGGCTTTGCAGTCCCTAGCCTGAAAGAGAATCCGGAAGGGATCAGGACGATCGCGAAACTAGCCGAGGAAATTAGAAAACAACTCGCCAGGACAGTTGCAGCCGAGGAAATCGGCGAGAAGCCAACCGGGACAAAGGAACCTCCAACCGAGAAAGACAGAAAGCAACTGGTCGAGACAAAGGGAGCCGATGAGATCAGGGTGGAAATGCCCGGAACCAAGGAAACCGGTCAGTCGGGATCGGGACGCGGACCATCACAAGGACCCGAAACATCTGGACCGGAACAGCAAAGGGGGCAGGACACTCCCCAAGTCGTCATTCTAGGGCATCCAACGGCTAGCCTGCCGAGTGATATCCGGGCCGAAGTGAAAGATCTAACGACTGCGATGGCGGTCTCAGTCGTGCCCTGGAAAGATGGTTGGCGCGAACCGGAGGCGAAAGCTTGCCGCTCCATCGTTGGTCCTGATGCGAGCCCCATATTCGTGCAGCCGATCCCAAAAGCCGAAGCTCGTGACTATGCGGCGGATCGTTTAAAAACGAATACGGCTCTGAAAGAGCTTGGCTGCATCGACCCGCGCGTGACAATTTGGCTGCCTGAAAAATTTCACGATCCATCGTTCTGCGGGGACAGCGATCCGGTAACATTCCCAACGCTTCGCACCGACAGTCCGGCGAACTTGGCTCAATGGTTGAGCGAGCAATTCCGTGGCGCTGTCGTCGAGGACGCTATGATCCTCCAGGTGCAGGGCATCGGGTCTGCTGAAGACACCAAGCCTGAAACCGCAGCGCAGGGACAACTAATGATTGATCAGCTGATCAATCAGATGTGGAATATCGTGAGTGTGGTGAAAAAGCCGCGGCCAACGCCACCGCCATGGCCGTTCTGGGATACGCTGTTCAGACGGCAACTGGAGCAACTTCCAGGGTCGCGCGCCGTCGTTGCGGTGCACGATCTCGATATTGCGCCCAATCCAGACCGCAAGGCCGTGCGAAAGAAGGTC
>CAKZHN010000200.1 GCA_936924235.1 uncultured Rhodoplanes sp. | reverse complement strand
GAAGCCGAGATAGATCGGGTGCCGCACCACCTTGTAGAGCATCGGCGTCTTGAAGCGCACCGGCGGCATCGGCCGGCCGGTGAGGTTGTTGGCGACCTGATGCAGCCCGAACAGCTCGAAGTGGTTGATCAGGAAGGTGCTGAGAAACACCAGCACCCAGCCGATCATCGACACGCCGGTGACGGCGAGCGCGAGCTGCGGATTGTCGACCTGCCAGAGCACGGCCGGGATCGGCCGCCACTGCCAGAACAGCAGGATCAGCGCCAGACTCGCGAACAGCACGTAGGTGCTTCGCTCCACCGAACGCGGGACGTATTGCGTCCACCATTGCTTGAACTGCTTGCGCGCCATCACGCTGTGCTGCACGGCGAATAGCGCCATCAGCAGCAGGTTGACGACCAGCGCTTCGGCCAGCGGCACCGCGGTGCCCGTATCGATCGTCCCATCGATTGTCTTGGGCACGAACAGCCCGGTGACGAAGCCGATGGCGTAAAGAATCGTTCCGAAGAACACGAGATAGGCGGCGAGCCCGTAAAGGAAGCCCAAAAAGCGTCCCATGATATTCTCCTTCTCAAAAAGGCGCGCGAATGCGCGGGATGAAATCTCGATTGATCGCAACGTCAGTAGAGCTGCGGCATGGCGGTCGTGGCGCGCCGCGCCGTGAGGCTGTGCGACGGAGCGGCCTTGCCGGCATTCACGCAGGCCCCGCACAAGGCGTCTCCGCCCTCCGACGAGGGCGCGATCGCGATTGCGACCAGCATCACCGCGATGGCCGCGGCAAGCTTCATGGCGGCGCCGAGCTTGGACGCCTCCTCCATCGCCTGGTGGCGCGCCGCGTGAATGTCGGCACGATAGCGGTCGAAATCGATGGATCCGTCGGGACGCCGGCGGATCGGTTCGAGGGGTGTTGTCATGATGGTCTCCATCTCTTGTTTTCACGCCCAGAACTGCGGCGAACGCAGTCCGGGCGTGGACAAAATGCGCGACATGGCCGCGCATGGCTTTGACGGGACCTTGATTTGTTCTTGAGATTGTCTTGATTATCCGGCCTTTCCGGAGCCTCCGGCTACCGGGGGCGACGTTTGTCCTTTGCGGACAAGCACTTGGCGATAATCGCCAAAAAACTGCGCGGTATGGCGGTGCCGCCGGCCGGTGGCCGGCATCAGGCAGGTTCAGCCGCAGGAGCTGATGTTGCTTTTTCGCTTTGAGAATTGCTCGCTCGACACCGACCGGCGCGAACTGCATCGCGCGGGCGAGAGCGTCGCCGTCGAGCCGCAGGTGTTCGACCTCCTGACCTATCTGGTCGAGAACCGCGACCGGGTCGTCACCAAGGACGACCTGATCGCCGCGGTCTGGAGCGGCCGGATCGTCTCGGAATCAACCCTCACCAGCCGGATCAACTCCGCCCGCAAGGCCCTGGGCGACAGCGGCGACGAGCAGCGGCTGATCCGCACCATCGCCCGCAAGGGCTTCCGCTTCGTCGGCGAGGTCCAGTCCGACGCCAAGGCTGCGCCGGACGGCGAGCCGCGGCGCGCCGCCCTGCCCGCGCTGGATCGTCCGGCCATTGCGGTGCTTCCGTTCACCAACATGAGCGGCGAGCCGGAGCAGGAATATTTCTCCGACGGCATCAGCGAGGACATCATCACGGCGCTGTCGAAGCTCCGCTGGTTCCTGGTGATCGCCCGCAACTCGTCGTTCATCTACAAGGGCAAGGCGGTCCATCTGAAGCAGGTCGCGGACGAGCTCGGCGTCCGCTACGTGGTCGAAGGCAGCGTGCGCAAGGGCGGCGACCGGGTGCGCATCACGGCGCAGCTCAACGATGTCCTGACCGGCAGCCACATCTGGGCGGAGCGCTACGATCGCGAGCTCGCCGACGTGTTCGCGGTGCAGGACGAGATCACCGAGGCGATCGTCGCGGCGATCGAGCCGCAACTTTACGCCGCCGAGAATTTCCACGCCCAGCGCAAGCCGCCCGACAGCATGGACGCCTGGGACCTGGTGATGCGCGCGCTCTCGCACTACTGGCGCATCACCCGGCAGGACAGTGTCGTCGCCGAGGCCTTGCTCGAGAAAGCCATCGCCATCGACCCGAAATACGGCCAGGCGCTCGGCGTGCTGGCCACCAGCTACATGTTCTCGGCGCACATGGGCTGGGTCGGCATGGCCAAGGCCATCGAGGTCGCGGAGCGCTCGGCGCATGCCGCGCTGCAGGCCGACAGCGAGGACCCGTGGGCGCACAACGCGCTGGCGCACGTTTGCCTGTTCACCGGCCGCTACGATGACTCGATCGCCGAGTTCGAGCTGGCCTTGCGGCTCAACCCGAACTTCGCCATGGCGCAGGCCTATTACGGCCTGTCGCTGTCCTACAGCGGGCGCTGGCAGGAGGCCGACGAGGCGGCACGCCGTGCGCTGCGGCTGAGCCCGCGCGACCCGTTCTCGGCCGTCTACCTGGGGATCGCGTCCTATGCCCAGTTTCTCGGCCGGAATTACGAGGAGGCGATGCGGCTCGCCCGCGAATCCGCACGCCAGCGCAACGACTTCGTCGGCGCCTACCGGGTGCTGGCGGCGGCGGCCGGCATGGCCGGACAGGCCGACGTGGCGGAGGCCGCACTGAAGGATCTGCGGCGGGTCCAGCCCAACATCTCGCTGGCCTGGATCGCCAGCAACATGCCGATCCGGCACGACAGCGACCGCAACCACTATCTGGAGGGCTTCCGCCGCGCCGGATTGGGCTAAACAACACAATGAAGCGCTTGATTTGTTCTTGAGAAAGACCTGACGATCGTCCGAGGACGATCGGCACACGGGGGCGACCGAGGTGCAGTTTCGTTTCGAACATCACGTGCTGGATTGCGACCGGCGCGAACTCCGGCGCGGTGCCGAGGTCGTCGCGCTCGAGCCGCAGGTCTTCGACCTTCTCATCTATCTGGTGCAGAGCCGCGACCGCGTGGTCAGCAAGGACGACCTGATCGCCTCGGTCTGGGGCGGCCGCATCGTCTCCGACTCGACGCTGACCAGCCGCATCAATGCGGCGCGCAAGGCGCTCGGCGACAACGGCGAGGAGCAGCGCCTGATCCGCACCATGCCGAAGAAGGGCTTCCGCTTCGTCGGCCATGTCACCGAGCTGGCCAAGGCGGGAGAAGCCGAGCCGCCACACGCGGGATCGACCCTGCCGCCGCAGGAGGTGCACTTCTGCACCGCCGACGACGGCGTCCGTATCGCCTATGCGATGGCCGGCCACGGCGAGCCGCTGATCAAGGCCGCCAACTGGCTGAATCATCTCGAATACGACTGGCAGAGCCCGATCTGGAGCCATCTGCTCCACGCGCTGGCCGCCGATCACCGGCTGATCCGCTATGACGAGCGCGGCAACGGCCTGTCCGATTGGGACGTCGGCGACATCTCGTTCGACGCCTTCGTCCGCGATCTCGAAAGCGTCATCGACGCCGCCGGGCTGAAGCGCTTTGCGCTGCTCGGCATTTCCCAAGGCGCCGCGGTGTCGGTCGCCTACGCGGTTCGGCATCCGGAGCGGGTCAGCCACCTTGTTCTCTACGGCGGATTCGGCCGCGGCCGGCGCAAGCGCGATCCCGAGCAGGCCGACACCATGATGTCGCTGATCCGGCAAGGCTGGGGTCGGGAGAATCCGGCATTCCGCCAGTTCTTCAGCTCGCTGTTCGTCCCCGACGGTTCGGCCGAGCAGTGGCAGTGGTTCAACGACCTGCAACGGATCACCACCTCGCCGGAAAACGCCGCCCGCATCATGCAAGCGACCGGCGATGTCGACGTGTCCGATCTGTTGCCGTTGGTGCGGGTGCCGACGCTGGTGCTGCACTGCCGGAACGACGCCGCGGTGCCCTTCAACGAGGGCCGCAGGCTTGCGGCCGACATTCCGGGCGCCCGCTTTGTCGCGCTCGAGAGCCGCAACCATCTGGTCCTGGAAAACGAGCCGGCCTGGAGCCGTCTGCTCGATGAGATATCGAGCTTCCTGAAAAGCTAGCGGCCCTCCGTTTGGAGGAGACGCGAACCGCACGATCCGACCTGTGATCTCCCTCCACCGCCAGCAATATCGTCACGAGTGTGTTCCGCAACACAGTTTTGGCGCGCGCGATCCGGTACCGCTGCTCAGGGATGTGACGCATTGATGACACATCATGGGTGGCCTGATTATGCGAAAAGCTACTGTTTTCATTGCAGCGGCCGTGCTTGCTGGAGTGGCGTCCAGCGCCGTGTTCGCCGAGCTGGCGTCCAGCCAGCCGAAAAATCCGGCGCTGCCCGGAGAAGTCACCGGCGCAGGGTCCACATTTATCTTTCCGATCTTGACGAAGTGGTCTGCCGAATACGCGGCTGCGGCAGGAACTCAAATATCGTACCGCCCAATCGGGTCCGGGGCAGGCGTCGCGCAGATCAAGAGCGCGGCCATGGACTTTGGCGCTTCGGATGCTCCTCTGACCCCGGGCGAACTTCAGAAGGCGGGGCTCGTGCAATTCCCGCTCGTCGTCGGCGGCATCGTGCCTGTGGTCAACATCGCGGGCGTGAAGTCAGGCGATATTCAATTCACCGGCCCGGTGCTGGCGGACATTTTTCTCGGCAAGATCAAAACCTGGAACGATCCCGCGCTTGCGGCGCTCAATCCGGAGATCGGTCTGCCCCCGGCACCCATCACGGTCGTCCATCGGCTGGACGGCTCAGGCACCACGTTCAACTGGACCAACTATCTCGGAAAGGTGAGCCCGGAGTGGCGCAACAAAGTCGGTGAAGGCACGGCCGTCGATTGGCCTGTCGGCGCTGGTGGCAAAGGCAACGATGGCGTGGCGGCTTTCGTCAGCAAAACGCCGAATGCCATCGGCTATGTGGAGTACGCCTACGCGGTCCAGAAGAAGCTGACGTACGGCCTGGTGCAAAACAAAGCAGGCAAGTTCGTGAACCCCGGCGCATCGAGCTTCCGGGCCGCGGCGGCGAGCGCCGACTGGGCTTCGGTCAAAGACTTTTATCTCATCATGACAGACGCACCGGGCGAGGAGTCCTACCCGGTGATGGCGACCTCGTTCATCCTGATGCACAAGGCGCCAAGGGACCCCGCTCGCGCGAAGTCGGCGTTGCAATTCTTCCGGTGGGCGCTCGAAAAAGGCCAGGCGCAGGCATCTTCGCTCGACTATGTGCCCCTTCCTGAATCGCTCGTCGGTCAGATCGAGGCATATTGGAAAGCACAATTCGACGTGGCGACAAACTGAGACGCTTCAAGCTGCCGGCAACGGCGTCGAATTGAGACCTTCGGGCAGGCCAGTCGCCTGCCCGTTTACCCCCATCGACATCGACGATCGCGACGGCATCGGGTGGCGCCCTGGCTTCCCAGGCCGCGGTGGACGCGGCGGCACCCAAACGCCTCAGGCCGGCCGCTCACCCCGTGGGCGCTGGGGCCGATGCTGATCCGGCACCCGGCAGCCGCCGGAGTTTTCGCACATGACACAACCGGATTACGGCCATTTCATTTGCGGGCCCTCGAGAATGTGGCACACTTCCCGCCATGCTCGACCGGGTCGACTTTGAACCGATCTTCTTCGCTCCCTTCGTCTCCTCGGTGATGAAGGTCGAGCCCGCCTGGATCGACTACAACGGCCATCTCAACATGGCCTATTACAACGTGCTGTTCGATCGCGCAGTCGACGAGGTCTACGAGCTGCTTGGCTGCGGCGCCGACTACGTCAAGAAGGGCTTCTCGACCTTCACGGCCGAAACGCATGTGCGCTATCTCCGCGAGTTGCACGAAGGCGATCCGGTGCGGGTGACCTTCCAGCTCCTCGAATACGACAACAAGCGCGTCCATTTCTTCGAGCAGCTGTTCCACGCCGAAGAGGGCTGGGTCTCGGCCACGTCGGAAAACATGTCACTGCACATCGACATGGCGGCGAAGAAGGTCGCGCCGTTCCGGCCGGAGGTCACGCGGCGGCTCTTGCAGATGAAGGCCTCGCACGGCCAGTTGCCGCGGCCCGAGGCCGCCGGCCGCAGCGTGCAGATGCCGGTGAAGTAGCGGCGCGCGACTGTGGCGCTCCGTCGCCTTGCCTAGTGCGATCCAACCCGGCGCTTCGCAGCGACTTTTGACGGACTTTTGCTGTTTCGTTTCATGGCGCCGGTATCACGGCTGCGACCCGCCGCTCGACCCGATTTGGTACGGCACTGCGATGGCTGCCGGCGTGACGAGGAGCCCTCGGCAATATGGGGCAATTTTTTGTTGCCGAGCTCCAGCCAGAACTCAGCCATTTTCCTGAAGCCGACGCTCAGCACCGCATCGGGAATCTGTTTCGCGGCCTGCATGCACCTGGCGGCGCCTTTTTCATACTTGTTGAGCACTCGACCCTCCACATCACTGCAGCATCCACTGCCTTTCTGAAGGGCCAGTGAGAGACCGCCACGCCAGCAAACAACTCAGTGTTGTTTACCCAACGCAGGACGACTATCCGCGTTCCAGGCTCGGTATCCAAAGTGTGGAAAAAACAGCGCCGGGATATGCGAACGGATCAGCCTGCCGATCGACAGCGGATGGTCCGCGATTTTGGCGGCGAGCGCACATAGGCGCTCAGCGCAAAATCACGCGGATTCCCGATCAATACACCGACCACAGCCCCGGCGTCGCCAGTTCCAGCAGGTGCCCGTCCGGATCGCGGAAGTAGATGCTGCGGCCGCCGCGCGTCCAGGTGTGTGCGCCTTCGATCGCGATGCCCTTTGCGGCCAGGCGCTCCTCCCAGGCGGCGAGTTGATCCTTGCCGATCGCGAAAGCGACATGCAGCGTGCCGTCGCCGGCGTGACCCGGAATGACGCCGCCGTTCGGCAGGCGCACCGTTTCGCTGGTCGCGCCCTTCTGAAACACCAGCAGCACGTCGTTGCCCGCGACCGCGTAGGCCGTCAGCCGGGTGTCGCTGTAGATCGGCTGCAATTCCAGCACGCCTTCGTAGAACGCCTTGGCGCGCGCCATGTCGGTCGTGTGAATGCAGGTCTCCAGGATACCGTCGAGCTTGGGCATGATCGGCTTTCGCTTGGTTGCGGTTGTTCCGGTGTGTGGTTAGCATCCGCCGCATGTCAGACACAGTAACACGCTCGCGACCGCGCACCGTCGCCCGTCCCATCATCCGTGAGCACCGAATCCCGACCGAGGGCAGCAAGCCCTACATCTCGGTTGAAGGCGCCGACGGCTGCCTGTGGTTCTGCGAAAGCGGCACTTCGAAAATCGGCCGGCTGAACCCCAAGGATTATTCGTTCCAGGAGTTCGCGCTGCCGACGCCGAACGCGACGCCGATCGGCATCGTCCCGGGCGCGAACGACGACTGCTGGTTCGCCGAGAAGTCCGGCAACAAGATCGGCCGCATTACGCTCAAGGGCGAGATCACGGAGTTTCCCGTGCCGACGCCGAACGCCGGCCCCGACGCCATGATGCTCGGCCCCGACGGCAACATCTGGTTCTCGGAAACCGAAGTCAGCCAGATCGGCCGCCTGACGCCGGGCGGCAAGTTCACCGAGTTCAAGGACGGCATCACGCCCGGATCGAAGCCGCTGTCGATCGTGGTGCGCGACGGCGCGCTGTGGTTCAGCGAGGCCGCCGGCAATCATGTCGGCCGCATCACCGTGGACGGCAAGGTCACCGAGTTTCCGATCCCGACCAAGGGCAGCCAGCCGCGCGCCATGTGCCCGCACCCGGACGGCTCGATCTGGTTCGTGCAGACCTCAGCCAATGGGCTCTGCCGCGTCGACCGCGACGGCGGCATGATCGAATACAAGGTGACGACGCCGGACGCGTCGCTGCGCAGCGTCTGCGTCGGCCCGGACGGCGATCTCTGGTTCACCGAGAACTTCGCCAACAAGATCGGCCGCATGGCCCCGGACGGCACCATGCTCGGCGAGTACGACATCCCGACGCCGAACAGCGGCGCCCGCTGCATCACCGCGATGGCGGACGGCCGCTTCTTCTTCACGCAATGGGATGCGGGCCTGATCGGCGAAGTGATCCCGGGCTAGCTCGCCCCGCACTGTGTCAAAAAGCACATCGATGGAACTCGCGCGGTGCGCACGCATTCCGCGCGGGCTCTGCTATGTTGCGCCCATAAAAGTGTGCGGGGCGGAAACATGCAACGTCGTGAATTCATCGCGCTGCTGGGCGGCGCGCTGGCGTCGTGTCCGACGCTGGCGTTCGGACAGCCGGCTCCGGCGATGCCGACCATCGGCTTTCTGCATTCCGGCGCGCCCGGGCCGAACGCCAGGCGGGTCGATGGCTTCCGCAAAGGTCTGGCCAACGCGGGCTTCGTCGAAGGCAAGAACGTCGCGATCGAATTCCGCTGGGCCGAAGGCAAGAACGAGAAACTGGCCGAGCTCGCCGCGGAGCTGATCGCCAAGCGCGTCGCCGTGATCGTGACACTGTCCAGCACCGTTGCGGCGGTCGCCGCGAAGAAAGCAACCTCGACCGTTCCGATCTACTTTCTGATCGCCGATCCGCCGGTCGAGCTCGGCCTCGTCACGAGCCTCAACCGTCCGGGCGGCAACGCCACCGGCATCACCACGCTCGCCGCTGAAGTTTCGGCCAAGCGGCTTGCGCTGCTGCGCGAGCTCGTGCCGCAGGCCGGCAGCATGGCCGCGCTCCTGCAGCCGGGCCATCCCAGCGCCAAGCCGGTGCGCGCAAGCCTTGAGGCGACCGCCGGCACGCTCGGCGTCAAGCTCGACGTGCTCGAAGCGAGCAACGACCGCGAGATCGAGGTGGCCTATGGCGCGCTGAAGCCGGGCGTGCCTCTGCTGATTGCGACAGATCCGTTCTTCTTCCTGCGCCGCGCGCAGCTCGCCGCGTTGTCGGCCAAGCACGGCGTACCGACGATCTATGACAGCCGCGAGTCGGCCGAGGCCGGCGGGCTGATGAGCTACGGCCCCAATCATGTACGGCTGTGGGAGCAAGGCGGCGGCATCGTCGCGCGCATCCTCAAAGGCGCGAAACCGGCCGACCTGCCGGTGGTGCAGGCTGCGATCTTCGAGACCATCATCAACATGAAGGCCGCGAAGGCGCTCAATCTCGCCATCCCCGACAAGCTGATGGCGCTGGCCGATGAGGTGATCGAATAGACCGGGAAGAACAATCTGCAAGAACCAACAAGAAATGAGGAAGCAGGCAATGGGCAAACGCACGATGACGATGACCCGGCGCACGGCGCTGAGCCTGATGGGTGGAACGTTGGCATGGCCGCTGGCCGCGCAGGCACAGCAGGCCGGCCGCATGCCGTTCGTCGGCGTACTGATGACCGGCTCGGAGAACGATGACGACAGCAAGCTGCGGATCGCAGGCCTCCACCAGGGCTTGGAGGAAGCCGGCCTGAAGAACGGCCAGAACATCCGGATCGAATTTCTCTGGGCCGACGGCCGGATCGACGGCATCGAGCGGATCACCGCCGAGATGGCGCGGCTTGCGCCCGATGTCATCCTCGCCAACAGCACGCCGATCGTGGCGCGACTCAAAAAGCTCACCACCACGATCCCGGTCGTCTGCGCGCTGTTCAACGATCCGGTGGGCCTGGGCTTCGTGCAGAGCCTGTCGCGCCCGGGCGGCAACGTCACGGGCTTCACCTTCATCAATCCCGAATTGATCGGCAAATGGATGGGACTTCTGAAGGAGGTCGCTCCCGCGACGACGAAAGCCGCGCTGCTGTTCAATCCGAAAACCGCGCCGTTCTATTTCAACTTCCTGAAGGAGATCGAGGCAAATCCGAAGTCGCTTGGCATAACGCTGACCCCGCTCACCGTGTCGAGTGTCGCTGAGCTCAAGGCCGAAACGAAGAAGCTTGACGACAAGGCCGGCTTGATCATCGGCCCCGACCCTTTCAACGTCGTCAACATCGGCCAGATCGCGGCGCTCTCGCGGGAGGCGCGACTGCCGGCGGTGTCGGTTTATCGTCAGTTCGCGCTCGAAGGCGGGCTCGTCGCCTATGGTCCCGACACGCCCGACATCTTCCGCCGTTCGGCCGCCTATGTGGATCGCGTCCTAAAAGGCGCGAAACCCGCCGACCTGCCGGTGCAGGAACCGACCAAGTACGAATTCACAATCAACATCAAGACCGCGAAGGCGCTCGGCCTCAACGTGCCGATGGTGCTGCAGATGACCGCAAACGAGGTGATCGAGTGAGGCGGCGCGAATTCGTTGCGGGCATTGCCGCCGCCGCGTTTTCGGCTCGCGCTCACGCGCAGCAAGTGCCGGTCATCGGCTTCATCGGCCTGACCTCGTTCGACGAGTGGAAGCGCTACGTCGAGGCGTTTCACAAGGGACTGGGCGAAGCGGGCTTCGTCGTCGGCCGCAACGTCGCGATGGAATATCGCTGGGCGGAAGGCCAGTACGATCGGCTCCCGGGCATGGCGGCCGACCTGGTCGTGCGCAAGGTGGACGTCATCGTGCCGATCGCCCCGCCGGCGGTGCTCGCCGTCAAGGCCGCGACGCAAACCATCCCGATCGTGTTCTTCATGGGCTCGGACCCCGTCAAGCTGGGCCTGGTGGCGAGCCTCAACCGGCCGGGCGGCAACATCACGGGCGTCACCGCGCTCGCCAATGCGGTCGGCGCGAAGCGCCTGCAGTTGTTGCGCGAGATCGTGCCGCAGTCCGCGGTAAGCGGCCTGCTGGTGAATCCGACCAATCAGAATGCGGAGCCGGACACCAAGGAGATGCTGGCTGCGGCGGATTCGCTGCGCCAAGCCCTCGTGGTGGCGAAGGCCACCACCGACGCCGAGATCGATGCTGCCTTTGCGATGTTCAAGCAGAAGAATGCCGGCGGGCTTGTCGTCAACCCCGACCCGTTCCTGCTCGGCCGGCGCGAACGCATCGCGGCGCAGGCGCAGCG
This sequence comes from uncultured Rhodoplanes sp., assembly GCA_936924235.1. GTDB lineage: Bacteria > Pseudomonadota > Alphaproteobacteria > Rhizobiales > Xanthobacteraceae > Z2-YC6860. Next base: position 4,027 of record CAKZHN010000200.1, on the reverse strand, counting down.
TGACCGGATCGCGACGGTCTTCCACACGCACGAGCCGGTCGTGGCCGGCGGATTGATCAGCTACGGAGCGAGCTTCCCGGAAGCGCACCGACAGGCGGGACGCTACGTCGCCCGGGTTCTCAAAGGCGAAAAACCGGCCGACCTGCCGGTCCCGCTGGCGACCACCTTCGAGACCGTCATCAATCTCAAGACCGCGCGGGCACTTGGCCTCACCATCCCGCCGTCGCTGCTCGCCACCGCCGACGAGGTGATCGAGTAAGCGGCCTGTTGACTCGGGTGCGCCGACTGCGGAACTTACGCGCCACGCAATGTGACCTGGAACGTCATTTTTGGGAGGACAGTCGTGGCAGTCGAACGCTTTGATGCCCAGTGCGGCAACGTCAACGCCAAGCATGCGCTGGTGTGGAACGACAAGGTCAGCGGCAAGCGCCCGCTCCTTCTGGTGATGCCGAACTGGCTCGGCGTCACCGAGCACGCGATCAAGCGCGCCGAGAAGATGGCCGGCGACAAGTATGTCGCGCTCGTCGTCGATATGTATGGCGAGGGCAAGACCTGCGCCGGTCCGCCCACGTCCCAGGAATGGATGATGGCGGTGCGCGCCGACCGCGTTGAAGGGCGCAAGCGCGTCAACGCCGCACTGGCCTGTCTCGTCACCGAGGCCAACAAGCGCGGCATCGGCGACAGCTCGAAGAAGGCCGCGGTCGGCTTCTGCTTCGGCGGCGGCAACGTGCTGGAGCTCGCGCGCTCCGGCGCCGACCTCGACGCGGTGGTGAGCCTGCACGGCGACCTGCAGACCACGATGCCGGCCAAGAAGGGCGACGTCAAAGCCGCGGTGTTCGTCATTCACGGCTCCAAGGACCCGGTGGCGCCGAAGGCCGACCGCGACGCGCTCGAGGCCGAGATGGACGGCGTCGGCGCCAACTGGCAGTTGCTCGACTTCGGCGGCCGGCTGCATTCGTTCGCCGAGGAAGAGACCATGATGAAGGGCGTCGCCGAGTATCACGCCGGCGCCGCGCATCAGACCTTCCGGATGCTCGACGAGTTCATCCAGGACGCGTTCAACAAGAAGCTCTGAGACGTTTCGCTTCCCTGCAGCCCGGCGCGCTTTCGTTTGAAAGCCCCCGGGCTGTATCGCATCGCGGGCCGGAGCGGACGACATCGCGGTTGTGCCGGCCGTGAAGCGGCTGGATAATAACGCCACGAACAAAACGCTTCACGGGAGGAACCACGATGCGTGCTTGGAGACGCGCCGCTGTTGCGCTGCTGGCGCTTGCGGCCACCACGACATTCGCCGGCGCGCAGAGCTATCCGAACAAGCCGATCCGCATGATCGTCTCGATCGCGGCCGGCAGCGTCACCGACGTGATCATGCGCGCCGCGGCGGTCGAGTTGCAGCAGCGGCTCGGCCAGCCGGTGGTGATCGAGAACAACGGCGGCGCGTCGGGGATTCTCGCCGCCAACTCCTGCGCCCAGTCGGCGCCGGACGGCTACACCATCTGCGTCATCTATCATTCGACGATGTCGTTCAATCCGCTGCTGTTCTCCAACCTGCCCTACAACGCCGACACCGATTTCGTTCCGGTGGCGCGATTGTTCTTCCTGGTCGAGGGCCTGTTCGCGTCGTCGGCCATCAACGTGAACACCGTCGACGAAATGAAGAAGCTCGCGCAGAGCAAGCCCGACGGCCTCAACTACGCGACGCTCGGCGAAGGCTCCTATCCGGACTTGTTCCTGAAGTGGATGAACAATCAGTGGGGCACCAAGATCGTCGGCATCCCCTATCGCGGCGGCGGGCCGGCCGCGCAGGCGCTGGCCGCGAACGACGTGCAGGTGACGCGGTTCGGCGTCGGCAACTTCTCGGCGCTGGTCGAGGCCGGCAAGGTCAAGGCGCTGGCGGTGACTTCGGCGAAGCGCTCGCCGGTGCTGCCGAACGTTCCGACCTTCAAGGAAGTCGGCTGGGGCGACTATCCGGGCCAGGGCTGGTGGGGGCTTGCCGCGCCGAAGGGCACGCCGCCCGATGTGGTGGCGAAGCTGTCGAGCGAATTCCAGAAGCTGTTCAGCGATCCGAAGTTCGAGCAGTTCCTGGAGAAACAGGCCGTCGTGCCGGCTGCGACCAACCCGGCCGATTTTGCGGCCTTCCTCAAGCAGGACCGCAAGGACGCCGAGACGCTCATCAAGATCGCCAACACCAAGAAGAGCGAGTTCAAGAACTGACGGGAGCTTACGCATGATCGACCGCCGCCAACTTCTCGCGGGCTCCGCGGGTCTTCTCCTCGCGGGCGCTCCTCGCAGCGCCTTCGCGCAGACCGTGAAGAAGCCGGTGCACATTATCGTCGGCTTCCCGGCCGGCGGCGGCACCGACGTCACGGCCCGCGTGCTGGCCGAAAGCCTGCGCGGGCCCTATGCGTCGGCGGTGCTGGTCGAGAACAAGCCCGGCGCCAGCGCGCGGCTTGCGGTGGAATACGTCAAGAACGCCGAGCCCGACGGCAGCGTGATGCTGTTCACGCCGGACTTCCCGATGACGCTCTATCCGCACAGCTTCAAGACGCTGAGCTACGACCCGCTGAAGGATTTCACCGCGGTCGGCCCCGCGACCAAGTCGATGCTGTCCTACAACGTCGGCCCCATGGTCCCGGCGGGCGTGAAGACGCTCAAGGACTTCGTCGAGTGGTGCAAGGCCAATCCCGACAAAGCCGCCTACGGCACCACTTCGGCCGGCGCCACGCCGCATTTCGCCGGAGTGATGTTTGCCAACGAAGCCAAGGTCGCGATGAACCCGGTGCACTATCGCGGCGGCGCGCCGGCGCTGCAGGACGTGGTCGGCGGGCACATCGCGGCGAGCGTCAACCCGGTGAGCGAGAGCATGCCGCTCGGCCAGGCCGGCACCATCCGCATCCTCGCGGTGACCGGCGCGGCGCGCTCGAAATTCCTGCCCGAGGTGCCGACCATGAAGGAGCAGGGCTACGACGTCGTGGTCGAGTCCTGGCTCGGCGTGTTCCTGCCGCCGAAGACGCCGGATGAGATCACCAACGCGCTGAGCAAGGCGATGGGCGAAGCGACGAAATCGGCCGCGATGATCGACGCCCTGGCGAAGTTTGCCAGCGAGCCGCTGTACCAGACGCCGGCCGCGTTCGTGCAGACGATCAAGGACGATCTCAAGCGCTGGGGCCCGGTGGTGAAGGCCTCGGGCTTCGTCGCGGTGGACTGAGGAGCCGCGATGCTGCGTGTTGCCGTTGCGGTTCTCCTTTCGGCGCTCGCACTCGGCGCGCCGAACGCCAACGCGCAAGCCACCTGGCCGCAGCGGCCGGTGAAGATCGTGGTGCCGCTCGGCCCCGGCTCCGGCGGCGACATCACGGCGCGGCTTCTTTCCGACAAGCTCGCGCAGAAGTGGGGCCAGTCGGTGGTGGTCGAGAACCGCCCGGGCGGCGACGGCGTGGTGGCGCTGTCCTCGTTCATCGGCGCCAACGACGACCACACGCTGCTGATCTCGCCGACCTCGACGTTCACGCATCATCCGTGGATGCACGACAAGATGCCCTACGACGCGAAGGAGCTGGTGCCGATCGCGCGCATCACCAATCCGCTGGTGGCCGTGGTGGTGCCGGGCTCCTCGCCGTGGAGTTCGCTGAAGGAGCTGTTCGCCGACGTCCGCGCCAATCCCGGCAAGCTCAACTGGGCGAGCCTCACCGGCTTTTTCGATTTCATGTTCGAGGGCTTCCTGAAGAAGGAGGGCCTGGTGATCGCCAAGGTGCCGTATCGCAACACCGTGCAGGCCACGAACGATCTCGCCGAGGGCCGCATCCAGTTGATCCTGTCGGGCTACGTGGTGGTGCGGCCGATGGTGCAGGCCGGCAAGCTGAAGGTGCTGGCGCTGACGGCGAGCCGGCACGCGGACGCGGTGCCCGGCATTCCGACCGCGGCCGAGGCGAGCTTTCCGGGGCTGACCATCGACGGGCTGATCGGCGCGTTCGGCACGCGCGCCATCGACGAGAAGGCGCGGGCGCGGATCGAGGCGGACATCGCCGAC
>CAKZHN010000199.1 GCA_936924235.1 uncultured Rhodoplanes sp. | reverse complement strand
CGTGTGCTCTTCCCGATCTCGTGAGGATCGAGCAGCCGTATTCGATCGGGTCGGCGTCCTGCGCCGATTCCTGCCGCATGATGAGAAAGACGTTTTGCGGGGCGGCCGGGCCGGCCTCGCGGCGCGATACCGCCAGCGGCGCCGGTTCGGGGAGATGGATTTCCCGCAACGTGACCTCGACCTCGTCGAACAGCCGCGTGCCGCACAGGCGATAGAATTCCTGTTGCAGCGCCGCGAAGCGATCCTTGTCGGTCTCGCAGATCGTGATGCCGCGGAATCGGCTGTCGTGGTCGGCATCCTGCAGTCCGCGCAAAAATCCGGACATCAGGCTGCGCAGTGCCCCGGGCGTGAAGGCACTCGTCGCGCCGCCGATCGGTACGGTGGCGAAATCGTCGATCCGGGTGTTGATGAAGGTGCGGACCAGATTTTCGCCGACGATGTCGAGCACCTGCTCGTTGAAGCTGTCGAAGGCGCCAAGTCCGGCGAAGGCAATGACGTCCGCGCGCACCGGATGCTTGCCGGTCGGTAGAATGGAGATTTCCCCGATGCTGGCGTTGAACATCCGCCGCGCGAACATCTGCTGGATGGCGCCGCCCATCTGCTGGTCCACCACGGCGGCCGCGCCGCCAGGCGGCACCAGATTGAACATGCCGAGCACGTAGGCGTCCGCTTCGACCTCTGTGATGCTGCCGTAGGCCAGTGTGACATCGAGCCGATGCTGACGGCGTCGCCCGACCACGATGGCATCCGCCACGGCGGCCGTCGTATCCACCGGCACGGGAGCGGTGGCGAGGGCGGGCACGTTTCCCAGCGGAGCGACAACAGCCTTGTCGTCCGGCGCCGCGACCTCCCGCACGATCATCCGTTTTTCACGGGCGCTCAGCGCCCGGCCGCGATTGCCGACATAGGGCGGCTCCGGCTGGGCGCTTTCCCTGACCTGGAACGAGGACAGGCCCCGGGTCGGCTGGTATTGGGTCGGCAGAACGTCGGTCTCACCGCCCGACAGGATGGCATCGACCGCGCGTTCGACATCGCCGTTGTTGGGGAGGCTGCCGTGCGATTCTGCGACATAGTAGGTGTGCTTGGCGGCGGGCAGCAGCACGCATTGCAGCGGCACCGTGCCGTCGCCGGCGTTCGACTTGGTATAGACGAACTCGTCATTCTCGACCTTGGCATCGACCACGGTCTCCTGATCGACGCCCGCGATGATGACCAGATCGTCGTAGTCGATCGGCAGCTGTGCTTGCGTCTTCCCGGCGGCCGTCAGAATCGGCTGGCCTGGTTTTGAGCCGGAACGCGGCCAGACGTCGAGATTGAAAAAGTCCGCCGGATACTTCTGCGGCGAGGGCATCATCTCGCAGAGACCGGGGAATGTGCCGAAGATATCGGCCAGGTCGGCCGCCGAATGATGCGTGTCGATGAAATCGATCTTCTGCATCAGGGAGTCGACGCCCCTGAAGGCCTGGATCGGCGCGAACGATCCGAAGTTGGGCGTGCCCAGCATGATGATGCGGCCGAGCTTGCTGGGTTTTTGGAGCAGGGCGGATCGTGCGACGAGGCCGCCCATGCTGTGAGCGACCAGATGGGTCGTGCGGTCACCGCCGATTTCCGTGGCGAGCTTCTTGCCCAGCTGCGACATGCTGGTGCGCCAGTCATACGGAAAGAAGTCGGCATCGTAGCCGGCGATCTGCAGCTTCAGCTTCATTTTGAGGTAGGCGAACTGGATCACGCCGAGCGCATCGACGGTGCTGCTCGCGCCGCCGAGCCGCAGCTCCGAAAGCCGGCCGAACGCAATGGCGACCGGGTTGGCCCAGATCACGTCGTCGAACAGAAGCTTGCCGGGATAGCCGAGCTTCGAGCCCATGATCCCGGGAAGAATGAGGACGCGATCGCCGCCGCGCCGGCCGCGCGAGGCGGCCTCCTGCGCGAGGTTGCGCAGTTCCTGATATTGAGCGGGCCCGAAATAGTCCTCCAGCAATCCGGAATGCTCGCCGGTCGCAAGCGCTTCCTCGACTTTCTGATCCTTGAGCTCGATCGGCTCGCGGTCGGCGGTGTCTTGCGCCGCGGGCGCTGCCGCACCAGATCGGGTCCGCCCGGTTGGCGCGGTCCGCTTCGGTCCACGCTTCGTTCGTTGCTTGCGCTGTTTGGCCATCGTGCGCCCCCACGTTGTCCTGGTTGGATCGAGCTTCAATCCGCAGACGAAGGCTATGGCAACCTTGCGTTGCGGTTCAATCCGGATTCTAATATGCCGCAGGCGGATGCCGAGTGAAGGGGCTCACACATAGCTTTCTGACGTGACGCGCCTCTGACATGACGCGCGAATGCCGGCTTTTGAATCCGGGGTGTCGCGGGCGTCCGCCCACGCGTTGCGCTATGCCTGAACCGTAGCCGCAGAGCGAACCAGCCGCACCTTTCGTCGGGCTTGATTTGCGCCGGTCGAAAGCCTGATGATCCGGGCCAAGCGGTTGCGCGCAAAAAAGACGCAGCCCTGGGCCTGCCATTGTTCCAGGCGGGAGGAAACCAATGGCGTCAGTGACGATCCGGGGGGTCCGCAAGGCCTTCGGCGCGGTGGCAGTCGTTCACGGCCTCGACATCTCGATCGAGGACGGCGAGTTCGTCGTGCTCGTCGGTCCGTCGGGCTGTGGCAAGTCGACCTTGCTGCGCATGATCGCGGGCCTCGAGAACATCACTGCAGGCGAGATCCGCATCGACGATCGCGTCGTTAACCGGCTGCCGCCGAAAGAGCGCGACATCGCGATGGTGTTCCAGAACTACGCGCTCTATCCGCATATGACGGTCGCCGACAACATGGCGTTCTCCATGAAATTGCGCGGCGCGCCGAAGGCCGAGATCAGCGAGCGCGTCGAGCGCGCCGCCGCCATCCTCGGATTGAAAGCGCTGCTCGACCGCTATCCGCGCCAGCTCTCCGGCGGCCAGCGCCAGCGCGTCGCCATGGGCCGCGCCATCGTGCGCGACCCGCGCGTGTTCCTGTTCGACGAGCCGCTGTCCAACCTCGACGCCAAGCTCCGCGTGCAGATGCGCACCGAGATCAAGGAGCTGCATCAGCGGCTCAAGACCACGACGATCTACGTCACCCACGACCAGATCGAGGCCATGACCATGGCCGACAAGATCGTCGTGATGCATGACGGCCTGGTCGAGCAGATCGGCGCGCCGCTCGATCTTTACGACCGGCCGGACAATCTGTTCGTCGCGGGCTTCATCGGCTCGCCCGCGATGAACATGCTCAAGGGCCATGTGCGGCTCAACGGCAGCGCAAGCTTCGAGGGCGCGGCCGGCGCAAGCTTCGCGCTGCAGTCAGCGCCGGCCGGCAGCGACGGCCGCGCCGCCATCGCGGGCGTGCGGCCGGAGCACTTCGCGCTCGCCGACGACGGCGTCGAGGCCGTGGTCCAGGTGGTCGAGCCCACCGGATCGGAAACGCAGGTGGTGGCGCGGCTCGGCCAGGGCGACGTGATCGCCGTGTTTCGCGAGCGTCATCCTTTCAAGCCGGGCGACCGGATCAGGCTCAGGCCTGATCCAAAGCTCGTGCATCTGTTTGACGAAGCCACGGGGAAGCGACTGACGAACTGAACTGCACAACATCCAACGGGAGGAACGGCCATGACGATCTTCACCCGCCGCACGCTGCTCGGCAGCGGCGCGGCCCTCGGCGCCGCCATCACCAGCGGCTCTTTCCTCGACTGGTCGAAGGCGTGGGCGCAGGCCGCGCCGTGGAAGCCGGAGAAGGGCGCCGAGCTTTCGATCCTGCGCTGGAAGTATTTCGTGCAGTCGGAAGACGATGCGTTCGTCGCGCTGATGGAGGCGTTCACCAAGGCCACCGGCGTCAAGGTCACGATCGCCCGCGAGTCGTTCGAGGACGTGCAGCCGAAGGCCTCGGTCGCCGCCAACACCGGCGCGGGCCCCGACCTGTTCTGGGGGCTCTATTCGCTGCCGCATCTGTTCCCGCAGAAGTGCGTCGACGTCACCGACGTCGCGGATTATCTCGGCAAGAAGTACGGCGGCTGGGTGCCGACCGCGGTCACCTACGGCAAGGGCAGCGGCAACAAGTGGATCGCGATCCCGGTCTGCTACAACGGCAATCTTCTGAACTACCGCGTCGAGGCCTCGAAGAAGGCGGGCTTCTCCAAGTTCCCGACCACCACTGACGAATTCCTCGCCTACTCCAAGGCGATGAAGGCGCAGGGCACGCCGGGCGGCATGGCGCTCGGCCATGCCTCGGGCGACGGCAATGCCTGGGTGCACTGGTGCCTGTGGGCGCACGGCGGCAACGTCGTCGACAAGGACGACAAGGTCATCATCGCCTCGCCGGAGACCGAGAAGGCGCTCAACTACGCCAAGGCGCTCTCTGAGACCTTCGTGGCCGGCACCGCGTCGTGGAACGATGCCTTCAACAACAAGGCCTTCCTCGGCGGCGAGGTGCATTGGACCGACAACGGCATCTCGATCTATGTCGCTGCGCAAAACGATCCGAGCAAGAAGCAGATCGCCGAAGATATGGACCATGCCTATTGGCCGGTCGGGCCGGTCGGGAAACCGACCGAATTCCACCTGCTATTCCCGCTGATGGCGATGACCTACACGAAATATCCGCAGGCCTGTAAGGCGCTGATGGCCTACATGCTCGATGCCGATCAGTTCAACAAATGGCTGACCGCCTCGAAGGGCTATCTCACGCAAACCCTCAACGCCTACGAGGCCAATCCGGTGTGGACCGCCGATCCGAAGACCACGCCGTTCCGCGACGTCGCCAAGCGCACGCTCACCGCGGGCGGGCTCGGCTCGGTCGGCGAGAAGGCGGCGAGTGCGATCGCCGACTTCGTGGTGCTCGACATGTTCGCGGCCTACTGCACCGGCCACGAGGACGCCAAGGGCGCGATCAAGATCGCCGAGCGGCAGCTCAAGCGGATCTATCGCTGAACGGTCTGCGCGGGGAGGGCGGGTTCGCGCGAAGCTGCCCTCCTTGATGCGGTGAACCAGAGGACTGAATGGCCGACATTGCGTTGAAAGCGTCAGCAAGGTCCGCGCCGCGCGATGTCACGGCGTGGCAGCAGCTCAAGGTGAACCGCAACTGGCTCGGGCTGTGGTTCATGCTGCCCGCCGCGGGGTTCCTGATCCTGTTCTTAGCCTATCCGCTGGGGCTCGGCGTCTGGCTGTCGCTGACCGACGCCAAGATCGGCCGCTCAGGTGTCTTCGTCGGCACCGAGAATTACGAATGGCTCTGGGACGACTCGATCTTCTGGCTGTCGGTGTTCAACACGCTGCTCTACACCTGCGTCGCCAGCATCATCAAATTCGCCGTGGGGCTCTATCTTGCGCTGCTCTTGAACGAGAACCTGCCGTTCAAGGCGATCCTGCGCGCCATCGTGCTGATCCCGTTCATCGTGCCGACCGTGCTGTCGGCCATCGCGTTCTGGTGGATCTACGACAGTCAGTTCTCCATCGTGTCCTGGACGCTGCGGCATCTCGGAATCATCTCCAGCAACATCGACTTCCTCGGCGACGTGTGGAACGCACGCTGGTCGGTGATCTTCGCCAACATCTGGCGCGGCGTGCCGTTCGTCGCCATCACGCTGCTCGCCGGCTTGCAGACGGTGTCGCCCTCGCTCTACGAGGCCGCGACCGTCGACGGCGCCAGTGCCTGGCAGCGCTTTCGCTTCATCACCTATCCGCTGCTGACCCCGATCATCGCCGTGGTGATGACGTTTTCGGTGCTGTTCACCTTCACCGACTTCCAGCTGATCTGGGTGCTGACGCGCGGCGGGCCGGTCAACGCCACGCAGCTGATGGCGACCCTGTCGTATCAGCGCGCCATCATCGCCGGCCAGCTCGGCGAGGGCGCCGCGATCGCGACCGCGATGATCCCGTTTCTGCTCGCCGCGATCCTGATTTCGTGGTTCGGCCTGCAACGGCGCAAATGGCAGCAGGGCGAGAGCAATGACTGACATCCTGCGCAGCGCGGCAACCGGCAAGCCAGCTCCGGACGCGACAGCTCCGACCGTCGACCACAGCGAGGGCATGGCCTATCTGCAGACGCTGCCGCGGCGCCTCGTCACGCTCTATCTGCCGCTCGGGATCATCCTCCTCGTGCTGCTGTTCCCGTTCTACTGGATGGCGCTCACGTCCATCAAACCGGACGACCAACTCCTCGACATGGACCGGGTCAGTCCGTTCTGGACCACGGCGCCGACGCTGAAGCACTTCTACACGCTGATCTTCAAGACCAACTATCCGCTGTGGCTGTGGAACACGATGTTCGTCGCGATCAGCGCCACCGTGCTGTCGATCGTGGCGAGCGTGCTGGCGGCCTACGCCATCGTGCGGCTGCGCTACCGCGGCGCCAACTTCGTCGGTGGCGCGATCTTCCTGGCCTATCTGGTGCCTCCCTCGATCCTGTTCATCCCGTTGTCGACGGTGGTTTTCCAATACGGCCTGTTCGACACTCCCTTTGCCCTGATCCTGACCTATCCGACCATCCTCATTCCGTTCTCGACCTGGCTCCTGATGGGTTATTTCAAGACCATCCCGTTCGAGCTCGAGGAATGCGCGCTCATTGATGGGGCGAGCCGCTGGCAGATCCTGATCCGGATCGTGCTGCCGCTCGCGGTGCCCGGCCTGATCTCGGCCTTCATCTTCTGCTTCACGCTGTGCTGGAACGAGTTCATCTACGCGCTCACGTTTCTCTCGACCACAGCGCACAAGACCGTGCCGGTCGCGATCGTCAACGAGTTCGTCGACGGCGATATTTACCGCTGGGGCTCGCTGATGGCCGGGGCGATCGCGGGCTCCTTGCCCCTGGTCGTGCTCTATGCATTCTTTGTGGAGCATTACGTGTCGGCGATGACCGGCGCGGTGAAGGAATAAAGAATAAGGCCAGGGAACAGGGGAGGCGTTCATGAATATTCGGCTTGTTGCCGCGGCAATCGGCTTTTCTCTCGCAGCGTCGGTTGCCGCCGCCGATCCGGCCACCGACGGCATGGCGGCGCGGACCGAACTGATCGCGATCAACACGCTCACGCTGTCCGACGCCCAGTTCCTGACCGGCGACGCCAACGCCAAGGCGACGACCACCACCGGACAATTGCGGATCCCGAACGGCACCGGCCGACTGCCGGTCGTCGTGCTGCAGCACGGCTCCGGCGGCATGGGCGCCAACATCGAGATGTGGGCGCGGGAGTTCAACGCCATGGGCGTCGCGACCTTCGCGCTCGACGGCTTCACCGGCCGTGGGCTCACCCAGGTCAGCACCGACCAGGCGCTGCTCGGCCGCCTCAACTTCATCCTCGATATCTATCGCGGGCTCGACGCGCTGGCGAAGCATCCGCGCGTCGATCCGCAGCGCGTCGCGCTGATGGGCTTCTCCCGCGGCGGCCAGGCGGCGCTCTATGCGAGCCTCAAGCGCTTCCACAAGACCTGGAACAAGTCGGGCATCGAGTTCGCAGCCTATTTGCCGTTCTATCCCGATTGCGCGACGACCTTCATCTCCGACGCCGACGTCGCCGACCGGCCGATCCGCATCTTCGGCGGCACCGTCGACGACTACAACCCGATCGCCCTGTGCAAGCCCTACGTCGAGCGGCTCAAGGCCGCCGGCCACGACGTCCAGCTCACCGAATATCCCAATGCGCCGCATAGCTTCGACAACCCGTTCGGCGCGCAGCCGGCGGCTCTTTCAAAGGATTCTCAGAGCGTCCGCCATTGCACGGTCCGCGAGGAGCCGGCGGGCCTGCTCATCAACGCGTCGACCAAGGCGCCGTTCAACTATCAGGACCCTTGCGTGGAGCGTGGCCCGCACATCGGCCACGATCCCGAAGCGACACGCCAGGCGAAGGCGACCGTGAAAGCGTTCGTGCAGGGCGTGTTCAAGTTGAAATCGGAATGACCACGACATGCCGCGAATGACTGCGCTGCTGAACCGCCTGTTCCTGTTTGCCTGCCTGTTCGTTAGCCCTGCGGCGCTCGGGCAGACCTATCCTGACCGCACCGTCACCATCGTGGTGACTTCGGCGGCCGGCGCCCTGACGGACGTGCTGACCCGCGCCATCGCGCAGTCGTTGTCGGAGATGTGGAAGCAGAGCGTCATCGTCGAGAACCGTGGCGGCGCCGGATATTCGATCGCGGCGCAGTCGGTGATGCGGGCCGAGCGCGACGGCCTGACGCTGCTCTCGTCCGAGACCGCCATCTGGTCGATCCAGCCGCATCTCTATGCCAAGGACAAGCTTTCCTACGATGCCGAGCGGGACTTCGTTCCGGTCTCGGGCTACGGCACCATTCCGATGGCGCTGATCGTCAATCCGTCGGTGCCGGCGAAGTCCCTGAGCGAGCTGCTCGCGCTCGCCAGGCAGAAGCCCGGCGCGGTGACCTTCGGCTCGGCCGGCGTCGGCACCGCGCTGCACATCGGAGCGCTGGAGCTGGAAAGTCTCGCCGGCGTCAAGATCACGGCGGTGCACTATCGCGGCGCGGCGCCGGCGCTGACCGACGTGATGGCCGGACACATCGATGCGGTGATCATGGGGCCGTCCGTGGCGCTGAGCGCGGTACGCGAAGGCAAGCTCCGGATGCTGGCGTTCGGCAGCCCCAGGCGCGTGCCGCAGTTTCCCGATGTGCCGACCTTCGCCGAAACCGTCCCGGGCTACGAGGCCGGCGTGTCGTTCGGGATGTTCGCAGCGATGGGCACGCCGCCGGACATCGTCAGGAAGATCAACGCCGACGTGCAGAAGATCGTCGCCGATCCGGAGTTCAAGAAGAAGTATCTCGATCCGCTCGCGGTGCAGCCGATCTCCGGGCCGCCCGAGGCTTTCGCCGAATATCTGCGCAAAGAATCGACCCGGTGGGGCGAGGTCATCCACGCGGCGAATGTAAAGGTCGAGTAGGGGCGGCCGCATCGGCTGCATCTCTCTTCCCTCCCGGCGGCCGATGCCTTACAAAACCGAGGGGATTTCAATGCGTATGCATTGTGGCGTCGTCGTATGCGTCGGTGTCTTCACCTCACGCTTGTCGCGAGCTTGTCGGCGCTGCTGTGCATCCTGGCGATCGGGCCGGCCGCGGCGCAACGCTACAACCAGACCATCGGCTTCGGCGACAGCACGATTGACAGCGGCTGGTATCGAAATCCCGCCTTCCCGCCAAACTCCACCGATCCGCTGTTCAATACTGATTTCACCATTGCGGTCCAGCAGGGCGGCGGCAAGGCGACGACGAACCCTGGTCAGGTGAGCATCGAGGTGCTGGCAGGCCGGTTCGGCCTCAACGCCAATCCGGCGAACCAGCCCGGCGGCACCGACTACGCCACCGGCGATGCAATGAACGCCCAGCCGACGACGACCGGGCTGACCGGTGCGGTGCCGACCGCGACGCAGATCGCCAACTATCTGGCCTCGACCGGCGGTGTGGCCAACCCCAACGCGCTGTTCGTCATCAGCTCCGGCGGCAATGACGTGCTGAGCGCGGGCGCAACCACGCTCAGCGTCACGACGGCGGCGGGAGCGCTGGTCAATGCCATCAGCCAGCTCCAGGCTGCCGGTGCGCGTTACATCGTGGTGCCGAATCTTTTTGCCGAGGGCGCCGGCCTCACGCCGGCTCAGCGGCAGCTCTTCGCGACCTACAACAACTCTCTGTGGTCGGGTCTTGCCTCGGCCGGCGTGAACTTCGTCCCGGTCGACACCAACTCGGTTCTGCTCGCGGTCAAAGGCAATCCGACATTCGGCTTCACGGCGACGGGAGCCGCCTGCACGACGCCCGCCGGATTCACCGGCCCGTCATGGGCGACCATGTGCTCGACGACCTCGTCGGTGTCGACGCTGGTCTCGGCCGATGCCGCGCAGACGCATCTGCTGGCCGATCTCATCCACCTTTCAACCGCCGGCCAGCGCATCGTCGCGGACTACGAATACAGCCTCCTTGTTGCGCCGAGCATGATCTCGATGATGGCGGAGGCGCCGGTCAAGACGCGCGCCGCCATGGTCAACGCCATCGACAATCAGATCGCGATCTCGCTGCAGAACAATGGTCCCTCCCGGACCAACGGCTGGGTGACCGGCGACGTCGGCAGCCTTCAGATCAGGAATGCGCCCGGGTTTCCGGACGATCCCGGCACGCCCGTTGCGCTGACCGCGGGCCTCGACCGCAAGCTGCCGAACGGCTGGTTGCTGGGCCTCGCCTTCTCGGTTGGAACGCAGAAGGCGAACTTCAGCGACGGCTTCGGCAGCTTCCGGCAGGACGAGTTCGCGGTGAGCGGCTACGCGGCGCGGTCGTTCGGGCGGTTGTGGCTGCACACCATCGGCAGCTACGGCGCGATCCACTATGACAGCAACCGGACGGTGCCGATCGGCATTGCCGTGTTGCCGAACAGCGCGACGGTGAGCGGCAGCAATCTGTCGCTTGCGGTCAATACCGGTGTCGACTTCGCCTACCGGAATTTTACGCACGGCCCGATCCTCGGCGTCACCGCGCAGCATGTGACCGTAGGCTCCTTCACCGAGAGCGGCAGCTTCACGGCGCTGAGCTTTGACCGCCAGCTTCGCGATTCCGTCGTGACGGGGCTCGGCTACCAGTTCGCCATCGAAATGGGGCAGTGGCGGCCGTTCGCCAAAGCCGCCTGGAATCACGAATGGATTGGCAACGGCCGTGTTGTCACGGCGTCGCTCACAACGGTTGCGGCGCCGAGCTTTTCGCTGCCCGCGGTCGTGCTGGGCACCGACTGGGGCGTCGCATCGGCGGGAACGACCGTCAGGATCACCGACCGCGTCAGTGGATTGATGGCGTTCACCGGTCAGTTCGCCCAGCAACAGGCGACGGCCTACGGTGGCCAGCTTGGTTTGAACGTCGCGTTCTGAAGCGTAAGGCCGCAGTCTTCTCGCCAGGTTGTCAGTCTCGAAGCAGCCTGTGATGATCGTGCGGGTTGATCCTTTCGCCAAGCACGCAGACCCGATACGCCAATGCCATCTGCTTTGCGGCCTTGCCGGGCGGCATCAGGCCGATCGCAGTGCATAGGCCGGGACAGAGCACGGACTGTATGGGATTTTGGTCGCTCGCGTTGTGTTGCTTTACGGCGCGGATTGCTGCGCGAAACGCCAGATAGGCATTGAGAGTCCCCGAAACGTTCATCGGCATGCGCATCGTGGGCGCGCTGACCAAATAAGGAATCACCGGGTCCAGAGTTTCGACAATCGCGGCTTGGCCAACCGGCAATTCGCCGTCGTGCTCGTCCTTGAGATGCCGTTGCAGACGATCCTGCGATTCCCAGCCGAAGCGCCGGACATAAACCAGGTCGATGCCGCCATCCATGTAGCCGAAACTGTTGGCTGGACTGACGATGGCGTCGGCGTCGATTTCGAAGATGTCGCCCTTGGAGATTTGAACGTTGTCGATGTCCTTGAAATGGTCCTTCCAGGCGCGAACAACGTCCGCATCGATATCGCGCAAGTAAAAAGTCACCGGAACCATCGGCTGCTCCAAAGCTGGGGCGCGATTGTATCACGCAGGCGAGCGGCGCGAGTGCTACCGTACCGGCTGAATGCCGAGCGACTTCGCCGTCGCGGCGATGCTGACGCGTTGCGCCTCCACCGCGGCCGCAAACTCCGCGGTGCCGCCCGGGTCGATCTGCTGGCCGGCGGCGGCAAGTCTGGGCCCAATGGCCGGATCGGTGGCGACGGCCTGCACGTCGGCTGCGATCCGCTCCGCCGTTGCGCGCGGCAGCGTCTTCGGACCGAACAATCCGATCAGGCCGTCGAGCGCGAGCGACGGATAGCCCGCCTCGATCGCGGTCGGCAGTTCGGGCATCCACGACGCGCGCTTGAGATTGGTGACGGCGAGAAACTTCACCTTGCCGGCCTCGACCTGCGACTTCGCGATGGCGACGCCCGCCACCAGCACCTGGACGCGGTTCTCGCTCAGGTCGGTCAGCGCCTTGGTGATGTCGCCATACGGGATCTTGGTCATGGTGATCCCGGTGGTCTTGAGAAAATTGTCGAACGTGATCTCGGTGGTGCCGGGCGTCGGCGCGAGATTGAGCTTGCCCGGTTCTTTACGCGCGAGCGCCACCAGCTCGTCGATCGTGTTGACGTTGAGCGCGACCGGCACCGCGACGGCGATGACCGTGCTCGACACCCGCGCCACCGGAACGAGGTCGCTCGGGTCGTAGGGCAGCTTGGCATATTGCGTCGGATGCGCCGTGAAGGTGCCGGACGCCGCGAACAGCAGGGTGTGCACGTCGTGCGCGGTCGTGAACGCGTTGATGGCATTGATGCCGTCGGCGCCGGGCTTGTTCTCGACCACCACCGGCTGGCCCCAGCGCTTGGCGAGCTGATCGCCGAACAGCCGCGCCGCGAGGTCCTGCGCGCTGCCGGGGCCGAGGCCGACGATGAAGCGCACCGCGCGTTGCGGCCACACTTCGGGGGATTGCGCGTGAGAGGACGGCGAGAATGCCAGGGCGGCAAGCGCGGCCAGTGCCGCAACGATCGAATGCCATTTCGACATGATGCGCTCAACAATTAGGTGCCGGCAGGTCCGAGTATAGGAACGCCGCCCGGACGGTCAACGCGGGCGATATCGAGCGATGCGATATTGCATGTTGTTTCGGGCAAAGGCGCATGGTCCACTATTTTCGGTCGAGGGAGATGCCGATGCCTTTGGTTGGAGCGGTCGCTGCACCGCATTCGCACCTTCAGCTGTTCACGCGGCCGGCCGAGAACGAGCAATACAAGGCCGACGTGCAGAAGGGCCGCAACGCGATGATCGCGCTGCGGGAGCAGGTCGAGCGCGCCAATCCCGACACCATCCTGGTGATCCACGACGATCACTTCGTGAATTTCGACTTCCGCTGCTATCCGCCGTTTGCGCTGTTCGTCGGCCAGGAGGCCAAGGGCAGCGGCGTCACCGATCCCGACACCATCGAGAAGATCACCGGTGCGACCTATCGCAAGTACGAGGGCAAACAGGACTATCAGTCGGCGCCGAGCGGCATCCCGCAGCACATGGCGAACTGGGAGAAGGACAAGCCCTACGTCTACAAGGTCAACACCGATCTCAGCGTGCGGCTGCTCAAGGGGCTGCTGGAGCGAGACTTCGACGTGCCGTTCACGTCGGACGGCACCATGGACGGCGAGGAGGTGCTGACCACGAACTTCCTCAATCCCAAGGCCGACAAGAAGGTCATGCTGATGTTCACCAACGGCTACGTGCCGCCGCTGCCGTGGCCGAGGCGCTCCTACAAGCTCGGACAGGCGATGCGCGAGATCCTCGACGAAGTCGACGACCGCGTGCTGGTGCTGGCGACCGGCGGCATGTCGCATTATCCGGGCACGCCGCTCTATGGCCATGTCGACGAGGCCTTCGATAAGAAGGTGCTCGACATCCTCGCCAGCGGCAAAGGCAGCAAGCTCGCCGAGTTCACGCCCGACGATCTGATGCAGTCCGGCAATGGCGAGCTGATCAACTGGGTGATCACCGCAGGCATCTGCGGCGACGTGAAGTGCAAGGTGCTGGATTACATCCGGCTCTGGCACATCGGTCTCGGCTATCTGTACTGGGAGCTCTAGCGATGCCGGACACCGAGAAGATTTTGCATCCGTTCGCGACGCAGATGCGGCACCTGACCAGCGCGCTCAATGTGATCGCGAGCGACATGATCCGTGACAAGACGCTCGCCAAGAAGCTCGACGACGATCCGGACTATTTCCGCAAGAACTATACGGTGACCGAGGAAGAGCTGAAGGCGATGCGGGATCGCAACATGATCCGGCTCTATGAGCTCGGCCTGCATCCGTTCCTGCTGGTGCGCTTCGCCGGCATGATGGGCATCCTGGAATACTGGCAGTCGCTCGGCGCGCCGGGCCGTGGCGGCGGTTATCCGCGAAACACGTAAACGCGGGCGACTGACTTGCAGCGGATGATGGCGCGATGACCACTCAGTCGATGAACACCTGGAAAATCGGCGCCGCCACCATCACCCGCATCGAGGAGCAACTCGGCGTCGCGAGCCAGCCCTGCGACCGGTACTTTCCGAACTTCGAGCGCGAGGTGCTCAAGCGCCATCTCGATTGGCTGGTGCCCAATCACTACGATCCGCAGCGCGACCGCGTCGTCACCAGCATCCATTCCTGGCTGATCCGCCTCGACGGCCTCACCATTCTGCTCGACACCTGCGGTGGCAACCACAAGGACCGGCCGTGGTCGCCACGCTTCCACCAGCTCGACACGCCTTATCTGTCGCGCCTGCGCGCCGCAGGCTGCGCGCCCGAGGACGTCGATATGGTGCTGTGCACGCATATGCATGCGGATCACGTCGGCTGGAACACGCAGCTCCGCGACGGGCGCTGGGTGCCGACCTTCCCGAACGCCAAGTACCTGTTCTCGCGCACCGACGACGCCTTCTGGGACAAGCGCAAGAACCCGAAGATGGCCACGGATGAACGCCACACCGCCTACGAGGACAGCGTGCTGCCGGTCGTGCAGTCGGGCCAGGCCGTGCTGGTCGACGACGGCTACGATGTCACTAGCAAGCTTTCGGTGCAGGCCGCGCCGGGTCATTCGCCGGGCCATGTGATCTTCAATCTCGCCGACGCCGGACGCCGCGCGGTGTTCTGCGGCGACGTCATCCATCACGCGCT
>CAKZHN010000198.1 GCA_936924235.1 uncultured Rhodoplanes sp. | reverse complement strand
GGATGTGCTTGCTCATGTGGCGCGACAGCAGGCGGGCGTAGAGGTCATAGGCGCTGCCGACGCTGTAGCCGACATAGAGATCGATGATCTTGCCTTTGTAGAAATCGGCGACGCTCTGCGCCTGTGCGCTGGTCGCGACCATCACGGCGAAAGCCGCTGTCAGCAGAACACGCATCGACATCACACGCACCATGTTCCTCCCTTCGGAACGAAACGCTCTTCAGGCGGTTGCTCCGACGTCCGTATTATCCTCGCCAGCGCATTGATTTGACAAGGACGCGCGATAAGGTGAGTTCATACACCACCATTCGCTCGCCGATAGAGCTTCGTCGCCAAGAAGCCGTCAAGAAACCGCGAAGAAAATCTATTGGGCGCAACCAGTCGCAGGGAACAGGCGAAATGACAGGGATTCTTGAAACGCCCGGCGTGGGACACAACCAGCCGGATGACGAACGCGCCGAGAAGGAAAACCAGCACTGGGAGCGCTGGGCCAAGAAGCGCACCTTCGTGCGCGCGCTCGAAGGCACCTACAGCCATCTCTACAAGCAGCTCATCGACCAGCCACGGGTGTTCTCCTCCAAAGACGTGCCGTGGAAGGGCGGGCCGGGCCACTACGGCAAGAGCGTGATCTCGCCGCAGGCCGTCAACATCACGCAGTCGATCGAGTCGCACATCGAGGCTTACGCGCCGGGTGCGTGCGGTCAGAAGCACGGCCATCTCAACAGCGCGGTGTTCTACGTGCTGAAGGGCCACGGCCACGACGTGCATGACGGCCGGCACATTCCGTGGAAAGCGGGTGACGTGATGCTGGTCGAGAACGCCTGCGTGCACCAGCACTTCAACGACTCGAAGGACGAGGAAGCGATCCTCCTGGTCTTCAAGGCCAAGCCGCTGTTCCTGTTCATGCACCTTCTCTTCCAGAAGATCGTGGAATGGCCGCCGAAGATTCCGCCCAAGGGGGCGGAGAACTACAAGCCGCCGAGCGACATCTAAAGGGAGCGACAAGCCATGACACTGTTCACCGATCGCGGCCCGGCGCTCTCCGGCAACAAGACCGCCACCTACCGCGCTGACGAAGCGAAGGCCTCGCAGGAATTCCGCAAGGCCTATGAGAGCAAGACCAACGTCGTGCTCGCCGAGGACATGCCTTGGGAGCAATGTGCCGACGGCCTGATCAAGCATCTGGTGCACGAGAAGCTGAACACGCGCGAAATGTGCGTCGAAGCCTACATGCAGTTCCTCAAGCCCGGCGAGAAGTCGGGCGTGCATCGTCATATGTGGGAAGAGATCATCTTCGTTGCCGAGGGCTCGGGCTACGACCTGCACTGGGACCTGAAGTGGGACTGCCTCGAGGCGTTCCAGTGGGAATGGGCCGCGGAACCGAAGGCGTATTCGTGGAAGCGCGGCGACTACATCTACATCCCGCCGTTCACCAACCATCAGCACGTCGCCGGCGATCACGAAGACTGCCGGCTGATCGTGATGTCGAACCGCATCGTCAAGGAGATGGGCTTCGACTGGTTCGATCAGGTCGCGAATGCTCCGGGCTTCGATGCGTTGAAGCAGAACGGCGGACGCTAGGGCCTTACCCCCACGTGTCCCGGGCGCGGCGCAGCACAAGCGAAGCGCAGTGGTGCGCTGCAGACCCGGGACCCCGGTTTCTTTCTTTATACCGACAGCAACCGGGGTCCCGCATCTGCGGTGCACCGCTCCACTTCGTTACGCGCTGCACCGCGTGCGGGACACAGGCTGCAGTATTAGCGCGCAACATGCCTTGCCTTAGCCATCCGCAGCACCGCCTCGATCATCGCGGCGGGGTTGGCGATGCCTTTGCCGGCGATGTCATGGCCGGTGCCGTGCGCCACCGACGCAAACAGGATCGGCGTGCCGATGGTGAGCGCCGCGGCGGCGTTCTGCGCGAGCAGCTTCGTCGCGATGTGGCCCTGGTCGTGCAGCATCACCACGAAGGCATCGAAGCCCGGCATGTGAAACATGGTGTCGGCGCCGTAGGGCCCGCTGACCGCGATGCCCTCGGCCGCGGCGATGTCCATCGCGGGCCGGATGATCTCGATCTCCTCGCGACCGAACAGCCCGCCTTCGCCAGCGTGCGGATTGAGGCCGCTGACCGCGATCTTCGGCGCCGCGATGCCCATGCGGGTCAGCGCCACGTTGGTGGCGCGGATCGTGCGCGCGACATTGTCCTTCGTAATCAGCGCGATCGAATCCCGCACGCTCCGGTGCAAGGTGCAATGCGCGATCCGCGTGTCGCCGAAGCACAGCATCATGTAGACGCCGTCTTCGTCGCTGCCGGTCTGCCGCGCCACGAACGACGGGTGGCCGTCGAACTTGATGCCGGCCTGCGCGATCGAGGTCTCGTTCTGCGGCGCCGCCACCACGGCATCGACCTCGCCGGCCATGGCGGCCTTCACGGCCGCGGCGCAGAACGCGATCGAGGCGCGGCCGGCCGCAGGCGTCGTGACGCCGAAGCCGAGCGTGGCGGTTTCGGGCTGCGGGCAGGCCAGCACATCGACGCCGTCCAGTGCAGCGCTCAAGCCGCACGCCTTGGCATGCCGTGCGAGCAGCTCCGGATCGCACACGATCGTCGGATCGCACGCGGCGCGGACCTGCTGATCGAGCACCGCCTTTAGACAGATTTCCGGGCCGATGCCGGTCGGATCGCCGACCGGAATGGCAATCCGGACCTTTCTGTGAGGCATGATTCATTCCCGACGGTTGCGTGCGGTCAGCATAACAGCCCGGAGCCAACGTCGCACGGGTCGCGGTCTTTGCTACCTTGGCCCCATGGCCTAAGACTGTCCTGAGCCAGCGAGGACGGCAGATGAATCGCAAGATGCGGCGGGCCGCAGAGAAGGGCGCCGTGCGGCGAACCGGCGCGCCGCCGCAGCCCGCGGCCGATTTGAGCCTGATCTATGCCTTCCTCGACGAGGGTTGGCGCGCACTCGCGGCCGGCCGCGACGAGGAGGCTATGGATCTCGCCGCGCGCGTGATCCGCATGGCCGAGACCGCCGACACCAAGGCGTTCTTCGCGGCCACCGTGCAGCGCTGGTCGTATTTTCCCGGCGCCGAGTCGATGCTCGACGTGATCGCGCGGGCGCTGCGCGAGCCGTGGGCCGTGCCGGCCGATCTCGCCGGCGTCGTGCGGGGCTTGCTGGATCGCGATCCGATCTTGGGGCCCGCGATCGCGCGGGCCGTTCAGGCCTGGCCGCGGCGGCTCGCACTCGCCGAACTTTTCGGCGCCGCAGGGCTCACAACGATTGCGACCCATCCGGTGCTGCTGGCGATGCTGGAAACCGGCAAGGTCATAGGGCTCGATCTGGAGCGGTTTCTGACCTCGCTGCGCGCGGGTCTGCTCGATACCGCGAACCGCGATCCCAAGCGCATCGACGACAGCGTGCTGCGCCTGTGTTGCGCGCTGGTGCGCCAATGCATCGCCAACGAATACGTGTTTGATGTTTCGCCTGAAGAGAGCAACCAGGTCGCGCGCCTGCGTGAGCAAATTGAGGATGCTATTGCATCGCGCGGCCGGATCGTGCCCGCAGCGATCGCGATGCTCGGCGCTTATGAACCGCTCGACCGCCTGGCGGCCGATGCGCTGCGCGGAAAACCGTTGCCGCAGCCGCTGACGAACCTCCTCGAAGAGATTGCGCGCGAGACCGATGCCTTGCGGCGCCATCGCAAGTCGATGCCGCAGCTGACGCCGATCGCCGATGCCACGTCGCGCGCGGTCGCCGATCAATACGAGCAGAATCCGTATCCGCGCTGGGGCAGGCTGCCGGCGCTCGGCGCGCCGGTGGTGGCGGACTCATGGCTGGCGCCGCATCTGCCGGTGCGCCAGGTCGCCCTCGACATCCTGATCGCCGGCTGCGGCACCGGCCACCAGTCCATTCTGTTCGCGCAGGGCTTTCCGGCCGCGCAGATCCTCGCCGTCGATCTCAGCCTGTCGAGCCTCGCCTACGCGAAAGACAAATCACGCGCGATGGCGCTGGAGCGGATCGATTACGCGCAGGCCGATATCCTGGAGCTTGGCGCGATCGACAAGCGCTTCGACATCGTTTCGTCGAGCGGCGTGCTGCATCACCTTGCCGATCCTGCGAAAGGCTGGCGCGTGCTTCTCTCGCTCCTTCGTCCGGACGGGCTCATGCATATCGGGCTCTACAGCGCGCTCGCCCGCCGCAACATTGCCAAGGCACGCGAATTCGTGACAGCGCGTGGACACGGCTCGTCTGCCGACGATATCCGTCGCGCGCGGCAGGAGCTGGCCGCCGCGGCCGCATCCGAGCCGGCGTTCGTCGACGTCATCCGCTATCCGGATTTCTACGCCACCAGCGAATGCCGCGATCTCCTGTTCCATGCGCAGGAGTGCGATTTCACGATCCCGCAGATTCAGTCGTTCCTGGACGAGAACGGCCTCAAGTTTCTCGGTTTCCTCAGGCCCGATGCGCTGGCGGCATTTCGCCAGCGCTTTCCGGCTCAGGACGCCACGGAGCTGGGCCTGTGGCACCAGTTCGAAACCGAGAACCCGGACATGTTCAAGGGCATGTACGAGTTCTGGATCACGCGCCGCTGAGCCATCTGGGTCTACGATCGAGAACGATCTTCGCGCATATTTCCGGGCTGATACCTGCCGGGTCGGTGACGGCGTTTGCGATCTTGATCCTGCGCGGCGTCACAACATCAGTCAGATCACGACAAATAATTTGCGAGCCGCGTCTGTCAGCAGGAGTGCTTCCGGGCCGTGATAATCCTCGTCGCGAATGGAAATCGCGATCGTGGAGCGATCTTCGAATCTGATGGTCAACTCGTCTGCTGAAAGCTCGGCGTTGGTCACGATCTTGCCGATCTGGCCGCACAGCCGGTCACGAAATCCAAAATCGCTGTCGCGCACTGTGGCGCCATCATTGTGCACCTCAATGCGCGACATGACGTTGATCATTGGACCTTCGAACTGAAGCTGCCAGTAGTCCAGAACGAATGTCACTGCGCTGAGCTTTTCGCCCACGATGATCTCGAAAGCTTCGCTCTGGTTGGTCCCATCCAAGACCGACCTCCTAGGAGATTTTTACAGCCACGGCATCAGCGAGGCGTGGATCACATCCGGCACGCCTTCGCCGCCGACCGCCTTGATGGCCTTGTCCACGTCATTGAGTCCGAAGCGATGCGTGGTGACGAGCTCGAGCGGGAAGCGCTTCGACGCGATCTGCTCCAGCGCCAGCTCGCAGGCGCGGTAGCTGTGGCCGCGCGCGCTCTTCATTGTGATGAACTTCACGGTGAATTTTTCCAGCGGGAAGTTCGGGAATTCCTTCAACTCGCCCTGCGCCACGATGATGCCGGCCTTGCGCTTCAGCGCCTCGATGCCGAGCAGGATCGGGATGGTGCCGGCGCCCGCCGTGCAGTCGAGCGCGACGTCGACGCCCTTGCCGCCGGTGATCTCCATGATGCGGGCGAGCGGGTCCTCCTTGCTGACGTCGATCACGTAGTCGGCGCCGAGCTTCTTGGCGACCTCCATCCGCGCCTTGTCCTTGGCGGTGCCGGTGACGATAATCAGCGACGCGCCGGCCTGCTTGCAGATCACGGTCTGCGACAGGCCTTGCTGGCCCGGTCCCTGAATGAGGACCGTGGAGTTGTAGCCGACCTGGCCGTCGAACAGCGACCACTCCACACCATTGGCCATAGGCGTGACGAGGCCGGCGAGCTCGGGCGTGACACCCTTCGGCACATGATGGATCACCGCGTTCCACGGCAGGTACATATATTGCGCGAAGCCGCCCCAGAGGTGCGGCGGCTTCTCGTCCGAGGTGTAGCCGTAGCGGATGGCGTCGGGATTGGTGCGCCAGTTGGTGTTCTCGCAATGCCGGTACTGGCCGGCGTTGCACCACTCGCACTTGCCGCACGACACGTAATGCTCGACGAAGACGAGGTCGCCTTCCTTGAAGCCCTTGCGCTGGGTGAAGTCGCGGCCGGCCTTGGCGATGTAGCCGATGTTCTCGTGGCCCATGATGGTGGGCTTGTTGTTCGGCGGATGCTTGTAGAGCTTGACGTCGGTGCCGCAGATGCCGCCGACCTCCATCTTCAGCAGGGCGCCGTCGAACGGAATGTCCGGCATCGCGTATTCGCGGATTTCGGTCTTGCTCGGTCCGGTCCGGACGGCCGCCAACACTTTTTCTGCCACGATTGATCGTCCTCTTCGCATGGAGACCGCTGGTGTTCCGGCCATCCAAGTCGTTGCTCCTGGTATAAATAGACCTATGGCCACACTGGCGTTTGCCCGCAAGAGCCCTGAACACGCGGCCGCGCTCGACCGCGTGCGCGAATGGGTGCGCGAGCGTTTCGCCCTGGGGGACGGCGCGATTCTGGTGGCGGAGCTCGCCTGCACGGTGCCGGGCTGTCCGCCGATCGAGACGGTGATCGCGTTCTGGTCAGAGGAACGCCGGCATCATTTCAAGGTGTTCAAGCCGGTGGCCGAGATCACGTCCGACGATCTGCCGCCGCGCTGGTACAAATCCGCGCTCGCGGTGCCGGACGATTTCGAATGCACGTGCTGCTGAGGCTCAGAGTGTCGCGAGCGCCGCGCGATGCCAGCTCAGGTCGAAATAGCGGTCGGATGCCGGCGGTTCACGGTCTTCATAGGAGGCCCGCAGCCGCAGCACGGTCTTGAGGCCTTCGAGATCGAATGCGGCGTCCTTGGCGAGACCGTTCCTCGGGTCGGTCGCAACCGCGATGATTTCCGAAGCGATATCGAGCGGCACGCTGAGCCGTTGGACGGCCAGCGCGATGGCCGCCACCTTGTTTGCTGGATCGAGGATCCAGCGCAGGCTTTCGAGGCAGGCCGCGAGATAGGCGGTCAGGACGCCGGCGTTCGCCGCAGCCCAGCCGCGCAGCACATAAGGCACTGTTCCGAGATACGCGCCGACCTGTTCGGCGACCGGGCCCATGTCCTTCAGCCCGGCACGCCGGGCGTGGATCGCAAACGGCGGATTGAGGATCGCCGCAGCCAGGGTCTTGTGGTTGCACATCGCCGCGAAGCGGCGGGACGGCGCGCCAGCCTCATGGACGGTGTAATCGCCGCGCTTGAGCCCGTGGCGCCGCAGGATCTCGTAGAGCACGAACGACCAGCCGGTATTGGCGACGTCGGCGACCAGCGGCCGGCCGCGCAGCTCGCGGAGATCGGCAATCTCCGGCTGCACGAACAGATGATTGAAGCCGTTGTCGCCGCCGGCCACGATGATCGCGTCGGTGCCGGCATCCACCAGCGCCACGCACTGGTCCGCAGCGCCGTGCACGATCTGATAGCGGCCCTCGGCCAGTCCCCGGCGCTGCTCCTCGGAGTTGGGCGCGGGGTGCATCTCGACCGAAAGCCCGCGGCGCGCGAAGCCGCCATTCGCCTGCGCGGCAAACAGCGGCAGCGTCTGCGTGCCGGGAAACACCATGATGGCGAGCTCGATCGTCACCCCGACGGCATAGCATCCGGCCGCGGAAGATTCGAGCAAAGCTCGATTGTGACGTTCGTACAATCATCATATCGCCCGTTCAAAATGCGTTCCCTGCTCCAAGAGGGCTTCGGGAGAAGTGTATGAAGTGGCGATTGCCGGTGCTTGTTGGACTTGCGCTGCTCCTGTGCGCTCAGACTCCGCCGAAGGGAGGAAGCTCTGCCCCGCCAAAGGGAAGCTCTGCTCTATCGAAAGAAGGAAACTCTGCCCCGCCAAAGGAGGGAAGCTCCGTTCCACCGAAGGAGGCTAGCTCTCCAGCGAGACTTCCAGTTTCGCCACGGGACCTAACGGCTGAGGAATATTGGAATTCTCCGCATCCGATGAAAAGGGTCGCGGCCTGCATCGTCCGGTCCCTCAATGACAAAACCCTGGAAATGGGCCTGCTCGAACCGGGGACCACGCATCAGGTGAACGTCGTCGAGCCCGGACGCGTGATGGAAATCGTCCATCCGCGGGCGTTCTTTATTCCGATCGAGCACTACTTCGTTCGCGTCACGTCCGAGCTTGGCCGGAGCCGAATAGAGCTGTTCGAGACGCCGCATTGGAGGGGGAAGCTGGACGACACCGTCGCCAAATGCGTGTAGCAACGCGCGTCAAAGCGGCTTGTTGCTCATGGCGACGCCGCGCCAGCGCGCCACCACTGATGTGACGAGATCGCGGCCGGCGGTGGCATTCGCATCGACGCGCGAGCCCCACACCGCCTCGCTGCGCGGAATGAACGCCTCGGGCAATTCCTTGAAACGGAGCCGCGTCGCGACCGGGACGCCTGCGCCGAACGCCAGCGCCTCGCGCGGCCCGAGCGCCGGCAGGAAGCCGAGCAGCCGGTCGCCCGGATCGGACACCGCGGCGCGCACGATCTTCTGGTCGGCCTCGTTGCCCATGCGCATGGCGAACACGGTGCTGCACTGGGAGACCAGCGTGGGCTCGATCTGCGCCGGACGCTGCGTCACAAGGCCGAGGAACACGCCGTACTTGCGGCCCTCCTTGGCGATGCGCGCCAGCGCCTCGCGCGCCGGTTGGAAGCCGATGGCGCGGTCGGAGTTGGCGTACTGGTGCGCCTCCTCGCAGACCACCAGCAGCGGCACCGCGCCGTCGCTCCACAGCCCGAACTCGAAGGCCAAGCGGAACAGCACCGAGACGAGGGCGTCGAACACCTCGGCCGGGAAGCCCGCGAGTTGCACGATGGTCATCAGCCGGTCGTTGCCTTCGAGGCGCAGCAATTGGCACAGGATGTCGACCATCGAGTCGATGCCGGCATGCGCCTCGTCGAAGATGAAGGCGTAGCGCGCATTCTTGCGCACCGTGTTCAGCCGCATGATCAGCCGCTGGTAGCTCGCCGCGATGTCGCGGTTCTCGAGCTTGCCCATGCGGGCGTCAGCGAGCGCGACCAGCTCGTCCATGCGATAGGGCACCGGCGAGTCCGCGGTGTAGCGGCCGCCGTCCGGCTCGATTTGCCGGTAGCTCATGCGGTCGCCGGACTTGGCGCGGGCGTATTCGTTCTTGGCCAGCGGAATGAGCTCGGCCAGGAGGCCGATCTCGTCGGTGGCGTCGGTGCGACGGCCGAAGATGACCTCGACGATCTCGTCGAAGGTGAACAGCCAGTAGGGCAGCCGCAGGGTGCCGGGCCGCAGCACGTGCGCCTTGTCCTCGAAGCACGAGGCGTATTCGTTGTGCGGATCGATCAGCAGTACGCGCAGATCCATCTGCGCCGCCATGATCTCGCGCATGATCAGTGCCACCGCGCTGGATTTGCCGGCGCCGGTCGAGCCGAACACCGCGAAATGCTTTTGCACCATCTCCTCGACGTCCACGTAAGCGCCGATCGAGCGGTCCTGCTGCAGATGTCCGACGCGGATGGTGCTCGGACCTGCGACATCGAAGATCAGCCGCAGCTCGCGCTCGCCGATCACGAACACGTGGCTGCCGACCTTGGGATAATGCGACACGCCGCGCTGGAAGCGCTCTCCTGTGGAGTCAGCGACGATCTCGCCGAGCATGTCCATGCGGCCGGTGGTCTGCTCCGTGCCCGCTTCGAAGGCGATATCGCACAGCGCGCCGATCACCAGCGAGTTGGTGGTGCGGATGCCGAGATAAGTGCCAACCGAGAAGTCCTTGCCGTTATCGCTCGCGACATCCTGCGAGAATCGGATGGTGGCCTGCGCGCCGCTGACCGCGATCATTTGCCCAAGCGGCTGTGCGGCGCTGCTCGCAGGAGTGCCCTGGTTCAGGGCCTGCTCAAGCTTGCGGAGGTGATGATCGGCGGGAAGCGCAGCGAGGCTCATGCAATGAGCTTCGCCGAAACCTCTTTATCCGCCGTGAAAGAATTCGCTCCCATTCATGCGGATGCGCGGTTCCGTGCAGCGAATGGCTAACCTTAACGATCCGGCGTCGGTTCAGTACCGCGGTATCGTCGACAGCTTGCGGAAACGAACCCTGCCGCCTTCTTGCGTTCGCCGCGAGTCGTAGCCGGCCTGATGGATCGCCTGCGCCTGATCGCGCGGATTTTCCGGCGTGTCGTCATCCCACCATTCGGCGCGCTGCGCCGCGCGCGGCAGCCCAAAGCCGATGATCTCCTCGATCTCCTCGTAGGTCAGGATGAAGTCGTCCCGCGACTCCCGCAGCAGGTACTCGTAGAGCGGCTCGTACTTGTTCTCGTAGGTTTCGTATTTCTTCTTTGTCACGGGTGTCTCAACCCTTGATCTGCCGGGCCGCGCGGATGTCCTCGATCAGCGCCGTGAACGCGCCAAGCGCGGCCTTGGCGGTGTTCACATAGGTGTCGGTCTTGGAGTCGAGCCACTTGTCCGCATAGCCGATCGCGGTATGAGCGAGCCGCACGCGGCCGTCGAGCCACGGCCCGCCGCCGAAGCCGCCGATCACCGGGATTTTCACCGCCTTCGCCACCGCGGCGCCGGCGATCGGTCCTGAATTGGTGAAGTCGAGCGCGCAGGAGCCGGCATCCTCCAGCATCTTCGCCTCGTCGACGAGCTTGGCCGCCGCTTCCGCGGTCGCCTGGGCCTGCGGCGAGCTCTGCGCGCTGTAGGGAATGCCGAACTTCTGCGCAGTCTGCGGGGTGAGCCCGAACTGTGCGAACACCGGCACGCCTTCGCGAACCAGCCGCCGCACCACCTCGGGAAATTCCGCCGCGGCGTCGACCTTGATCATGTCGGCGCCGGCTTCCTTCATCAGCCGCAGCGAGGCGCGCAGGGCCGCGTCAGGACTCTCCTGCGCCGGGCCGTAGGGCAGGTCGGCGCTGACCAGTGCGCGCGTGGCGCCGCGGCGCACCGCTTTGCTGACGACCAGCATCTCGTCCATGGTGACTTCGAGCGGCGTGTCATGGCCCCAGAGATTGACGCCGACCGAGTCGCCGACCGAGATGAGATCGACGCCAGCCAGATCCGCAATCTTCGCCATCGGTGTGTCCCAGGCGACGACGCCGGCGATCTTCTTTCCGTCGCGCTTCATCTGCTGAAGCGCGGCGATGGTCACTTTGTCGGTCATTGTCAGGCTTTCGCTTTGAGCATGGCGTTGAACGGTTGCGCCGGGTCGGCGAGCGCCGCGGGGTCCACGGGAATCTTGCGTTCGATCAGCCGGCGGATGGCGGCGAGGTCGCGCTGTACGTTGATGCCGAGGGCGGCCGAGATCGCGCCGTCCTTGAGCTCCATCACCAGCGCGCTCTTGCCGGGCAGCGGGCGGCGCACGCGATGCGCGGCGGCGTCGGACCAGCCCACGCCCTGAACGTAAAGATCGTACTGCTCGGACCAGTAGGACGGCACCGTGTTGTAGCTGTCGCTCGCGCCGGCCGCGTTCCGTCCGGCCACGGCGCCGTGATCCTGCGCGTGCCGCCAGTTTTCCAATCGCACCGGCCCTTGCGGGCCGGGGAATATCGTGCAGTCGCCGGCTGCGAAGATGTCTGGATCGGAGGTGCGGCACTGCGCGTCGACCAGGATGCCGTCCTGCACGTCGAGGCCCGCGGCCTGGGCCAGCGCGGCATCGGGCTTCACGCCGGTGCCGACCACGACGAGATCGGCGACGGTGAGATCGCCTTGGCTTGTCTCAAGAGCGATGCTGCCGTTGAGCTGGGCCGTCGCTTGCTCGATTGAGGTCGAGAGATCGAACTCGACGCCGCGATGCTGGTGCTCGGCGAGGATCAGGGCTGCGGTCTCCTCGTCGCAGCTCCGCGCCATGATGCGCGGCGCGAACTCGATCACGGTGACCTCCATGCCGAGCTCGGCCGCCGAGGCCGCGGCTTCCAGGCCGATCAGGCCCGCGCCGACCACCACGAGATGCTTGCAGTCCTTGAGTCCGGCCTTGATCGCCCGCGAATGGGTTTCGGTGCGCAGGTAATGCACCCGCGGCATCGAGGCCGGCAGCACCGGCAGCTCCCGCATCAGCGAGCCGGTGGCGAGCACCAGCGCGTCGTAGGGCAGGGGGCCAGCCGTGGTGATCGCTTGGTGGGCTGGGCGGTCGATCGCCATGCAGCGGGTGCCGGTTTTCACCGTGACGCCGTGCCTGGCCAGGCCGCCGGGGCCCGCGATCGGCGCGTCCTCGGGGTTGCACTTGCCGAGCAGCACGGCCTTGGACAGCGGCGGCTTCTCATAGGGCTCGCAGGCCTCATCGGTGACCAGCGTCACTTCGGCCGCGGAATCGCGTTTTTTGGCCTCCAGAGCCGCAAAAACCGCGGCTGGGCCGCCGCCGATCACCACAATCCTGCGCGTCATTCCGGAACGTCCAACGAAACAGCAAGGTGCCCTTGCGTGAGGAGAGGAGCAGGGACCTTCCCACGATACGGGACATTGGTCTACACTCTGGCGGAACGCCGGTCCACGGAGCGGAACAACCAATGTCGATGACCACAGCCAGTCCCTCGCCCCTTTCCCCCCTCGCGCCTGTGCGCCCGCCGCGGAATCCCGACGGCAGCCGGCTGTCGTCGGTGGCGAGCTCGATCCGATTGCTGAAGGCCTTCTCGGAAGAGCAGGTCGAGATCGGCATCAGCGATCTCGCCAAGCGCCTCGGCGTCGCGAAAAGCACCGTGCATCGCCTCGCGGTGACGCTCGTTGCCGACGGCATGCTCGAGCAGAACCCAGACACCGGAAAATATCGCCTCGGCCTGTCGCTGTTCCGGCTGGGCTCGCTGGTGCGCCAGCGTATGAACATCTCGAACGAAGGCCGCAACCTGCTGCGCGAGCTGCGCGAGAAGGTGGACGAGACCGTGCACTGCGCGGTGCTCGACGGCGCCGAGATCATGTACGTGTTCAACCTGGAGGGCACGCAGGCGATCCGCATGCGGGCCGACATCGGCGTGCGCAAGCCGGCCTACTGCACCGCCGAAGGTCAGGTGCTGCTGGCGTTTCAATCGCCAGAGATCGTCGAGCGGGTGCTCGCGCGCGGACTGCCGGCGCGCACGCCGCAGACCGTCACCGATCCCGAGGCACTGAAGAAGGTGCTGGAGGGCATCCGCGCTCGCGGCTACGCGATCGAGGACGAGGAAAGCGAGATCGGCATGCGCTGCATCGCGGCGCCGTTGCTCAACGACGCCGGCGAGGTCGTGGCGGCGGTCGGCGTGGCCGGCCCGGTGACGCGGCTCTCCAAGAAAGCGCTGTCGGGCTACCTGCCGCACGTCATGGAGACTGCGGCGGCGATCTCGGCGCGGCTCGGCCATCGCGGCAAGGCGACGATTTAGCTTCTTCCTTTCACGCTGACATTAGCGTCGTCATGGCCGGGCTTGTCCCGGCCATCTCGTTTAGGGACGCACCGTACCCTCCTAAGCGAGATGCCCGCGACAAGCGCGGGCATGACAGTGGAGTTCGTTGCGGCCCGGGTGCCTTACCCCGCCCTGGCGGCCGTCATCACCAGCAGATAGGTGCCGTGCAGCACGTAGTAGCCCGCGATGGTGACGATGATCGCGTTCGCCCACTTGCGGTACTGCTGATCGCTCATGGCTTCGAGCACCTGCTTGGCGAGTGACGTGCCGATCATCGAGCTGACCACCGCCAGCGTCGCTACGATCGGATCGACCGAGGCCGTCTGACTGATGAGGGCGCCGAAGTAGATCAGCTTCGCGCTGTGGCCGAAGATCTGGCAGATCGCTTTTGTCGCGACGATCTCCTTGCGGTCGAGCTTGCCGCCGAGGAAAAACGTGTCGATCAGCGGGCCCGCGACGCCGGTCAGCAAAATGAGCGCCATGCAGATGGTGCCGTAGAACACGCCCTGCGGCAGGCTCTCGGCATTCGGCCGGTAGCTCTTGGGCAGCAGCCGCACCATGAAGGGCGTGAAGCCCAGGAGCAGCAGCGCGACCGGCAGGCTCGGCACATACTGGGTGAACGACCAGGCGCCGAGCGCGAGCGCGCAGCCCGTCACATAAGCCACGACCGGCGCCCAGCGCACGTGCCGCCACCAGAGCAGGCCGCGCCAGCCGTTCGACGCCAGCTGCGTGACGCCGTGCAGCATCATGGCTTCGGGCACCGGCATCATCACCAGCAGGATGCCGACCAGGATCATGCCGCCGGCCATGCCGAAGATGCCGGACAGGAACGACGTGCCCACCATCGCAAGGCACAGCGCGGAAATCATCAGCGGGGTCATGGGGCGGGTTCCTCCCGCCCTTTCCAATGATCCGCCTCGGGCTGCAACTCAAACTGAGTTATCCCGGTCTCAGCCTCAGCTTTATTGATGGTGGCCCGGCGCCAGGCCCGGCACATAGCGCGGCACCTGCGCGCAGTAGCGCCGGTACTCCTCGCCGAATTTGCCGACGAGATACTGCTCCTCGCGCCGCACAATGCCGAAGTGGAGCAGCAGGAAGCCCGGCACCATCAGGATCGGGATCCAGTCGACGCCGAACAGGATGGCGAGGCCCAGCATCAGCGGTCCGCCGCCGACATACATGGGATTGCGCGAGAAACGGTAGATGCCGCCGGTCGCAAGCGCGACGGCGGGCTTGAGCGGATTGACGTTGGTGCCCCGGCTGATGAGCGTCCGGGCCCCGGCCCGCGTCAGGACGATGCCGATCAGCAGCAGCCCGATGCCGGCGACATTGCGCCAAGTCTGGCCGAACCCGCCCAGGATGCCGAGCGGCGCCGCCCATTGCAGCAGGCCGCCCCCGACGATGATGGCCAGGAGAAGCGCGGGTGGAAAAA
>CAKZHN010000197.1 GCA_936924235.1 uncultured Rhodoplanes sp. | reverse complement strand
AATAACTAGGTCGCGTGGCTCTAGCGGGGCTTGAACAGGGTGCCGGCCAGCGAGACGGCGATCATCCTGGTCGACTTCCAGGCCAACTTCACATCGCCGGACGGCGCCTGGTACGGCAAGTTCAAGGAGCACTACGCCAAGACGCAGATGCTCGAACGCACCGTTGAGCTCGTGAAGAAGGCGCGGGCCAAGGGCGTGCTCGTGGTGCACGTGACCGAGGGCTACACGCAGGACTTCCGCGAGCTCGATCCGACCAATCCCGGCGGCTTCCATCGCGGCCAGATCAACCGCGGAGCCTGGAAGATCGGCTCCAAGGAGGCGGCCTATTACGAGCCGCTGCGCCCGGGCCCCGGCGACCGCGACATCTTCCTGGCGCCGCGCGTCCAGGTCAGTGCGTTCGGCGGCACCGGCCTCAACGACATCCTGCGCTCGAAAGGCATCAAGAACGTCGCCGTCGCGGGCTTCACCAGCGACGTGTGCGTCTATGCGTCGGTGCTGTCCGCGTATGACCTCGGCTACCACGTCTACGCGCTGCGCGAGGGCACGGTGGGCTTCTTCGACCAGATGGCCGAGCAGATGGTCACCAGCGTGTACCCGATGTGGTCGCAGGTCGTGGGCCACGACGAGTTCGACAAGATGCTCCAGCCGGAGACAGGCGAGCAGAAGCGGGCGTCGGCGAATTAGGCGACTGCGCCGAAAAGACGCAAACGTCGAGAACAGAGTCCCTTTTCCACCGCGCGCCTGACGGGTACAGTATTACCGGGGCGCTGGGGGAAACGAAGGTAATGCGTATTCTATGGGCGGGCGCGCTTGCGCTCGCGCTGGCTGGCTGCGCCAGCACCGAAACTGTCCAATTCAAGCCTCGCGCGGAGCAGCAATCGCTGGTTCGCGATGGCCAAGCCGCCCTTGTGTCGAGGCGGAAAAACTCCATCGTTATGATCCGGCCGGCCGCGAGACAATTCCAGACCGGCGCGCGGCCGGTCTACGTTCTCGCCATTTCCAACATCAGCCATACGCCACTCGAATTCCGCGTGGCGAATGTCGGCGTCAATCAGACCGTCAACGGCAGCAACGTCGCGCTGAAAGTCATCACCTTTGAAGAGTTGGCGACTGAAGAGCGCAATAGGCAAATCGCTGCGGCAGTCATGACCGGCCTGGCGGCAGGCGCGAACTCGTACTCGGCATCACAAGCGGGTTACTACCATTCGACCAGCACTGTGACGACGCCTCGCGGCGGCATGTACCAAGTCCAGACGACCGGATACAGCCCAACCGCTGCGGCGATTGCCCAATCAAATGCGACCGTTCAGAACGAGGCAATGATTGCGGCTACGGTGGAGCGCGGGCAGCAGAACATGGCTGCGCTGGAGCGCGGCGTAATCAAAGACAACACGGTCTTGCCGGGCGAATGGTACGGTGGCCAGCTGCACATCCAGCCGTTGGTCAGCGAGGAGCCAGGGGCAAAGACCTATACGATTTCGGTGCTCGTTGGGTCGGACCGGCACGAAATTGATATCGCGCAGGTGAAGACCCCTTGAGTTGATCCCTATGCCGGCCAGCCTGCGCGAGATCACCGTGCGCTCAGGCCCCTCACCACATTTACAATCTGCTCCGGTTTCACCGGAGTCGAATTGAACTCCGCCTTGAACGGCGCGAGCGCGTCCGACACCGCGTTGGCGATCACCACCGGCGGCGAGATCGCGCTGCCTTCGCCGACGCCTTTCACGCCGAGCGGATTGAGCGGCGAGGGCGAGTGCTCGTGGAACAGGTCGACGTGCGGGATGTCGCTCGCGGTCGGCATCAGGTAGTCCATGAACGACCCGGTCAGGAGCTGGCCTTCGGCGTCGTAGTCGAACTCCTCCAGCAGCGCGCCGCCCAGGCCCTGCACGGTGCCGCCGAGCACCTGGCCTTCGACCAGCATCGGGTTCACCACCGTGCCGCAGTCGTGGACGATGACGTATTTCTCGATCGTGAGTTTTCCGGTCTTGATGTCGACCTCGACGATCGCGGCGTGCGACGCATAGGACCAAGTCACGGTCGGCGGCTCGTAGTAGTAGGTCTCCTCGAGACCTGCCGACATGTTCTGCGGCCGGCCGTGGTCCCAGCCAGGCCGCGCGGCTTTGGCGACGGTCGCCAGCGTCAGCTCGTTGCCCGGCACGCCAACCACGCCGATGGCGCCGTTGCGCAATTCGAGATCGCCCGGCGCGCATTCCAGCATGTTGGCTGCGATCGCGAAGGCCTTCTCGCGCAGGATGTCGCTGGCATAGTGGATCGCCGACGACAGCGTCACGGTGCTGCGGCTCGCGATGGTGCCGAAGCCGATCGAGATCGACGACGTGTCGGCGAGCGCCATCACGACGTCGTCGGGCTTCACCTTCCAGGCATCGGCGACCACTTGCGAGAAGATCGTCTCCATGCCCTGGCCTTGCGGGCAGGCGCCGGACGCCACATAGACCTTGCCGGTCGGATCGATCCGCACCGTGGCGCTCTCGAACGGGCCCACGCCGGTGCCTTCGACGTAGCAGCCGAGCCCCAGGCCGAGATATTTGCCTTGCGCGCGCGCCGTCTTCTGCCGCTCGCGGAACGCCTTGACGCCGCCGATCGCGTCGAGCGCCTTCTGCAGCGCCTTCGGATAATCGCCGCTGTCGTAGGTGATGATCTCGCCGTCGCGGTACGGGATGCCGAGCCGGTATGGCATCTCGGCGCCGGGGATCATGTTGCGCATCCGGACGTCGGCCGGATCGAGACCGAGCTCGGTCGCGATCAGGTCCATGGTCCGCTCCATGGCGAAGGTCGCCTCGGGCCGGCCGGCGCCGCGATAGGGCGCGTTCGGCACCTTGCAGGTCGTAGCGATCCGCGCCTGCACGGCGAAATGCTCGAACTTGTAGGGCCCGGGCAGATGCACCGCGGTGTTGTAGGCGATGCCGGCGCCGATCGGATTCCAGGCGCCGCAATCGGCGATGAAGCTGTCGCGGAACGCGAGCAGCCGGCCCTGGTCGTCGAAGCCCGCCTCCACGTCGTGGATCTGGTCGCGCGAATGGCAGGCTGACATGAAATGCTCATGGCGGTCCTCGATCCAGCGCACCGGCCGCTTCACGGTGCGGGCGAGGAACGGGATCAACAGCTCCTCCGGATAGACGTGGCCCTTCACGCCGAAGCCGCCGCCGACGTCGAGCGCGACCGCGCGGATGCGCGCCTCCGGCATATTGAGCACCGTCGAGGCCTCGCGGCGCAGCCAGTGCACCACCTGGCAGGACGACCAGATGGTGATGCTGTCGGCGCGCTCGTCGTAGGTGCTGATCACGCCGCGGCATTCCATCGGGATCGCCGCATAGCGGTGGGTATAGAAACGGCGCTTCAAGCGGTGCGGCGCGCGCTTCAGCGCGGCCTCGACGTCGCCCTTGGCGACGCGGAATTCGCCGATCAGGTTGGTGCCGTACTTGTCGTGCAGCACCGGCGCCCCGGGCTTCAGTGCCTCCTCGGGATCGACCAGCGCGGGCAGCGGCTCGAGATCGACGGTGACGAGCTCGGCTGCGTCTTCGGCGAGATAACGGCTCTCGGCGAGGATCACAGCCACGGCCTCGCCGACGTGGCGGACCTTGTCGTGGGCGAGCAGCGGCTGCTGCGGGTTCAAGAAAGTGTGCTGAACCTGGGTGGTCCATTTGCGCGGCAGCGACAGCTGCGTGTCGGGCACCGGCGGCAGGATCTTGATGAGCTCTGCGCCGGCGAGCGCATAGACCACGCCCGGCGCCTTCAAGGCGCGCGACAGGTCGACCGAGCGGATGCGCGCATGCGCGAGCTGGCTGCGTACGAACACGGCGTGCAGCGTGTCGGGAAGCTTCAGGTCGGCGACAAACTGGCCGCGGCCGGTAAGCAGGCGGCGGTCCTCGCGGCGCGGGATCGACTGGCCGACGTAACCGTTGGTCTGGACCTTGGCTTGGGTCATGGCCGAGCCTCCTTGCGCATGGTCTCGGCCGCGGCCAGCACCGCTGCGACGATGTTCTGGTAGCCCGTACAGCGGCAGATGACGGCGGACAGCGCCTCGCGCACCTCGGCCTCGGTGGGGCTCGGATTGACGCGCAGGAAATCCAGCGCCGCGATCAACATGCCGGGCGTACAGAAGCCGCATTGCAGGCCGTGATGCTCGTGGAACGCCTGCTGCAGCGGATGCAGCTTGTCGCCATTGGCGATGCCTTCGATGGTGGTGATCGTGGCGCCATTGGCCTGAACCGCCAGCATGATGCAGGAGCGCGCCGCCTCGCCGTTGAACAGCACCGTGCAGGCGCCGCAGACGCCGTGCTCGCAGCCGACGTGCGTGCCGGTGAGCGAGAGGATGTCGCGGATGAAGTCGGCGAGCAGCATGCGCGGCTCGCAGCGGCCCTCATAGGCCTTGCCGTTCACGGTCAGCCGGACTTCAACCATTGGGTTCGTCTGATCCATGTCCTACATCGCTCCCCGGATGGCGCGCTCGGTCAGCACCTGCGTCAGCTGCCGGCGGTACGCGGCTGACGCGTTGCGGTCCGACAATGGATCCACCGCCTTGGCGGCTGCCTCTGCGGCCTGCGCAATGGCGGCGTCGCCAAGACCCTGCCGTTCGAGGATCTGTTCGGCGGCGCGCAGCCGCTGCGGACAGGCCGAGATGCCCGCGGTGGCAAGCCGCGCCGTCTCGCAGGCGTCGCCCTTGCGCTGGATCACGGCCGCGATCGCCGCAATGGCGAAATCGCCCTTGCGCCGCGCGAACTCCTCGATGGCGCAGCCCGCTTTGGCAAGCGCCGTCGGCAGGCGGATTTCGACGAGGATCTCATCGGCGGCCAGCGCCGTGGTCATGGCGTCCTGGAACAGCGCCGACGCCGCGATGCTGCGTTGGCCCTTCGGCCCGCGGACCACCACCTGGCCCTCCAGCGCCTGCAGCACCATCGGGATTTCGGCGGCCGGATCGGCATTGGCGATCGAGCCGCCGATGGTGCCGCGGGTTCGCGTCGGCAGATGGCCGACGAGCTTGATGGCCTTGGCGAGCAGCGGCAGCTTTTCGGCGACCACAGGCGAGAACTCGACGGCGCGCTGCCGCGTCATCGCGCCGATGCGGACCGTGTCGCCGTCGTCCTTGATGGTGGCCAGTTCCGGAATCCGGTTGAGATCGACGATGACGGCCGGCGCGGCCAGCCGGAAGTTCATCATCGGGATGAGCGTCTGGCCGCCGGCCAGGACGCGTGCGTCGCCGCCGCCGGCCAGAAGCGCCACCGCGTCATCGACCGTGGTGGGCGCGTGATAGTCGAACTTCGCTGGCTTCATCGGCGGATACTCACTGAGACGTCGCGCGTTGGCGGGCAGGGGCGGCAGCGAGCGGCGCCGCGCAGGCATCGTAACAATAGAACCAATCGGTGTCGGTCGGGCCGCCCATCCAGGTGTTCTCCCACGAGATACGCTGGACGTCGCCGACGCGGGTCTGCCGCGTCGCCTCGTAGCTGCGGAACGCCTTGGCGGGCGTATCGAACTCAACCAGACAACGGCTCAGGATCGCGGCATCTTCGATGGCCATGGCGCCGCCGGCCGCCATGAACGGCGGCACCGGGTGGCAGGAATCGCCAAGGAGCACGACGCGGCCGCCGCTCCAGCGGTCGTTGCGCGCGCGATCGAAGATCGGCCAGAGGCTGACATCGCGCACCACGTTAAGCACGCGGTGGAGATCGGGATGAAAATGCCCGAAAGCTTCGAGCAGCGCCTCGCGCGAGCTCGGCAGCGGCACCGTGGCGCTGTCCCAGCTTTTCCACGGTCTCACGCCGATCACATAAACTTCGTCGCGCCGGTTCGTCATGTAATAGACGAGCAGGTGCCGATCGCCGCCCCACCATTTGGTGCAGTCCGGAATCTCATAGCCATCGAGCAGTTCGGCCGGGAAGATTGCGCGATGCGCCGCCATGCCGATGAAGCGCGGCGGCTCCGGGCCGATGAGGTGCTCGCGGACCCTGGAGTTAACGCCGTCGGCGCCGATCACGATGTCGGCCTCGACCGTTACGCCGTTGTCGAAGCGGAGTTGCACCGCATTGGCGGTTTCCTTCAGCTCGACCAGCCGATGGTTGAAGGCAATCGAGCCGGGCCTGACCGCGGTCTCGATCACCGCGTGCAGGTCCCCGCGATGGATGTTGACGTAGGGTCCGCCGTATTTGGCTTCGCTCTCAGCGTCGAACCAGATCTCGTAGATCGTCTTGCCGCTGTCCCAGGCGCGGCTGATGTAGCAGTCCGCCTTGATGCCGGTGTCGACGAGCTTCTGCTCGACGCCGAGCGTCCGCAGCACCTTGGTGGCGTTGGAGGTGAGGATGATGCCGGCGCCGATCCGCGAGAACGACGGCGCCTGCTCGTAGATCGTGGCGTCGAAGCCCGCGCGCTGCAGGAAGCCCGTGACGGTCATGCCGCCGAGCCCTGCGCCCACCACCGCGATCCGCGTCCTGCGATCCATTGGGTTACTCTGACGAGGTCCCACCTGAAGAGCGCTCGATCTTGCAATTTCCATGCAGCGATTGAGACGGCAGGAAAATTGCAGAGATGGCGTGCACACCGCGCATGGCCAGTCTCCGGCACGAAGGCTATCACACGGCGAAGCGGGAGATAGTCAGATGCAGATCGAAGGCAGCGTAGCTCTCGTCACCGGCGCCAACCGGGGCCTCGGCAAGGCCTATGCGGCCGCCTTGCTGGCCGCAGGCTGCGCCAGGGTCTATGCCGGGGCGCGCGATCCGTCCGCCGTCACTGA
This sequence comes from uncultured Rhodoplanes sp., assembly GCA_936924235.1. Lineage (GTDB taxonomy): Bacteria > Pseudomonadota > Alphaproteobacteria > Rhizobiales > Xanthobacteraceae > Z2-YC6860. The sequence goes on along the minus strand of CAKZHN010000197.1, from coordinate 7,703 downwards.
TCCGAAGCTCGTGCCGGTGCGGCTCGACGTCACCAAACCGGACGAGATCGCGCAGGCTGCTTCGCAGTGCAGCGACGTCAATCTTCTCATCAACAATGCCGGCGTGATGCATTCGAGCCCGATGCTGGCCGAAGGCTCCGAAACCGCGATGCGCGCCGAGATGGAGGTCAACGTCTTTGGCGTGCTCGGCATGACCCGCGCGTTCGCGCCGATCCTGAAGCGAAACGGCGGCGGCGCCGTCGTCAACGTGCTGTCGGTGGTGAGCTGGTTCACGCTGCCGATCAACGCGACCTATTGTGCGTCCAAGCACGCCGCGCTTGCCGTCACCGAAGGCGCGCGCATCGAGCTGAAACAGCAGGGCACGCGGGTGCTCGGCGTGCATGCGGGCTATATCGACACCGATATGACGGCAGGCCTGACGCAGCCGAAAACCTCGCCGCAGCAGGTCGCCGAGCGCACGCTCGAAGCGCTGCACAGCGGCAATGACCTGGTGCTCGCCGACGACCGCGCGCACCACGTCTGGCAGGCGACGCGGAGCGACCCGATCGGCTTTGCGGACGGCATGCAGAAGCTCTGGGACGAACGCCAGCCGAAATAGCCTTATCCCGGTTCCGCGCCCGTTCCACGGCCCGGGACAAGCGCCCGGAATATCAAAGCTTTCGCAGTGGTTGCGACAATGCGGCCAATGGCTGCTAGCCTGTCCACTGGCACAGTATTTGAATGCAAACAATGTGACTTTGACAGGCTTATCGGCCGCAGGGAGGTCGCACGTGTCTCACAGGTTCATCAGCAAGTCTTCCATCCTCCATGCCGCCGTCGTTGCGGGCCTCGCGCTGTCGTGCATGCCCGCACACGCGCAGAAGAAGGACGTCACGCTTCGCCTCGACTGGATCTACCAGGGCCCGAATACGGGTTTCATGGTGGCGAAAGACAAGGGCTTCTACGACGAAGTCGGACTTAACGTCGATCTCGGGCCGGGCAAGGGCTCCGGCAGCACCGCACAGCTCATCGCCAGCAAGGCCGCCATGTTTGGCTTCGCTGACGGCTATGTGGTGGGAGCAGGCGTGTCCAAGGGCATGAACATCGTCACGGTCGGCGCGGTCTATCGCCGCAATCCGACGGCCGCGATCGTGCTCAAGGAGTCCGGCATCAAGACGCCGAAGGAGCTCGAGGGCAAATCCATCGGCATCGCGCCGGGCGCCGCCCAGTTCCAGCAATGGCCCGCCTTCGTGAAGGGCTGCAAGCTCGACGCCAGCAAGATTCAGGTCATCAACGTCGATCCCGCCGGCACCGTGCCGGCGCTGGTCGCGAACAAAGTCCAGGCGGTGGCGAGCTTCGCCCAGGGCGCTGTACCGGGCATCGAAATTCGCTCCAAGAAGGAAACCACGTCTTTCATGTATGCCGACTGCGGCGTGACGGCCGTGAGCAACGGCATCATCGTGCACCGCGACCTGCTGAAGCAGGATCCCGATGCGGTGCGCGCCTTTGTCCGCGCCACGCTCAAGGGCTTCCTCTACGCTGAGAAGAATCACGACGAAGCGATCACCATCATCAAGAAGTACGGCCCGGAGATCGTCCCTGAAATCGCCAAGCGCGAGTTCGAGATGTCGATCCTCAACTGGAACACGCCGAACACCAAGGGCAAGCCGCTCGGCTGGAGTTCCGACAAGGACTGGGAATCCACGGTCGAGACGCTCAAGGAATATGGCGGCGTCAACACCCCGTTGAAGGCGAGCGATCTCTACACCAACGATTTCGTTCCGACCGGGAGCGAGTTCGTTCCCATGGCTCAGTGAGCGAAGTTGCGGATGGCTCAGCTCGCTCCCGCGGCCCATCGCATCGGCACAGGCCCCACGCCGCGCGACGACGAGCCGTATCTGGAGTTCCGCGAGCTCTCCAAAATCTACGCCGCCGACGACGGCCCGGTGCGGGCGCTCGACGGCGTCACGATCGGCCAACGGAAGCGCGAGTTCCTGTCGATCCTGGGCCCAAGCGGCTGCGGCAAGAGCACGCTCTTGATGATCGCCGCGGGACTGATCCCGGCCTCGCACGGCCAGGTCGCGGTGCAGGGCGAGCGCATCGTCAAGCCGCGCACCGACGTCGGCATCGTGTTCCAGAACCCCGTGCTTCTGGAATGGCGCACCGCGCTCGGCAACATCATGTTGCAGGCCGAGGCGCGCAAGCTCGACCGCGCCGTGGCCGAGAAACGCGCCTACGAGCTTCTGGGTTCGGTCGGCCTCAACGGCTTCGAGCACAAATATCCGGACCAGCTTTCCGGCGGCATGCGGCAGCGCGTGTCGATCTGCCGGGCGCTCATTCATAATCCGCCGCAGCTTTTGATGGACGAGCCGTTCGGCGCGCTCGATGCGCTGACCCGCGACCAGTTGGTTCTCGACATCCAGCGCATCTGGAACGAGGCGCGGATGACGGTGCTGTTCATCACCCACAGCGTGTCGGAGGCGGTGTTTCTCTCGGACCGCGTGATCGTGATGACGCCGCGGCCAGGCCGCATCGACCGCGTCATCGATATCGATCTGCCGCGGCCGCGCACGCTCGCCATGCGCGAGACGCCGGAGTTCGCGCATTACAACCGCGAGATCCTCGACCTGCTGCTGGCGCGCGGCGTGCTGCGCGAACATTGAGGGGGTGACGGTCGTGACCGATGCGACGGGGATGAAGGTTCACGACGAAGCGCTCTCGATCGAGCAGGTCGAAGCCCGCGAAAAAGACCGTCGCGACCGCCGCAAGACCCACGACCGCATCTCCACCGTGGTCTATCCGGTCGTAACGCTGGTCGGCGCGATCCTGGCCTGGGAGGTCGGCGTCCGCGTGTTCAATGTGCCGCCGTTCCTCGCGCCGCCGCCAAGCATGCTGGTCGGCACCATCATCGAGCATTCCAACCTGATCCTGTACAACACCTGGCGGACCACGGTCGAAATTCTGCTCGGCTACTTCGCCAGCATCGCGATCGGCGTGCCGCTCGCGTTCGGCATCTTCATGTGGCCGTCGTTCGCGCGCACCGTTCTGCCGCTGCTGATCTCCTCGCAGGCGATCCCCAAGGTCGCGATTGCGCCGTTGCTGCTGGTCTGGTTCGGCTTCGGCCTGTTCCCCAAGGTGCTGGTGGCGTTCCTGATCGCGTTCTTCCCGGTGGTGATCTCCACGGCAGTGGGGCTGTCCTCGATCGAGCCGGAGAAGATCTATCTGGCCCGATCCATGGGGCTGGGCGCCACCGCGACCTTCTTCAAGATCAGGCTGCCGAACGCCCTGCCGTCGATCTTCGCCGGCCTGAAGATTTCCATCACGCTGGCGGTGGTCGGCGCTGTGGTCGGCGAGTTCGTCGGCGGCGAGGCGGGCCTCGGCTACATGCTGATGGTCGCGAACGGCAGCATGGATACGCCGCTGCTGTTCGCGGGCCTGATCGCGCTGACCGTGCAGGGCGTGGTGCTCTATATGTTGGTCGAGTGGGCCGAATACCTCGCAATCCCGCGGCGCAATTCAGCCGCTGCCGCAGCCCTGCAGAGCGTGGCAGGATAGTCAACCGAAGCCACAGCCGGGCCTCGCCGCATGTCCGTCTACGAACGTCTTTTCCGGCCGGCGCTGTTTTGCCTGCCGCCCGACACGACCAATTCGCTGGCGCACGCCGCGCTGCGCATGAGCGCGCCGTGGCAGATGCTGGGCACGCTGGCGCAGCTCGACGTCACCGACCCGATCCTCGAAACCCGCTTCGCCGGCGTCACGCTGAAAAGTCCGGTCGGCCTTGCGGCGGGCTTCGACAAAGACTGCGAGCTGATCCCGGCGCTATCCGCGCTCGGCTTCGGCTTCCTCACCGTGGGCTCGATCATGCCGCAGCCGCGGCCCGGCCACGCGTTCCCGCGGCTGGTGCGCTATGCCGATAAAGACTCCCTCGCCGACTCCATGGGCCTGCCGAGCCGTGGCCTCGCTTATGCGGTCGCACGTCTCCGCGAGCTTGACCGCCCCGCCGTGCCGCTGTTCGCCAACATCGGCGGCTTCTCGCCCGGCGAGATCGCCGACAGCCTGTTCGCCGTCGAGCCTTACGTCGACGGCATCGAGATCAGCCTGATGTGCCCGAACGTGCTGAAGCCCGGCGAGGCCTTCGACGATGTCGGCCTCCTGACCCGCATCCTCGAACGCACCGGCGGCCGCACCAGGCCCGCCATCGTCCGCGTGCCCAACGACACCGCGCGCTCCGAGCGCCTCAAGGACCTGATCGAATGCTGCATCGATGGCGGCATCGACGGCATCAAGATCGCCGGCGGCCGCCCGGTCGATGAGCCGCAGCTCGGCGCGAAGCGCGGCACCTTGCACGGCGCCATGGTGTTCGACACCGCGCTCGACAACCTCAAGCGCGCCGCCGCGATCGCCCGCGGCCGCATCCCGATCAAGGCCAACGGCGGTGTGCGCACCGGCCACGACGTGCTGACCATGCTGCGCGCCGGCGCGACCTGCGTCGATCTCTACTCGGCCTTCATCTACCGGGGCTGGAGCGTGGCGCGTCGGATCAATCTCGAGCTTGCGGCGCTGCTTCGCGAGCCCAACACCGCGGACAATGCCGCCGCGGCCGCACAAACCAACCGGGCAGGGGCCTGAACGCGATGTCCGAACGCGAGACCATCCACCTGGCCGCCGACATTTCCTTCATCCACACCGACTATCTGTGGCGGATGCCGGGCTCGTGGACCGGCTATCCGTACTACTCGACGTCGGAGTTCTACGAGGATATCGCCCGCATCGCCGACCGCGGCAAATTCGATCTGCTGTTTTTCGGCGACAACGCCAGCACCTCGGAGGACTACGGCGGCAACTTCGACGCCGTGGTGCGGCTCGGCGCCAAATGGCCGCGCCACGACATGTCGGTGATGATCCCGCTGATGGCGCGGGTGACGTCCGGCGTGGGTTTTGGCCTCACGATGTCGACCACCTACCACCATCCGTTCCACGCGGCGCGCATCTTCAACTCGCTCGATCACGTCACCCGCGGCCGCATCGCCTGGAACGTCGTCACCTCGGCCTACAAGAGCGAAGCCGCCAACTGGGGCTTCGACGAGATGATGGAGCACGACGACCGCTACGTGCGTGCGGACGAGTTCCTCGACGTCTGCTTCCGGCTCTGGAACAGCGTCGAGCGCGACGCCGTGGTGCTCGACCGCGACAGCGGCATGTTCGTCGACCCGAAGAAGGTGCACCGGATCGACTTCCGCGGCGAGTTCTTCAACGTGCGCGGGCCTCTCCCGGCGCTGCCTTCGCCGCAGCAGCGGCCGATCATCATCCAGGCCGGCTCCTCGGGGCCCGGCATGGACCTCGCCGCGAAATACGCCGACATGCAGTTCTCCACGCGGCGCACGCTGCCGAGCATGAAGCAGCATCGCGCGGCGATCGATGCCAAGCTCGCCGCGGTGGGACGGAAGCCGCGCGATGTCGGCATCCTCTGGTCGGTGCGGGTGCAGGTCGCGCAATCGGAGTCCGAGGCGCGCGAGAAGGAGCGCCGCTTCCTCGACGCCATCCCCCCCGAGGCCGGCCTGATCGAGATGTCGCAGCAGTTCGGCGTCGATTTCTCGACCGCCACGCCCGACATGAAGCTCAGCGAATTCGCCGACCGGGTGAAATCGCAGAAGGGCAATCTCGGCACCTTCGAAGAGATCCTGAAGACCACCGACCCCAAGCTCACGGTGCGCGAGTTCGGCCGCGATTTCATGACGCGGCGCGTGCTGGTGGTCGAAGGCAGCCCCAAGGAGATCACCGACCGGCTCGAGATGCTGCACCACGAGACCGGCGCCAACGGCGGCTTCATCCTCGGCCGCGGCTTCCACGCCATGGACAACATCCGCGAGTTCGTCGATCTCGTGGTGCCGGAGCTGCAGCGCCGCGGGCTGGTGAAGACCAGATACGAGGGCTCGACGCTGCGCGAGAACCTCAACAACTGAGCGCCACGGTCGGCACAGGCCCGGAATGTGGCATCCGGAACTCGCTTCCAGGCTGAAAATCGCGCGAAATACCCGCGGGTTGTTGACCGGCGAAGGGTCGTGGTAACGTTCCGGCACAATCCACTGCGCGGGGGCGCCCCAATGACACATCCCACAATCGCGGCCGGCATGGCCGCCATCGCTGCACCGTCCGCATCCGCGACGGCAGCCCGCTAGCTTCGCATCGTCATTCCTGCGGCCGTCGCTGCGCATTGCGCGCGGCGCCCCGCCTCGAAGCACCCGGCATCCCGTGCATCCTCTCGTCACCGTCATCACACCGACCACCGGCGCGAGCTATCTCGCGCAGTGCGTCGCTTCGGTCGCGGCGCAGACCTATCCGAACGTCCAGCACCTGGTCGTGGTCGACGGCGAGGAGCGCCTGGCGGGCGCCTCCGCGATCCTGAAGGATGCCAAGGTCCGCGATCTCGACCTGATCGCGCTGCCCTATGCCACCGGCAAGGACCGCTACAACGGTCATCGCATCTACGGCGCGGCGTCCTATATCGCGCGGGGCGAATTCATCTGCTTCCTCGACGAGGACAACTGGTACGACCCGCGGCACGTCGAGGCGCTGATGGCCTGCATGACCGGGAACACCAAATGGGCGTTCTCGCTGCGCAAGATCGTCGATCAGGCCGGCAACTATGTCTGCAACGACGACTGTGAATCGCTCGGCCTCTGGGAGTCCTGCGTCGGCGATGGCGATTTCCTGGTCGACACGAGCTGCTACCTGATGCCCACGCTTCTCGCGGTGAATTTGACCCCGCTCTGGTATCGGAAGTTTCGCGAGCCCGGCGTCGCCTGCTCCGACCGCGCGATCATGCAGATGCTGCACGGCAACCGCATCCCGGGCCGCACCAGCGGCGAGTACACGCTGAACTACCGGACCGGCAACACCGGGCTCTCGGTTCGCGCGGAGTTTTTCCTGACCGGCAACGAGCGGATGAAGGCCCGGCATCCGAGCGGCTTCCCCTGGGTGAATGCGGCCGCGAACGCAGCGCCGCCCGCGGCGGCCAATGCGGCCAGGCGGCCGGCGTAGCCGCGCGGGTCCCTGGTAATCCGGGCGGCGTCGGGTAACATCCGCCGGCATTCGCGCGGCTCGCCCGCGTCCCATCCCGCATCGCAAAGGCCGGCGCACCATGAAGGCTGTCTACATCGAGCAAACCGGCGGACCCGAGGTCCTGAAATATGGCGACCAGCCCGATCCGGCCGCCGGACCGGGGCAGATCGTGGTCGACACGGTGGCGGCGAGCGTCAACGGCGCCGACTGGAAGGTGCGTGCCGGGCACTACGGCGGCCAGCCCAAGTTTCCGCTGATCCTGGGCCGCGACTTCTCCGGCGTGGTGAGCGCGGTGGGCTCCGGCGTCACTGACCTGCGCGTGGGCGACGAGGTGTTCGGCGTGCTGGAGGCGGGCCGGGAAGGGGCCTATGCCGAGAAGATCGCGATCGGAGCGGCGATCGTCGCGAAAAAGCCCGCGGCGCTGTCGCATGTCGACGCCGCGGCGCTGGCGCTCACCGGCCTCACCGCGCTGTGCTCGGTCGAGGACTCGCTGAAGCTGAAGTCCGGCGAGACCATCCTGATCCAGGGCGGCGCCGGCGGCGTCGCGAGCTTCGCCATTCAACTCGCCAAGCACATCGGCGCCCGCGTCATCACCACGGCGAGCGCCAAGAATGTGGGCTACCTGAAGGAGATCGGCGCCGACGAGGTGATCGACTACAACA
>CAKZHN010000196.1 GCA_936924235.1 uncultured Rhodoplanes sp. | reverse complement strand
TCCGATCTCCGCCTTGATCGAGGGGATGCTCGAGCCAGTGATGAAGCCGATCTCGTCGAGATGATAGCCGAGCACATCCATCAGGATGACCGAGCTACGCTCGATCGCGGTCAGCGCCATGAAGGCGCGCAGGCTCGCGGCCGCAGCGACAAGACGATCGGCATCGGCGGTGGGATCGGCGATCATGTCGGCAGCCTCATCCGAAAGCGCGGCGCGTTGCCGGTTGCGGCGGCGCAGGAAATCCAGGGCGGCGTTGTGCGCGATCCGGAACAGCCAGCCTTCGACATTGTCGACAGCCTCTCCGTCCGCCGCAGCCTCGATGGCCTTGACGCAGACCTCCTGCACGATGTCCTCGCCGTCGATGACCGAGCCGGTCATGCGCGCGCAGAACCGATGCAGCTTCGGCCGCAGCTCGCTCAGTACGGCATTGAGGCTTTGGCCATGGCCAGGACCATGACTTGGGCCATCACTGGCTGCAGCAGGCACGCTCATGCTCACCGGCTTTTGCCCTACTCGGGCAACATTCTGTAATTGCCGACCACCGTCGCTTCATTCTGCTGCGGCGGCTCGAGGCAGCGCTCCTTGACGCCGCCGCCGAACGCCTTGAACGCGTCGAGCGCCGGAATGATATCGGTTTTGCCCTGCACGAAGTGCACGAACATGCCGTCGGCGAGCCTCAGCGCCAGATACTGGACGCCGCCGGGGGCCTTGGCGTGCAGCTCCTGGAACACGGCCTCGATCAGCCGCTGGTTGAGATCGGCGGCTTCGGGCTTGGTCTTGTAGCGAACGAGCATCCGTTTCATGGGCACAGGCTCCCTGGTGGTGGTGGTCCTGCGTCCAAGACGTTCCGGGAGGAGATGAGGATTCCTCCTGGACGGAAAATATTGCGCGGCGCGGAAGCCCGGTCAGTGGCCGGCGCGGGCGACGCATTCCTTGGTGTATTTCCGGCGCTTGAGCGGATGCAGCGCCGAAAACTGCTTTTTCGCCTCGTTCTTGCAGCGGCGCTCCCGCTCCTGCGGGGTCTCGGGCTGGATGTCCCAGCCCTTGTTGAAGCGCTCCCGAAGGAGAATGCGCTGCCGCATGATCTCCTCCGGCGTGCTGGGCTTGCTCGAAGGGCTCGGCTGGACCGGCTGGGCGGCCGGGGCCGGCTGGCTGGGTTGGCTGGGCTTGGGCTTGGCCTGCTGGGCTAAGGCGGGAGCGGCAAAAACAGCGGCGAGCAGCACGGCGGCAACAAGGCGCATGGGCATTCCATCCGGCAAATGAACGCGACAACAGGCATAGCTTGCACGAGCCGCCGGGGCTTGTCCCGGCGGTCGGCGTCTTGTTTTATGCGGCCGAATGCCCGGCTCAAAGCCTTGAGGAACACAAAATGGCCGAAACCAAGCTCCGCGGCGTCATCGCCGCCGTCGCCACCCCGGTCAACGAGGACGGCTCGCCGGACACGGCGCGCGCCACCAAGCTCGCGCGCTACCTGATCGACAATGGCTGCGATGGGCTGAACGTGCTCGGCACCACCGGCGAGGCGACGTCGTTCTCGCTGGAGGAGCGCAAGCGGGTCATGGACGCTTATAAGTCCGCGGGCCTGCCGCTCGACCGCATGATGGTCGGCACCGGCGCCGCCGCCGTGGCCGACGCCGTGGCGCTGACGCGCTATGCTGCCGACCTCGGCTTTGCCGGCGCGCTGGTGCTGCCGCCGTTCTACTACAAAGGCGTGCCGGACGACGGCCTCGTCGCCTATATCGACACCATCATGAAGGCCACGGCCGGCAAGCCCGTGCCGCTGTACCTCTATCATTACCCGCAGCAGTCCGGCCTGCACTGGCACGTCGCGCTGGTGAAGCGGCTGCTCGACACCTTCGGCGGCCGCATCGTCGGCCTGAAGGATTCCTCGGGCGACATGAACTACGCCAAGGAAGCGGCGGCGATCTCCAAGAGCTTCGACGTGTTCCCCTCGACCGAGGCGGTGCTGCTCGACGCCCGCGCCGGCGCGTTCGCGGGCTGCATCTCGGCGACCGCAAACCTCAACGCCGATCTCTGCCAGCTGGCTTGGGCCAAAGGCGACAAGGCCGCGCATGACGCTGCGGTCACGATCCGCAAGCTGTTCGACGGCAGACCGCTGGTGTCGGGCGTGAAGGCACTCCTTTCGCACATCCACGCCGATCCGGCACTGGCGCGGATGAAGCCGCCGCTCGCGCCGTTCTCGGCCGGCGACCGCGCCGCGGTCGTGGCGGGCTACGACCAGGTGCGCGGCAAGCGCGTCGCGTAACGCGTCGGGCGCAGAAACAGCATGGCGCCGCGGGACATTTCGATCGGCGTGATCGGCGGCGGCATCGGCGGGCTCGCCGCCGCGATCCACCTGATCAGGGCCGGCTACAGCGTGCGCGTCTACGAACAGGCGCGCTGGCTCTCCGAAGTGGGCGCCGGCATCAATATCGGCCCGAATGCCTCGCGGCTTCTGATCCGGCTCGGGCTCGGCGAGGAATGCGCCAAGGTCGCGTTTCGCTCGCCGTTCATGCACCAGCGCCGCTGGCAGGACGGCAAGACACTGACCAAGACGCCGCTTGGCGACGCCATCGCGACCGAGTTCGGCGCGCCGCATTACATCTTCCATCGCGGCGATCTGCACGCGATCCTCGCCAAGGCGGTGCCGCCCGAACGCGTGTTCCTGGCGCATCGCTGCACCGGCCTCGAACAGACCGGCGATCGCGTGCGCGTCGATTTCGCCAATGGCACGAGCGCCGAGTTCGACGCGGTGATCGCAGCCGACGGCATTCACTCCAGCGTGCGCAAAGCGCTGCTCGGCCCCGAGGAAGCGCGCTTCGCCTGCCGCGCCTATCGCGGGCTGATCCCCGCCGAGAAGGTCACCGACCTGCCGCGCGAGTCCACCGCCTGGCTCGGCCCGGGCCGGCACTTCATCCATTACTTCGTCTCGGCCGGGAAATATTTGAACTTCGTCGGCCATGTCGAGCAGGACGGCTGGCGAAGCGAATCCTGGACCGAGCCCGGCAGCGTCGACGATCTGCGCGCGGCCTATGCCGGCTGGCATCCGATGGTGCAGCGGGTCATCGACGCGGTCGACGAGACCTTCATCTGGGCGGTGTTCGACCGCGAGCCGCTCAAGCAATGGACCTATGGCCGCATCACCATGCTGGGCGACTGCTGCCACCCGATGCTGCCCTTCATGGGCCAGGGCGGCGCCCAGGCCATCGAGGACGGGGCCGCGATCGCGGTCTGTTTCGATAAATGTGGCGGCGACGTCGAGGCGGCTTTGAAGCTCTACGAAGCCGTGCGCCGGCCGCGCGCCTCGCGCATTCAGGAGCAGTCCTGGGACAACAAGGCCCGGTTCCATATGGTTGATGGGCCGGGCCAAATCGAGCGCGACGCCGCCATGGCCCGGGGCATGACCGACTGGTCCTACCGGGCCGTGGCCTGGGTTTACGCCCATGACGCCGGGGTGCTGCCGGAGCATCCGGAGGCCGTCCCGGTCGGCGGACATTGACGATTTCAGGCCTCCTGACTATAAGGCGGCCCAACTGGCGGCGAGAGCCCTCGCCGCCTCGACTTTTTATGACCCTGACGGCCTGAAGTTTCGCCGTCCCAACAGGCTCAAGCGTACATGGCCAACACCACCTCCGCCCGTAAAGCCGCGCGCAAAATCGCGCGCCGCACCGAAGTCAACAAGGCGCGCCGCTCGCGCATGCGCAGCGCGGTTCGCAAGGTCGAAGAGGCGATCGCCTCCGGCGACCGCAACAAGGCAATCGAAGCGATGAAGGGCGCCGAGCCCGCGTTGATGCGCGCTGCGCAGCAGGGCCAACTCCATCGCAACTCGGCGAGCCGCAAGGTCTCGCGCCTGACGAAGCAGATCACCAAGCTCGCCAAGTGACCGAAGCCGAGTGATCAGCACCGAGTGATCGAGGCCGTGAGGCGTCGTAGCTCTCGGTGAATTGAACGCATCAGTTGGCGTTCGAACAGACGGCGACTCTGTGTTGAGCTACATTTCAGCCGCGTGGATGCAGGACATCCGCGCGGCTTTTGCATTTTCGACACATGAAGCTTTTGTGGCAACGCTGTCACGGCATGCTCGGGAAGCGCGTATATAGGTAGTGTTACCTATTCCCTCGATTTTGAGTCGAGCACACGACACGCAGCTTTTTTCCACCGACTACCCTGAGTCATCGATTAAAAATTTGTTATGTGGCGAAAGCAGTTAGTTGATACACGCGACCGAGGAGTTTGAATCCGGGAAAATCGCCGCCACGATGATGAACGGTATCGACTGTAGCTAAGTGCGATTTTTTGTTGCTCTTACGTGACACCTAATCCCGCGATGATTCAAACATTTGGGACACAATTTCCCGGGCCACACAGTGTTGCATTTCCGCCCGATGACAGACGCCATCTTGGTTTTCGAATCGTTAATCGTTGCAGCCGGGAAGCATCGTGCTATTTTGAACCTGCTTCCGGGTTGCCCACGAACCAAGTCGAGAGAAACTACTCAAGCTCATCGCGAATGAGCGCAGCAGAAACGTCTCCTGGTGTTTTTGCATCGTCGCAAGTGTTCGCAAGAGTTTGACGCGGTCTTCCTTCGTCGTTGCTTCGTGAAAGCTATGCGGCAGGGGTAGGCACCTGCGGGGCTGAGGTCTTTGTACTTTAAACACAGAGCGAAACGTTTCCATCGCGGGAAAACCGTAATGGGGAGGGGCGAAGCATGGCCGGACGGCGGGTATTTACTCCTGGAACCAGCGTGACAACGACGTCCTGCGCCGGGCTTTGTCATTCGCGCGCGGACGGAGGACCCATGCCGTCTTGCTGCAGAACGAGTCCCTCCAGCGGCTGACGCGCCAGGCATAACCGCGTCGCCTCGATCTCTTCCTCGCCTCCGCGAGGATTGATTTTCCACCACCCGACATCGTCAACGCGTTCCCGCGTAGCGGCACCGGCGTCTCTGGAGCCGTCACCGTCTCACCGAGTTTCCATCAACATTCGAAACGAAAGAAGAAAAGCCAATGAGCACCCCGGAGCAGGAGCGCTGGCAGAAGGTCAAGGAACGCCTTCGCGCTGAGGTCGGCGAGGACGTCTTTCAAAGCTGGTTCAAGAGCATGGAGCTCGACGGTCTCGACGGCGTCACCGCGCGGTTGTCGGTGCCGACACGATTCCTCAAGAGCTGGATTCAGTCGCACTATATCGAGCGGGTGCTCGCCTGCTGGCAGCAGGAAATGACCGAGATCCAGAAAGTCGACGTCACGGTCCGCAGCGCCGTGATCCGCACGGTGACGCCGAAGGCCAAGGTCCCGGAAGTGCCCGAGACCGTGCGCGACGGCCGGCTGCCGCGGCTCGACATCGGTGATCTGCGCGCGGCTTACGCGCCGGTATCGAGCGGCCATGACGCGCTCGGCGGCTCGCCGCTCGATCTGCGCCTGACCTTCGAGAGCTTCGTCGTCGGCCGCTCCAACACGCTGGCGCATGCCGCCGCCAAGCAGGTGGCGGTGGCGCGCCGCGGCGAGCCGGTGATGTTCAATCCGCTCTACATCCATTCCGGCGTGGGGCTCGGCAAGACGCACTTGCTTCAAGCCATTACCTGGGCCGGCAATCAGGGTAACGACCGCAAGGTGCTCTATCTCACCGCCGAGAAGTTCATGTACGGCTTCGTTTCCGCGCTGCGGACGCAGACAGCGCTTGCCTTCAAGGAAGCGCTGCGCGGCATCGACGTGCTGGTGATCGACGACCTGCAGTTCCTGCAGGGCAAGAACACCCAGGCCGAGTTCTGCCACACGCTGAACGCGCTGATCGACGCCGGCCGCCAGGTGGTGATCGCGGCCGACCGCGCGCCGACCGACCTCGAAAGCCTCGATGACCGCGTCCGCTCGCGGCTCGCCGGCGGCCTCGTGGTCGAGATGGGCCCGCTCGGCGAAGAGCTACGGCTCGAGATCCTGAAGACCCGCGTCGGTGCGGCGCGGCAGTACCACCCGGGCTTCGACGTGCCGCCGCCGGTCTTGGGCTATATCGCCAAGTCGGTCACCCACAACGGCCGTGACCTCGAAGGCGCGGTCAACCGGCTCCTCGCCCACAACAAGCTCACCGGCCAGCCGGTCACCATGGAAATGGCCGAGCGCGAGGTGCGCGACCTGATCCGGCCGCAGGAGCCCAAGCGCGTCAAGATCGAGGACATTCAGCGCATCGTGGCGCGCCAGTACAACGTCAGCCGCGCCGATCTGCTGTCGTCCCGCAGGACCGCCAACGTGGTCCGGCCGCGGCAGGTGGCGATGTATCTGGCCAAGACCCTGACCCTGCGCTCGCTGCCGGAAATCGGCCGGCGCTTCGGCGGCCGCGACCACACCACCGTTTTGCACGCGGTGCGCAAGATCGAGGGCCTAGTCGGCAACGATGCCATGCTGGCCGACGAAATCGAGGTCCTGAAGCGCCAGCTTCAGGAATAGCCCGCCGCACAGGCCCACCGGACGCGACAATTGGGCCCTCCCCCCAGGAGGGCCTTTTTGCGCCCGATTTCACGGGTGAATCGCTGGGAAAACCCACGGTTCCGGAACCACAAGCCTTGCGAAAACCGAGCATTCACGCCACTTTTGGGCCCCACCGAGGCTTGTCATGAAGGTCACTGTCGAGCGTGCCGAACTGCTGAAATCGCTGGGCCATGTACATCGCGTGGTCGAACGGCGGAATACGATTCCCATTCTGGCGAACGTCCTGGTTCGCGCCGAGAAATCGGCGCTGAGCCTGAAGGCCACCGACCTCGATCTCGAGGTGATCGAGTCGATCGCGGCGGACGTCGCGCCGGCCGGCTCCACCACGGTGCCGGCGCACATGTTCTACGACATCGTGCGCAAGCTCCCCGAGGGCTCGCAGGTGGTGCTGGAGTCCTCGACCGACCGTGCCGTGCTCGCGATCCGCGCCGGCCGCTCGCGTTTCACATTGCAGACGCTGCCGGAAAGCGATTTCCCCGATCTCGCGGCCGGCGACATGACGCACAAGTTCACGCTGCCGGCAGCGGACCTGAAGCGCCTGATCGACAAGACCCAGTTCGCGATCTCGACCGAAGAGACCCGCTATTATCTCAACGGCATCTATCTGCACGTAGCCGGCACCGGAAAGGCGCAGACGCTGCGCGCGGTGGCGACCGACGGCCACCGGCTGGCGCAGACCGATCTGACGCTGCCGGCCGGCGCGAGCGGCATGCCGGGCGTGATCGTGCCGCGCAAGACCGTCACCGAGGTGCAGCGGCTGATCGAGGACGCCGAGGCCGAGGTCTCGATCGAGCTGTCGTCGGCGAAGATCCGCTTCTCGATCGGCAACGTGGTGCTGACCTCCAAGCTGATCGACGGCACCTTCCCGGATTATCAGCGCGTCATCCCGAGCGGCAACGACAAGGAGCTCGTGATCGACAAGAAGGACTTCCAGGCCGCGGTCGACCGCGTGTCCACCGTGTCGAGCGAGCGCGGCCGCGCCGTCAAGCTGTCGCTCTCCGGCGGCAAGCTGATCCTGTCGGTGACCAATCCGGATTCCGGCAGCGCCACCGAGGAGATCGAGGTCGAGTACGACGCCGATCCGCTCGATATCGGCTTCAACTCGCGCTACCTGCTCGACATCGCGTCGCAGCTCGACGGCGAGGTGGCGATCCTCAGGCTCGCCGATCCCGGCTCGCCGACGCTGATCCAGGACAAGGAC
Source organism: uncultured Rhodoplanes sp. (assembly GCA_936924235.1). Classification (GTDB taxonomy): domain Bacteria; phylum Pseudomonadota; class Alphaproteobacteria; order Rhizobiales; family Xanthobacteraceae; genus Z2-YC6860. Next base: position 6,783 of record CAKZHN010000196.1, on the reverse strand, counting down.
GCCAAGGGCGCGCTTTACGTGCTGATGCCGATGCGGGTTTGATTGCCCGCTTGTCCGGCCGGCAAGTGATGGCTAGGCCTTAGCCATGCCCAGTGCCGCCCGCATCAACCGCCTCGCGCTGACGAACTTCCGCAGCTACCGCGCGGCCTCGGTTACGACCGAGCGCAATCTCGTGGTGCTGACCGGCGCGAACGGCGTCGGCAAGACCAACCTGATCGAGGCGATCTCGTTTCTGGTGCCGGGGCGCGGGCTCCGTCGCGCGACGCTTGACGAGGTGGCGTTCGCGGAGGGCGACGGCTCCTGGGCCATCTCCGCCGAGATCGAAGGCATGCTCGGGCTCGCCACGCTCGGCACCGGCAACGAGCCGCCGGCCGGTGAAGAAACAACACGCAGCCGCCTCACCCGGATCGATCGCGAGCCTGTCGGCTCGGCCGCGGCCTTCGCGGATCACTTGAGGATCATCTGGCTCACGCCCGTCATGGATCAGCTGTTCATGGGGCCGGCGTCGGAGCGCCGGCGCTTTCTCGACCGTCTGGTGCTCGCGGTCGATGCGGAGCACACCAGCCGCGTCTCGGCGCTGGAGCGGAGTCTGCGCTCGCGCAATCGCCTGCTCGAGGAGGCGCGGCCCGATCCGCATTGGCTCGACGCCACCGAGCACGAGACCGCCGAGCTCGCGGTCGCGGTCGCGGCCGGACGCTCCGAGACCGTGCAGCGCCTGCAGGGCGCGCTGGCGCAGCGCCGCGACGAGGTGTTTCCTTCGGCCGAGATCGCGCTCAACGGCTGGATGGAGCAAGGGCTGCTCAGCCATCCCGCGGTCGAGATCGAGGAGCGCTATCGCACGGTCCTGAAAGACAATCGGCCGCGCGACGCAGCCGCCGGGCGCACGCTCGACGGCCCGCATCTCACCGATCTCACCGTCGCCTACGCGCCGAAAAACATTCCGGCCGCGGACGCCTCCACGGGCGAGCAGAAGGCGCTGCTGATCGGCTTGGTGCTGGCGCATGCCGGCCTCTTGGCCGAGATGACCGGCTTTGCGCCGGTGCTGCTGCTCGACGAAGTGGTCGCCCATCTCGATCCCGGACGGCGCGCCGCGCTCTACGACGCGCTCGGCTGCCTCGGCGCGCAGGTCTGGATGACAGGGGCTGACCCAGCGGCCTTCGCCGACATCGCCGGCAGGGCCGATATTTTCACGGTCGGCAGCGGCCAAGTCCGGCGCGGCGTCTGAAAGGTTCCACGCCGCAACGGCGAAACATACGTGCTTCGAATGCCCGGTTTCCGGAACATCGGGGGCGGCGGCGGCTTTACCCCGTTGTTCGAGACCGCGAATGGTTGAAGTGCAGGGCACGAGGAGCACGCCATGTCTGCCGTCGAGCCGGCCAGAGAAAGGATTGCACGCCGGCTGCAGGACGCGGTTGACCGGCTGCGTCGCGACATGGACGAGGTCGAGTTCTGGACCGAGGTGCTCGGCTGCCTGACGCGGCCGGCACCGGATTACAACGATGGCACCCCCGTGCTGGACCGGTTCACGCTGCCGGCGCCACATCCGGATCAGTCCACACGCCTGGGTGGTATGGGCTCCAGCGACCGCGCCGATCGAGGCGGGGCGACGCGGTCGGACGGCGTGTCCAAGGGGCGCCATTCCGGCCATTGAATCAGCCCCTGATTCAAGCCCTCCGCCCCTTTAAAAATCGCCTTTGAATCAACATATTAGTGCAGTCCAATTAGCCCTGTACGGCACGTGTCATTTCGTGCCAAATCAGGCTGATTCTCCTGCAATTTCGGAAGCGATTCGAGGCAGATTGCATGGCCGAGCCCGCCCGCAACATCCCGACCGACTATGACGCAGACTCGATCAAGGTCCTCAAGGGCCTGGACGCGGTGCGCAAGCGGCCGGGCATGTATATCGGCGACACCGATGACGGCTCGGGCCTGCATCACATGGTGTACGAGGTCGTCGACAACGCCATCGACGAGGCGCTCGCCGGGCACGCCACCGAGGTGGTGGTGCAGCTCAATCCCGACGGCTCATGCACGGTGCGCGACAACGGCCGCGGCATCCCGACCGACATCCACAAGGAAGAGGGCGTGTCGGCGGCCGAGGTCATCATGACTCAGCTCCACGCCGGCGGAAAATTCGACCAGAACTCCTACAAGGTCTCGGGCGGCCTGCACGGTGTCGGCGTCTCGGTCGTCAACGCGCTGTCGACGTGGCTCAGGCTCACCATCTGGCGCGACGGCAAGGAACACTCCATGGAGTTCCGCGACGGCGATGCCGTGGCGCCGCTGAAGGAAGTCGGCGCCGCCGGTGACAAGCGCGGCACGGAAGTGAGCTTCCTGCCCTCGCCGCAGACCTTCACGCAGACCGAGTTCGACTTCGCCACGCTGGAGCACCGGCTTCGCGAGCTCGCGTTCCTGAATTCCGGCGTCAACATCGTGCTGTCCGACATGCGCCACGCCGTCGAGAAGCGGGACGAGATGCGCTACGAGGGCGGCGTCGAGGAATTCGTCAAATACCTCGATCGCAACAAGAACGCGCTGATCCCGGCGCCGATCATGATCAAGTCCGAGCGCGACGGCGTCACGGTCGAATGCGCGATGACGTGGAACGACAGCTACCACGAGACCGTGCTCTGCTTCACCAACAACATCCCGCAGCGCGACGGCGGCACGCATCTCGCGGGCTTCCGCGGCGCGCTGACGCGCCAGGTCACCGGCTATGCCGAGACCATGGGCGGCGCCCGCAAGGAGAAGGTCGACCTCACCGGCGACGACTGCCGCGAGGGCCTGACCTGCGTGCTGTCCGTGAAGGTCCCTGACCCGAAGTTCTCGTCGCAAACCAAGGACAAGCTGGTCTCGTCCGAGGTGCGGCCCGCGGTCGCGGGCATCATCAACGACCGCCTCGCCGCCTGGTTCGAGCAGCATCCGGCCGAGGCCAAAGGCATCGTCGGCAAGGTGGTGGAAGCCGCCGCGGCCCGCGAGGCCGCGCGCAAGGCGCGCGAGCTGACGCGGCGCAAGGGCGCGCTGGACGTCAATTCGCTGCCCGGCAAGCTCGCCGACTGCCAGGAGCGTGATCCGTCGAAGTCCGAGCTGTTCATCGTCGAGGGCGACTCGGCCGGCGGCTCCGCCAAGCAGGGCCGCAACCGCGAATTCCAGGCCGTGCTGCCGCTGCGAGGCAAGATCCTCAACGTGGAGCGGGCGCGCTTCGACAAGATGCTGTCGAGCCAGGAGATCGGCACGCTGATCACCGCGCTCGGCACCGGCATCGGCCGCGAGGAATTCACGCCCGACAAGCTGCGCTATCACAAGATCATCATCATGACGGACGCCGACGTCGACGGCGCCCACATCCGCACGCTGCTGCTGACGTTCTTCTACCGGCAGATGCCTGAGCTGATCGACCGCGGTCATCTCTACATCGCCCAGCCGCCGCTCTACAAAGTCGCGCGCGGCAAGTCCGAGCAGTATCTGAAGGACGAGCGCGCGCTGGAAGACTTCCTGATCGGCTCGGGCCTCGACGAAGCCGTGCTCAAGACCTTCTCGGGCGAGGAACGCGCCGGCCACGACCTGCACGACCTGGTCGAGCAGGGCCGCATCATCCGCAACGTGCTGGCTGGAATCCACAGCCGCTACAACCGCAAGGTCGTCGAGCAGGCCGCGATTGCAGGCGTGCTCAACACCAAGGTCATCGCCGATCCGCAGGCCGCAGGCCAGGCCGCGGCCTACATCGCCAAGCGGCTTGATGCGCTGGCCGACGAGACCGAACGCGGCTGGGAGGGCAAGTTCGTCGAGGGCGAGGGCTTCCTGTTCGAGCGTATCGTGCGCGGCGTCAAGGACGTCGCGGTGATCGACTACGCGCTGCTGAATTCCGCGGACGCCCGCAGGCTCGACGAATATGCGGCGTCGCTCCAGGGCATATACGGGCGGCGGGGCGTCCTCCGTCGCAAGGACGAGGAGACGGCGATCCACGGGCCGGTGAGCCTGTTCGAGGCTGTCACCGGCACGGCGCGCAAGGGGCTCACCCTGCAGCGCTACAAAGGTCTGGGCGAGATGAACCCGGAGCAGCTCTGGGAGACCACGCTCGACACCAACGCCCGCTCGCTGCTGCAGGTGAAGGTGAAGGAGATCGACGAGGCGAGCGACATCTTCGCCAAGCTGATGGGCGACGAGGTCGAGCCGCGCCGCGACTTCATCCAGGAAAACGCCCTGGCCGCGAGCGTCGACGCGTAAGCGGGACGCGCTTTTGGTATAGGCCAGGTTAAAGGCGCGCCGGCTCCATCGGCGCGCCTTTAACTTTTCGGTTGCGATGGAACTGGTCTCTGCTGCCGTAACCCGAATTCGACAATTCGATTAAGAATTTTACGGCTGCTGCGGGGGTAAAACGCTTCCGGGGTGCTGCTCGGAAGCCCACTATGTCGCTCAAGTCGCATCGTTGGATGGCCACGCTTCGCGGCGTTGCGCCTTGTCTCGCCGGCCTGATCGAGCCGCTAAAGCGCCTGGGAGCGAGCCAACTGGGCTCGATTGCGCCCACATTCGCAGTGGCGCTCATCCCGATTTCGCTGTCGATCGGCGCCGCCGTCGACTACAGCTCCGCCAACAGGACCCGAACCGAGCTCGATGCGGCCGCCGATGCGGCAGCGCTGGCCGCGGTCAACAAGGTGTCGATGGCGGGCACCGCCAATGCGTCGCAGACCACGGCGCTGAACCTGTTCAACTCCTACGCGGCGACCATCACACGCGCGACGGTGTCCCAGGTCAGCGCCACGATCACCGACACAAGCGGCAACCGCTCGGCCGTCGTAAGCTACACCGCGACAGTGCCGACAAGCTTCATGGGCCTGGTGGGCTTCAACAGGCTGACGGTCAGAGGCTCCTCGACCGCCTCCTCCGGCCTCCTGACCTATATCGACTTCTATCTGCTGCTCGACAACACACCGTCGATGGGCATCGGCGCGACGCAGAACGACATCAACACCATGGTGGCGAACACGTCGGACCAGTGCGCCTTCGCCTGCCACGACACCTCGACGTCGCCCAACGACTATTACGGCCTTGCCAAGAATCTCGGCGTCCAGATGCGCATCGATGTGATGCGCCAGGCCACCCAGAAGCTGATGGACACTGCGAGCTCGACCCAGGCGGTCAACGGCCAGTTCCGGATGGCGATCTACACCTACGGTTCGTCCGCGAAGACCCAGGGCCTGACGACGATCCAGACGCTGACCTCCAGCCTGTCGACCGCGAAGACCTCGGCCGCCGCCATCGACCTGATGACAGTGCCCTATCAGAATTACGCGTCCGACACCGACACCAACCATCCGAGCCTGCTCACCGCGGTCAACAACGCCATTCCGACACCCGGCGACGGCAGCTCGTCCTCGCCGCAGAAGTACCTGTTCTTCGTGTCCGACGGCGTCTCGGACCGCGCGATCGGCTCGCCGTCGTGCGCGAAAACGACGACCCCCGGCAGCGACCCGCAGACCGGAACCGGCTATGTGCGCTGCCAGGAGCCGCTGATCACGTCCTATTGCGACACGATCAAGAGCCGCGGGATCAAGATCGCGGTGCTGTACACGACCTACTACCCGCTGCCGACGAACGGCTGGTACAACTCATGGATCGCGCCGTTCCAGAGCCAGATCGCGACCAATATGCAGAACTGCGCGTCGCCGGGGCTCTATTTCGAGGTGAGCCCGACCCAGGGCATTTCCGACGCCATGACGGCCTTGTTCCAGAAGGCCGTGCAGCAGGCCAAGCTCACGCAATAGTGGCTTCGGCGGCTGCCGCCGGCCGCGAGCTCAAAAGACTCTTCCGCAAGCCGTCCGACGTGGCATAAGGGCGCCGAACTTTTCCGGTCCCCGTGCTCGTCCCGTACCCATGATCCGCCTCGACAACATCAGCAAGCAGAACGGCCACCACCTCCTCTTCATCGAAGCCTCCGCGGCGCTCAACAAGGGCGAGAAGGTCGGGCTCGTCGGCCCCAACGGGGCCGGCAAGACTACGCTGTTTCGCATGATCAACGGCCAGGAGCAGCCCGACGAGGGCCAGGTGGCGGTCGATCGCGGCGTCAGCATCGGCTACTTCAGCCAGGACGTCGGCGAGATGTCGGGGCGCAGCGCCGTGGCCGAGGTGATGGACGGCGCCGGCCCGGTGAGCAGCGTCGCGGCCGAGCTGAAAGAACTCGAGGCCGCCATGGCCGATCCGGACCGCGCCGACGAGATGGACGACATCATCGTGCGCTATGGCGAGGTGCAGGGCCGTTTCGAGGAGCTCGGCGGCTACGCGCTGGAGGGCCGCGCCCGCGAGGTGCTGGCGGGATTGAGCTTCAGCCAGGAGATGATGGACGGCGACGTCGGCGCGCTGTCGGGCGGCTGGAAGATGCGCGTGGCGCTGGCGCGGATCCTGCTGATGCGCCCCGACGTGATGCTGCTCGACGAGCCGAGCAACCATCTCGACCTCGAAAGCCTGATCTGGCTGGAAGAATTCCTGAAAAGCTATGACGGCGCGCTGCTGATGACCTCGCACGACCGCGAGTTCATGAACCGCATCGTCACCAAGGTGGTCGAGATCGACAGCGGCTCGCTCAACGCCTATTCGGGCAATTACGAGTTCTATGAGCAGCAGCGCGCGCAGAACGAGAAGCAGCAGCAGGCCCAGTTCGAGCGCCAGCAGGCCATGCTCGCCAAGGAAATCAAGTTCATCGAGCGCTTCAAGGCACGCGCATCTCATGCGGCCCAGGTGCAGAGCCGGGTGAAGAAGCTCGACAAGATCGAGCGCGTCGAGCCG
>CAKZHN010000195.1 GCA_936924235.1 uncultured Rhodoplanes sp. | reverse complement strand
GGATCATGAACGAGGCTGAGGCGCTGGTGCGGCGGCTGTTCGAACGCTTCGTGCACAAGCCCTCCGAGATGCCGGGGGAATGGCTGGCGGGGCTCGATCCGGACGACGCCATCGGCCGGGCGCTCCGGATCGCCGACTACATCGCCGGCATGACCGACCGCTACGCCATCACCGAGCACACGCGGCTGTTCGGGTCGACGCCGGAGCTGCGGTAGGGCCGGTATTCCGGCGGAGTTGCGACAGGGCACGTGTCCCGGACGCGGTGCAGCGTGAGCGCCAGCGAACGGTGCACCGCTGATCCGGGACCCCGGTTGGCCTCAAAGAAACCGGGGGCCCGGGTCAGCATCGCACCACTTCGTGCTGCGATGCGCCCGGGACACAAGCGGTGCGTTCCGGTCTCGCCTCGCCACAGGCGATTTGCTATCACCCGCGCCGCATGAACGTTTTCCAGGTCTTCACCCACCACGTCCGCACCGCCGTCGAAGCGCTGGCCAAGGCCGGCGCGGTTCCGGCGGGTCTCGATCTTTCGCGCATCGTCGTCGAGCCGCCCCGGGAGGCGAGCCACGGCGATCTCGCCACCAATGCCGCCATGGCCCTGGCGAAGGACGCCGGCATGAAGCCGCGCGACCTCGCCGAGAAGATCGCGGCCGAACTGGCCAAGCTGCCCGAGGTCAAGAAGACCGAGATCGCGGGCCCGGGCTTCATCAATCTGGCGCTCGATCCGTCGGTGTGGCGCGACGCGCTGGCCGACGCGATCCGGGCCGGCGCCGAATTCGGCAAGAGCACCATCGGGGCGGGCAAGCCGGTCAACGTCGAATACGTCTCGGCCAACCCGACCGGCCCGATGCATGTCGGCCATTGCCGCGGCGCGGTGTTCGGCGATGCGCTGGCGAGCCTGCTGGCGTTCGCGGGCTTCGGCGTGACGCGCGAGTACTACATCAACGACGCCGGCGCCCAGGTCGATGTGCTGGCGCGCTCCGCGTTCCTGCGCTACCGCGAGGCGCTCGGCGAGGATATCGGCGCGATCCCCGAGGGCTTCTATCCCGGCGATTATCTGAAGCCGGTCGGCGAGGCGCTGAAGGCCGAGTTCGGCGACAAGCTGAAAGCCATGGACGAGGCCAAATGGCTGCCGCTGGTGCGCGCCAAGGCCATCGCCATGATGATGGTCGCGATCAAGGAGGACCTCGCCGCGCTCAATGTGAAGCACGACGTGTTCTTCTCCGAGCGCTCGCTGATCGAAGGCGCCGATCAGGTCGGTGCCACGATCGACGAACTGCGAGCCAAAGGTCAGGTCTATGAGGGCCGGTTGCCGCCGCCGAAGGGCGCGCCGGTTGACGACTACGAGGACCGCGAGCAGACGCTGTTTCGCGCCACCGCGTTCGGCGACGACGTCGACCGGCCGCTGAAGAAGTCCGACGGCAGCTACACGTACTTTGCCTCCGACATCGCCTATCACAAGTCGAAGTTCGATCGCGGCTTCCGCGACATGATCGACGTGTGGGGCGCCGATCACGGCGGCTACATCAAGCGCATGAAGGCCGCGGTGAAAGCCGTGAGCGGCGACACCGCCGAGCTCGACGTCAAGATCGTGCAGCTCGTGAAGCTCAGCCGCAACGGCATCGAGGTGAAGATGTCGAAGCGCTCCGGCGAGTTCGTCACCTTGCGCGAGGTGGTGGAGGAGGTGGGCGTCGACGCGGTGCGCTTCATGATGCTGTACCGCAAGAACGACGCGGTGCTCGATTTCGACCTGGCCAAGGTCATCGAGCAGTCAAAAGACAACCCGGTGTTCTACGTGCAGTACGGCCACGCCCGCGGCCATTCGATCTTCCGCAACGCCGCCGAGCAGATGCCCGGCCTGCCGATCGACCCGGCGGCCTGCGCGGTCGATCTCGCCAAGGCCGAGCTCGGCCGACTCGACGACTCGGCGGAACTCTCGATCATGCGCAAGATCGCGCTCTACCCGCGGCTCATCGAGGCCGCGGCGGTGGCCCATGAGCCGCACCGGGTGGCGTTCTACCTCTATGATCTGGCGAGCGAATTCCATGCCCAATGGACAAGGGGGACGAATTCGCCTCATTTACGCTTCATTATCCTCGATGATCCATTACTTACTGTGGCCCGCCTCGCACTGGTCCAGGGTGTGGTCACCGTTCTCGCCTCGGGACTGAGGTTGATGGGGGTCGGGGCGCCTGGGGAGATGCGGTAGCTCGGAGCCGGTTGGCGCGGTCCATGCAGAGGGGCATGAGCCGGGACCTTGGCCTGGACGGCCTTAAAGGCCGCCGCGAGTACCGGAATCGGATTGAGTATGGCGGACAGCAACACCTCGCGTTTCCGATCGAGCGATGCCTATGGGCGCAGCTCGGGTGCCCCCGCGCCCGCGAACGACCCGCTCGCCGAACTGGCCCGCCTGATCGGCCAGAACGATCCCTTCGCTGAATTCGGCCCGCGCCCCGAGCACGGCCAGCAGCCGGAGCAGGGCGGTTACGATCCGTATCCGCCGCCGCAAAACCAGTACCCGCAGCAGGAACAGTATCCGCCGCAGCCCTACAACGGGCATGCGCAGCAATACGCGCCCGAGCCCGCGCCGGCCTATCAGCCGGAGCCGGAGCCATATGCCGAGGAGCTGCCGCCGATGCGCTTCGGTGGAGCATCGCAGCAGCCGGCGCCGCACGACGATTGGCCCGGCACGCCGCCGCAGCCGAGCGCCTACCAGCCGCAACCTGAGCCTTACGCCCAGCCTGAAACCTACGGCGTGCCGCCGCCGATGCGTCCGGTGCCGGGCTTCGATCCGAGATCGGAAG
>CAKZHN010000194.1 GCA_936924235.1 uncultured Rhodoplanes sp. | reverse complement strand
GGATGGCCCCCGCCTGACGATGCGCTACGCTGGTAGCCGATCATACAGCGATGCGACTTCTCGGAGAGCGCTCCCTCGACTAGGGGCGGTTTCGCGATTTTCACGGTAAATCTGGCAGCGAAATCGACGAGCCAAATCGTGTTGAAAGTTTTGCTGTTGTTCTCGCCGCGGCAGGCGCGTCAGACGTGGAGGAATTCGCGCTGAGATTCCAACTCTTGCAGGCCATTTGAAAAAAGCTGGCAGCACTGGGTGCCCAGCCACGGCCGCGTTGTGCCACCACTCGGAAAACTGTGAATTTTGAGGAGCTTGAAATGGTGGGCGTTGTAGGGATTGAACCTACGACCTCTCCCGTGTGAAGGGAACGCTCTCCCGCTGAGCTAAACGCCCGGTCCGGCCGTCCTTGTAGGGAGCCGGTGCAACCTGTGTCAAGGAAGCCGATTTCACAGCCGCCACGCGGCCCACGGCACCTCAACAAATCAAAGGAACCACCGGCCTGATCGTGTCGGTAGCCGTCTCCAGCCCGTTTACCGCGACGGCGCGGGTGGCCACGGCGAAGCTGGGGCCGCTTCCGGCGGCGGTGGCGTCGGCGCCATCGCGGTCGGCGCGGGCTTGCTCGCCTGCGAGGTCGTCGCGGGCTTCGGCTTGGGCTTCGGCTTGGCAACCGCCGGCGCGGGCTTGCGCGGCGGCGGGGCGCCAGCCGGCGCGAGCTCGACGAACACCGGATTGGGCACGAGACGTGCGCCCGCAGTCTCGCCTTCGGGGTTGGTGGGGTCGGTCGAGGCCACCACCTTGACCGGCACGGTCTGCGGCGCATAGCCCGGCAGCGAGAAGCTCACCGTGAATTCGCTGGCGGACACCGCGAGCGAGCAGGGGGTGCGGCAGGACTGGCCTTGCGAGGTGCGGGCCTCGGCGCCGGCCGGCTCGGATTCGAACTGCATGGTGGTCGCTGACGGCGCGCCCTTGGGCAGGTCGAACTGCATCCAGCTCGGCATGCTCGAACAGGCGGCGAGGCTCATGCCGCACGCTGCGATCGCCACAATACGCTTCATGACTGAACCCCACTCAAGCGGCCGCGAAGCCGCGTTTACTCGTCGTCCCGGAGCGGTGGCTTGAGGTTGCGTAACCCGTCCGTGCCCCCGCGGCGTGTCCCTGCGCCGCGACATCCGGCCTCAGCCGGAATGGTACTCCGCATCCAATGTGCGCTGATTACAGTAAAATAAGGCTTAAAGAGGCCGTTTTGAAGGGAATTGGGCCGTTTTGAGCCTCATGTCGCCGGCGGGGCCAGTTCCAGGACAGCCGGAACGAGCTCGTCGTAGTGGCTGATCAGCCGGTCAGGGGTCAGCTTGTCGACCGGGATCTCGCTGTAGCCGAAGTCGACCGCCACGATCGGGATGCCGGCGGCCCGCGCCGTGGCGATGTCGGTCTCGCTGTCGCCCACCATGATGGCGCGCTCCAGGGCGCCGCCCGCCCGGCTGATGGTTCGGCGCAGGATCTCGGGATCAGGCTTGTAGATCTGGAACGTGTCCGGCCCGCAGATCGCCTCGAAGCGGTGGGTCATCTGCAGCGCTTCGAGCAGCAGACGCGACAGGCCCTCGCGCTTGTTGGTGCAGACCGCGAAGCGGCAGCCGTGCGCGGTGAGCTTGTCCAATGCCGCGTCGAGGCCGGGAAACGGCCGCGAGCGGTCGGCGACGTGCTCGCCGTAATAGGTCAGGAAATCGCCGAGCATGCGGTTCATCTCGGCATCGTCGACGGCGCGGCCCTCGAGGCGGAGCCCGTTCTCGATCATCCGCCGCGCGCCGCCGCCGATCATGTTGCGCGCCTCGGCGTAGGGCAGCTCGGGCAGGCCTTCGCGGCGGAACACCCAGTTGAGCGTGTCGACGAGGTCCGGCGCGGTCTCGACCAGGGTGCCGTCGAGATCGAAAACCACGGTGAGGGCAGGCATCGCTTTGCGGTTATCCTTACTGGCCGTGCTGGGCTGTGCTTCTTTGGGAATCCCACGGCCTTCCGGCTATCGCGGAACTCCAAACCTCGCTAGAAGCGCCTTGAATGGACCTCGAAGCGCAGAAACGTCAAGCCGCGGCCGTGGCGGTGGACTGGGTGAAGCCCGGCATGAAGCTCGGGCTGGGCACCGGCTCCACGGCGAAGCATTTTGTCGAGTTGTTGGCCGACAGGGTCCACAAGGGTCTCAACGTGGTCGGCGTGCCGACCTCGGAGGTCACCCGCGCGCTGGCCGAAAAGGTGGGCGTGCCTCTCACGACATTGGACCAGACGCCGGCGCTCGACATGACGGTCGATGGCGCCGACGAGATCGGCCCGGACCTGAGCCTGATCAAGGGCGGGGGCGGGGCGCTCTTGCGCGAAAAGATCGTGGCGGCCGCCTCCGGCCGCATGGTGGTGATTGCCGACGAGAGCAAATGGGTGCCGGTGCTGGGCCGTTTCCCGCTGCCGATCGAAGTGATGCCGTTCGGCCTGGCCGCGACCAAACGCGCCGTGGAGGCCGCCTGCGCGGCCTCAGGCTGCCCGGGGCCTGCCGCGGTGCGGCAGGCCAAGGACGGCCACGCTTTCGTCACGGACGGCGGGCACTGGATTCTCGATGCCCGGCTGGAGCGGATCGCCGATCCGGCCGCGCTTGCCGTGAGGTTGTCGCAGATTCCCGGGGTGGTTGAGCACGGCCTGTTCATCGGCATGGCACAAGCCGCTATTCTGGCCGGACCCGCCGGGGCCCGCGTGGTCGAACGGCCTTGAACGAGCTTTTCGCAGTTTGAATCCGTAGAGGGTTGAAGGGAGCTACCGCATGACATTCCGCCGTACCGTCTGGGCGCTCAGCGCCGCGGCCGTCCTCGCCATCGCGCTGCCGGGGGCTGCGTCCGCCCAGCAGGCTGCGCCGCAAGCCGCACAGCCGAAGCTCTCGCCGGCGGCGCTGCTCCTGGCCAAGGAGCTGATCGACATCAAGGGCTCGGCCTCGATGTTCGATCCGCTGGTCAACGGCGTGATCGAGTATCACAAGAACTTCTTCATGCAGAACAACCCGAACCTCGCCAGCGATCTGACCCAGGTGGCGCAGAAGCTCGCCTCGGACCTCGCCCCGCGCAAGGTCGAGATGCAGCAGGAGCTGACCCGCATCTACGCGTCGCATTTCACCGAGCAGGAGCTGAAGGACGCGCTGGCGTTCTACAAGTCGCCGCTCGGACGGAAGCTCATTTCCGAAGAGCCCAAGGCGGCGGAAGAATCCATGAAGGCCGCCGACGACTGGTCACGCAAATTTGCGACCGAGGTCGACGCCAAGTTCCGCGCCGAGATGCAAAAGCGCGGCAAGAACCTTATCTGACGGTTCCAAAGTCCTAATCAGCGGCCGGCATCGGCGGGCCATCACTCAAGGGCTTCAGGCCATGTCGGAAGAGGTCGATCTGTTCGTCATCGGAGCCGGATCGGGCGGCGTGCGTGCCGCCCGCATCGCGTCCGGCTACGGCGCACGCGTCATGATCGCGGAGGAATTCCGCGTCGGCGGTACCTGCGTGATCCGCGGCTGCGTGCCGAAAAAGCTCCTGGTCTACGCCTCGCGCTTCCACGACGAGTTCGAGGACGCCAAGGGCTACGGCTGGACGCTGCAGAAGCCGACATTCGATTGGGCGACGCTGATCGGCAACAAGGACAAGGAGATCGCGCGGCTCGAAGCGGCGTACACGTCGAACCTCGACCGCGCCAAGGTCAAGGTCGTCAAGAGCCGCGCGGTGCTGACCGATCCGCACACCGTGAAGCTCCTCGCCACCGGCGAGACGGTGCGCGCCAAGAACGTCCTGATCGCCACCGGCGGCTGGCCGTCGATCGGCAAGGACATCGAGGGCCGCGAGCACGTCATCACCTCCAACGAGGCACTGCATCTCACCGAACTGCCCAGGCGCATCCTGATCCAGGGCGGCGGCTATATCGCGCTGGAGTTCGCCACGATCTTCAACGGGCTCGGCTCCGACGTCACCGTGGTCTACCGCGGCGACAACATCCTGCGCGGCTTCGACGACGACGTGCGCACCCACGTGCGCACCGAGCTGGAGAAGCGCGGCATCAAGATCGTCACCAAGGCCATCGTCGAAGGCATCGAGAAGGTCGATCACGGGCTCTGCGTACAGCTCTCCGACCACCACCAGATGGTCATGGCCGACAAGGTGATGTTCGCGACCGGCCGCCGGCCGAACGTGAAGGGCATCGGCCTTGAGGCGGCAGGCGTCGCGCTCAATGACCGGGGCGCGATCGCGGTCAACGAATACTCGCAGACCAACGTGCCGCACATCTATGCGGTGGGCGACGTCACCGACCGCATCAATCTCACGCCGGTCGCGATCCGCGAGGGCCATTCGTTCGCCGACACGGTGTTCGGCGGCAAGCCGACGAAAGTGGACCACACCGACGTGCCGACCGCCGTGTTCACCGAACCCGAGGTCGGCGTGGTCGGCCTCACCGAGGCGGAGGCGATCGAGCGGTTCCCCAAGGTCGACATCTACAAGGCGACCTTCAAGCCGATGAAGGCGACACTGTCGGGCCGCGACACCCGCATGCTGATGAAGCTCGTGGTCGACGGCATCACCGACCGGGTGCTCGGCTGCCACATCGTCGGCGCCGACGCCGGCGAGATGATCCAGACCGTCGGCATCGCGGTGAAGATGAAGGCCACCAAGGCCGACTTCGACGCCACCATGGCGCTGCATCCGAGCGCGGCCGAGGAGCTGGTGACGATGCGGACCAAGTCCGCCACCCATGTCCGCGAAGCGGCGGAATAGGTTTATCGTCAGGGGCTTGGCGGGGTTTGCGGCGGCGGGGCATGAACTTCCCGCCATGCTGGCGTTTCCACTGACGGGCCGCTATAAGTCCGCGTCCCAGCACGGGAAATCCAGATTACCGGGAGTGTTGAGCCGTGGCCGAGCGTTGGACGCGTGACAGCTGGCGAGGCAAGCCGATCGTCCAGGTGCCGGAATATCCGGACCGGGCGGCGCTGCAGAACGTCGAGAAACAGCTCGCGAGCTATCCGCCACTGGTGTTTGCCGGCGAGGCGCGCAACCTGAAAGAGGCGCTGGGCCGGGTGGCCAACGGCGAGGGTTTCCTGCTGCAGGGCGGCGACTGCGCCGAAAGCTTCACCGATCCGAGCGCAAACAACATCAGCGCCAACAACATCCGCGACTTTCTTCGCGTGTTCCTGCAGATGGCGGTGGTGCTGACCTACGCGGCCGCCGTGCCGGTCGTGAAGGTCGGCCGCATCGCCGGCCAGTTCGCCAAGCCGCGCTCGTCGCCGGTCGAGAAGAAGAACGGCCAGGAGCTGCCGAGCTATCGCGGCGACATCATCAACGGCCCGGAGTTCTCGGCCGCGGCCCGCATGCCCGATCCGCAGCGGCTGATCGAGGCCTACCGGCATTCGGCCTCGACGCTCAACCTCATTCGCGCGCTCACCCATGGCGGCTATGCGAGCCTCGGCCGCGTCCACCAGTGGATGCTCGACCTCGACCCGAAGTCGAGCCAGCGTTACCTGGAATTGGCCGACCGGATCTCCGAGGCGCTGGCCTTCATGCAGGCCTGTGGGTTGGACCTGGAGAAGCATCCGGAGCTCAAGACCACCGACTTCTACACGAGCCATGAGGCGCTGCTGCTCGGCTTCGAGCAGGCGCTGACCCGCGAGGACTCGACGCACCCGGGCACCTGGTGCGCGACCTCGGCCCACATGGTCTGGATCGGCGACCGCACCCGCCAGCTCGACCATGCGCATGTCGATTTCTGCCGCGGCATCGTCAATCCGCTCGGCCTGAAATGCGGCCCGTCGTCCAAGGTCGACGAGATGATGCGGCTGATCGACGTGCTCAATCCGGACAACGAGCCCGGCAAGCTGACGCTGATCGTCCGCCTCGGCGCCGACAAGGTCGGCGAGATGCTGCCGCAGATGATCCGCGCCGTGAAGCGCGAGGGCAAGGCGGTGGTGTGGTCGTGCGATCCCATGCACGGCAACACCATCACGGCCACGACCGGCTACAAGACCCGGCCGTTCGACCTGATCCTCAAGGAGGTGAAGTCGTTCTTCCAGATCCACGCGGCCGAAGGCACCCACGCCGGCGGCGTGCACCTTGAGATGACCGGCCAGAACGTCACCGAATGCACCGGCGGGGCGCACGCCATCACCGACGAGGGGCTGAACGCGCGCTATCACACGCTGTGCGATCCGCGGCTCAACGCCGAGCAGGCGATCGAGCTCGCTTTCCTCATGGCCGATCTGCTCAAGGCCGAGCGCTCCGCGCGCGTGAAGCCGCTCCCGGCCGCTGCAGGACTCTGATGGCAAGATCGTGCTGCGGCTTCTGAAAGCGACGCTGAACAGCTGGAACGGCCTGCGCGCCGCGGCCCGCAGCGAGGAGGCATTCCGCCAGGAACTGGTGATGTTCATCCTGGCGCTGCCGGCGGCGTTCCTGGTCACGACCGACACCTGGCGCCGCATCGCACTGATCGGCGTGATCGTGCTTCTGATGAGATCGGAAG
>CAKZHN010000193.1 GCA_936924235.1 uncultured Rhodoplanes sp. | reverse complement strand
CGATGCGCTCGCCGCGGTCTGCGATACGGCGCTGACCCGTGACATGCAGATCGAGGTCGCCGCAGGCGGCCTGCCAAACACCTTCGTGCCGGGCCGCAACCTGATCTTCCTCACTTTCGCGGCGGCGCTGGGCTACCGGCGCGGCGCCAATGACCTCGTCGCCGGCATGTGCGAGACCGACTATTCCGGCTATCCGGACTGCCGCAACGACACCATCCAGGCCATGCAGACCGCGCTGCGGCTCGGCACCGAGCGGCCGTTCGCCTTGCACACGCCGCTGATGCGTGTCGACAAGGCGTCAACCTTTGCGATGGCAAAAGCCATCGGCGGCGAGGCGCTGCTTGATTTGGTCATCGAGGAGACCCATAGCTGCTATCTCGGTGACCGGATTCATCGGCACGATTGGGGTTTTGGCTGCGGCGCGTGTCCGGCCTGCCGGCTGCGGGCGGACGGTTACGCCCGCTTTATTGTGGAGTAGGCATGAATAACGAGAAGCGCCGGCGGATCGAGGGCATCGCCTTTCTGATCGCCTTTGGCCTGACCATCCCGGTGGCGAACTGGATGATCGAAACCGTCGGGACGGTCTGCCCGCCCAACAGCCCATGCCTCATTCCGGTGTTTCCGAAGGTGCACGGCGTGACGCTGATGGCGCCGTCCGGCGTGCTGATGATCGGCGTCGCGCTGGTGCTGCGTGATCTGGTGCAGCGGCGGCTCGGCGTCGTCTATTCGGCGGGCGCGGTGGTGTTCGGCGCGGTGCTGTCGTCGGCTTTTTCGCCGCCGTCGCTGGTGCTCGCTTCGGCGCTGGCGTTCCTGCTGTCCGAGTTTGCCGACATGGCGGTCTATACGCCGCTTGCCCGGCGCAGGCTGGTCGCCGCGGTGGTGGCCTCGGCTGCGGTCGGGCTCGTGGTCGACTCCATCGTCTTCCTGTGGCTCGCCTTCGGCTCGCTCGAGTTTCTCGAAGGGCAGGTGGTCGGCAAGGCCTGGATGGTGCTGCTGTCGATCCCGTTCGTGATGTATCTCCGCCGCCGCGATGAGCGGCTCGGTCTGATGCCCGCATAGTCATCCGAAGCGAGAATCCGCGATGAGCAACGCCTTCGAGATCCTGCGCCACGTCACCACGGCGACCATCACCACGATGCTGCTGAAGAAGGGCATCCGGCATTGCTGGATCAAGGGCGCGATGCCGCTCGTGCCCGGCGGCCAGCGCCTCGTCGGCAAGGCCTTCACGCTGCGCTTCGTGCCGGTGCGCGAGGATCTCGCCACGCCCGAGAGCTGGGGCAAGCCGATCTCGACGCGCGCCGCGATCGAAGCCATGCCGGAGGGCTGCATCGCGGTGGCCGACGCCATGGGCGTCACCACGGCCGGCATCTTCGGCGACATCCTGGTGATGCGCATGGCGCGGCGGAAGGTGACCGCGCTGGTCACCGACGGGGTGATCCGCGACAAGGCCGGCTGCCTCAAGGCCAACATGCCGATCTTCTGCCAGGGCACTGCGGCGCCCGCTTCGGTGAACGGCCTGACGTTCGTCGGCTGGAGCGAGCCCATTGCGTGTGGCGGCGTCGCGATCTTCCCCGACGACGTGATCGTGGTCGATGACGACGGCGCGGTGGTGATCCCGCAGGCCCTGGTCGACTTCGTCGCAACCGAAGGCGAGGAGCACGAGCGCTACGAGACCTGGGTGGTCAGCGAGGTCGAGCGCGGCGCTGCGCTGCCCGGGCTCTATCCGCCGAACGAAGAGGCCAAGGCGCGCTACGCGGCCTGGAAGAAGCAGCAGGGCTTGTAAGGCTCCGGCGGCGGCACCCGGCAACAGGAAACCCCGGCATGTTCTTCGTGCTGTCCAAGGTGCTGGCCTCTCTGGCCGTCCCTTCGAACATCATTCTCGGCATCGGCATGCTGGGCATGCTGCTGCTCCTGACGCGGTTTCGCCGCGCCGGTGTCCGGCTGATGGTCGCAAGCCTGCTGATCACGCTGGCGGTCGGTCTGCTGCCGATCGGCCGCGGGCTGATTGCGCTGATGGAGGACCGCTTTCCGCCCGGCAAGGAGGCCGGCCCGCCGATCACCGGCATCATCGTGCTCGGCGGCCCGATCGACAGCCGCATGAGCGTTCTCCGCGGCATGATCTCGGTCAACGGCGATGTCGAGCGCCTGATCGAGGGCGCCGCGCTGGCGCGGCGGCATCCCGATGCGCGGCTCGTGTTTACCGGCGGCAATCCGAGCCTGACGCACGACGATCCGCCGGAATCGTTTTTCGCAGGCAAGCTGCTCGAGCAGCTCGGCGTGCCGGCATCGCGTCTCGTGCTGGAAGACAAATCGCGCAACACCGAGGAGAACGCCGTCTTCACCAAGCGGCTGGTCGACCCGAAGCCCGGCGAGCGCTGGCTGCTGGTGACCTCCGCGCTGCATATGCCGCGCTCGGTCGGCGTGTTCCGCAAGGCCGGTTTTGCCGTCGAGCCTTATCCAGTGGCCTGGCACACGCTGCCGGGCGCAGACATCTGGTCGGTGCCGCGCGACCTGCTCAATGGCCTCGGCTCGCTGGACGCCGTCGCGCACGAGCTGGTCGGGCTCGTGGTGTATCGGCTGACCGGGCGCTCGTCCGAGCTGTTTCCGGGACCGCTGCCCGACGCCAAAGACTGTTGTGCGAAGTCGAACGGACCGGCTTAAAGGAGAGCTATGAAAGCGACTGTCATCCGCAACTTCGGTCCGCCGGACGTCCTCAAATACGAGACAGTGCCCGATCCCGAGCCGCGCACCGGCGAGGTGCGCATCCGCGTCCACGCGGCGACCGTCAACCGCGTGCTCGACGTCAGCGTCCGTGCCGGCAGGGAAGGCCATCGAAACCCGGTGCTTCCGCTCATCCCCGGCGTCGACTGTGCCGGCGTGGTCGATGCGGTCGGACCGGGCGTGGCTAAATGGCGACCGGGCATGCGCGTGGCTGCCGCGGGCATCATGCCGCTCGACATCTGCCCGGAGGCCGACGAAGGCTATCGCGGCCCGACCGGCATGATGGGGATCAAGCGGCCTGGCGGTTTCGCCGAGCTGGTGGCGGTGCCGTCCTGCGCCGTGATTGCAGTGCCCGATGGGCTCGATTTCCACCATGCCGCGGTCGTGACGCGCCACGTACCGACCGCCTGGAATCTGCTGTTCAACGTCGCGCAGCTCAAGGCGGGCGAGACGGCGCTGGTCATGGGCGCCGGCGGCAACCTCGGCTCGATCGGCATCCAGATCGCCAGGCACGTGATCGGGGCCAAGGTGATTGCCGTTGCGGGCTCCGACGATCATGTGCAGCTCGGCCTCGAGCTCGGCGCCGACCACGCCGTCAACTACAACACGCAGGACCTCACGGCCGAAGTCTTGAAGTTCACCGGCGGCAAGGGCGTGGACGTGCTCTACGACAACATCGCCAATCCGAAGGTGCTGCCCAAGGCGTTCCTCGCGCTCGGTATGCGCGGCCGCCTGGTGACCGCTGGCGCCCATGGCGGCCCGAACGTGACGATCGATTTCTCGCACCTCTACCACAAGCAGATCACCATCCGCGGCATGCCCGGCTATCACCCGCCCGACGTGCCGAAGTGCTTCGCGGCCGCAGCCTCCGGCAAGATCAAGACGCAGATCGAGCGGGTGCTGCCGTTGTCGCAAGCCGCCGAGGCGCACCGGCTGGTGGAGTCGGGCGAGTCGCTCGGCAAGATCGTGCTCGACCCTACGCTGACGTAGCCATCTATTGGGAATGCGGTTGAGCTTAGGTCGCCGCTGCGCTCCGCCGCCGCAGCCTGAGCCCCGTGGCGATCGCCTCCTTGGCGTCCCGAGTCCGCCCGAGCCGCTGATGGGCCGTGGCCATCATGAAATGCGTACGCCCGCTTCCCTGCGTGATTGACAGGGACCGTTGCAGCCACCCGAGCGCTTCCTCATTGCGGTTGAGCACCACGCAGGCGAGACCGGCGCCGAGCAGCCAAGTCCAGCGCGAAATCTCCGGCATATCGGTGTGATCCGGCACACGGCATTCGCCGGCTTGGCCTACGGCGTTACCATCATGGCTGTGCTGCATTAACGCTGCGCTCGATGCTTAACGATACCTTAAGTCTGAGTTGCAGTAGGACACGGTTCCCACTACCCTGACTTGCGCTGGAAAGGGGTAATTCTGCGCCTGCACACGTGCAGGCTGCGCGGGCTGGTCAGTGCCCTGTTGCTATTCCGCAACTGTTCTTCTGACCGATCCAAGGACTATCCGCCGGAAAGCAGCCGCACGTCGTGCGGCGTGAGGGGCAAAGTGACTGAAATACCAGCGATCTGGGCCACAAGCGGCCTCGCGACCGCGCCGGATGTGCTTGCGAGAATGCGTGATTTCAGCAGCGCATTGCAGCGCGGCGATGCGCAGGCGGCTTTGGAAGCGTCGCGCGACGTCTGCCTTGCCACCCCAAATAGCGCTGAGGCGCATTATGCTTTTGGTCAGGCCTGGATGGCCGCCGGCAAGCCGGCGCGTGCTGAGCAGGCCTTTGCCATCGCCACAAAACTGCGCCCGGACTTCGCCGACGCCTGGGTCAATTTCGGCCTCGCGCGCTATGCGCAAGGGTCGGTCAATGAGGCCAAGAGCGCGATGGCCCGCGCCCTTCAGGCGCAGCCGGGCCATCCCGCGGCGACGAGCAATCTGTCGGCGCTGCTGCGGCTCAGCGGCGGCTACGAGATGGCCGAGACACTGCTGCGCGAGGCGCTTGCGCGCAACCCGCGCGATGCCGCGGCGCGGTTGAACCTCGTCGCCGAGCGCCTCCAGGAACAGCGACCGGCCGAAGCGCTCGCGCTGCTGAACGAAGTCGATCCTCCCGCCGACAATATTCCAGCGGCGCGCCACTGGCATTTGCAGCGGGCGCTCGCGCTGATCGTTCTCGGCCGGCCCGACAAGGCGCGGACCGCGCTCGGCGAGTTCGACGCGCTCGGGCCCGCGCCGCCGGAGATCGCGCCGATGCGGCTTTGGCGAGACGCGCTGCTGGCGCTTGCCGAAGGCCGGCGCGCCGACGCACGCACCCATGCCGAAGCCATGGAAGCCGCGCTCGACCACATGGGGCCGGGCGCCGTGTTCGAACACAGGATCATGGCGCGTTATGATCTCGCCAAATTCTGGTCGCGCGAGCGTGAAGACGCCAAGGCTTTCGCGCAATGGCGCGCGGGCCATGCGCTGCTGCGAACCATCCAGCCGTTTTCGCGCGGCGCGACGCAGGCCTATGACGACGCCGCGATCGCGACCTTTACGCCGGAGCACTTCGCCGGTGAGGCGCGCGCGAGCAACACCGATCCCACACCGGTCTTCATCGTCGGCATGCCGCGCGCGGGTACAACGCTGGCCGAGCAAATTCTTGCCGCTCACCCGCAAGCTTTCGGCGCCGGCGAGCGCGCCGCGCTGGGGCGGCTCGCCTGGCGGCTGGGCGGCGGCGAGAGCGCGGAAGCGATCGCCCGCATCGCCGCGCTCGACAGAACCACGCTGGATGCGGAAGCGGAGGCCTACCTGAAAGAGCTCCGCGCGCTCGCGCCGGACAAAAGCCGCATCGTCGACAAGATGCCGGGAAATTACCTCCACGTCTGGCTGATCGCGCTGCTGTTTCCGAAGGCCCGGATCATTCATTGCGCGCGCGATCCGCGCGACATCGGCTTTTCGATCTTTACCTTCCGCTTTCATGGCGAGCACGGCTACGCGCACGATCTCGCGGATCTCGGCTGGATGATCGGCGAGCAGACCAAGCTGATGAACCATTGGAAAGCCGTGCTGCCGCAGTCGATCCTGACGGTGCGGCTCGACGACTGGGTAAACGATTTCGACGCGACGCTCGCCCGCGTGCTCGGCTTTGTCGACCTGCCGCCCGATCCGGCCTGCGCGCGCTTTTATGAGTCAGAAAACCCCGTGCGCACGGTGAGCCGCTCGCAGGTCAGGCAGCCGGTGAACGCGCGCGGTCTCGGCCGCTGGCGCGCCAATGCCGACGAGCTCGGACCGCTGATCGACGAGCTCGAACGCGCTGGAGCGCTCGAGGGCTGGCGCGAGGGCGAAGACGCCCGATCGGCCACAATCGACAATCCTGACGACGCCACGCCTTTACGCGCTGACCCGCTTTTTCCCAGCACTGAAAGATTTCCGCAATGACCACGCTTTCGACCACGAACACCAACACGTTCGACGCCGACACAATCGAGACGGTCACGATCGGCGTGTCGGGCTATTACGACATCACGGCCTGGGGCGCGCAGGGAGGCAACGGCAGAAGTGGCGGCAGGGGCGGACTCGGCGCGATGGCGAGTGGCGACATCTATCTCCAGGCCGGCGCCAGGCTGGAAATTGTCGTCGGTGCCCGCGGCAGTAACGGCGGCCAGGCCGGCGGCGGGGGCGGCGGCGGCAGTTTCGTGATCGAAACGAACGACGGGTCGCACGCTGTCAACATCAATGAA
>CAKZHN010000192.1 GCA_936924235.1 uncultured Rhodoplanes sp. | reverse complement strand
GCTCGACATGGACCAGAAGGAGCTCGACGACGCCTACGACCAGGCCGTCTACGCGCCGAACCGCGAGATCGTGATCAAGCGCTGCGGGCGCAACAGCGAACTGGTCCGCGAGCGGATCGGCGCGCCGAAGCGCTTCTCTTATGGTCCAACCGAGATCGAAGCCGTCGATGTGTTCACCGCGAAGGCGCCGAACGCTCCGGTGATGATCTTCGTGCACGGCGGCGCCTGGCGCACCGGCCGTGCGGCGCAATACCACTACATGGCCGAGATGTTTCTCAATGCCGGTGCGCATCTCGTCGTGCCGGACTTCAACAATGTCGGCGAGGTCGACGGCAGCCTGATGACCATGGCGGACCAGATCCGCCGCGGCGTGGCCTGGACCATCAAGAACGCCAAGAGCTTCGGCGGCGATCCGGATCGCATCTACGTGTCCGGCCATTCTTCCGGCGGGCATTGGGCCGGCGTGCTGCTCACCACCGACTGGCAGAAGTTCGGCCTGCCGCGGGAGTGCATCAAGGGCGGGGTGTGCGGCAGCGGCATGTACGATCTCAAGCCGGTGCGGATGTCGGCGCGTTCGAATTACGTGAAGTTCACCGACGAGACCGAGCGGGAGCTGAGCTCCCAGCGCCATCTCGACAAGCTCGTCGCGCCGGTCGCGATCGTCTATGGCAACGCTGAGACGCCGGAGTTCCAGCGGCAGAACCGCGACTTCGCTGCGGCCGTGAAGGCCGCCGGCAAATCCGCCACGCTGTCGGTCATGGAAGGCTACAATCACTTCGAGGTCATGGAATCGATCGGCAATCCGTACAGCCTGTTCGGCCGCGCGGCGCTGGAGATCATGAAGCTTCGCCCAGCCTAAAGAAAAAAGGCGGGCAGGGAGGGAATGTGGGTTCGAGGAACGGCATCGGCCGGCGCGCCTTCGTGGCCGGCACCGCTGCGCTGGCGCTGGCGCCGCGCGCAGCTCAGGCACAAAGCTTTCCATCCGGCCCGGTGAAGCTCACGGTCGCGGTCGGACCAGGCTCGAGCCCTGACGTGCTGCTGCGCCTTGTTGCCGAGCATCTGTCGCAGCTCTGGGGTCAGCAGGCTGTCGTCATCAATCAGCCGGGCGGCGCCGGCGCGATCGCGATCCGCGCGGTCGCCGCGAGTCCGGCCGACGGGCAGACGCTCTATATGGCGCTCGCCTCGAACTTCATCGCGCTGCCGGAGCTGCAGGCCAACTTCCCGGTCGATGTGGTGCGCGACTTCGTGCCGATCGGCTATATCGGCGAGCATCCGATGGTGATCGCGGCGAGCAGCGCTCTCGGCGTCACGACGCTGCCGGAGTTCATCGCGCTTGCCAAGAAGCGCAAGGGCGAGCTCAACATCGCGGCCGGCAACCGTGGCAGCATCCTGCATCTCGCCGGCGAATGGCTGCGCATCGCGGCCGGCATCGATGTCCAATTGCTGCATTACCCTGCGGCGTCGCAGGCCATCACCGATGTGCTCGGCGGCCGCGTGCACGGCATGATCGATGCGATGACCAGTATGAAGGGCGCGGTCGAGGGCGGCCAGATCAAGCCGCTCGCGGTCGCGGCGCGGCAGCGGCTCTATAATTTTTCCGACCTGCCGACGGTGGCCGAGACGCTGCCGGGCTTCGAAGCGACGGGTTGGTTCGCGCTGATGGCGCCGCCCGGCACGCCCGCGCCGGTCGCTGCGAAGCTCAGTGCTGATCTCCGCACCGTGCTGGCGAAGCCCGAGCTCAAGAAGCGCTTCGAGGATCTCGGCACCTACATCCGTCCGATGACGCCCGAGGAGCTCACGGCGTTCATCCGCGAGCAGCAGCAGACCTGGCGTCCGGTAATCGCCCAGACCGCGAAGAAGATCAATTGACCGCGACGCTGGCTTCAATTGACTCGGCTCGATCTCCGCCGCCATCCTGCGAAACAGAATCGGGCAGCCCATGAACGGCCGCTCCATCGCGGGAGGATTGATGACACTTCGTTGGCGTTGCCTTGCTGTCGCGCTGTGCTGCTTCTTCGTCCTGTCAGGCATCGACGCCAAGGCGCAGAACTACCCCAACGCGCCCGTGCGCTTCATCGTCACCACCGGCGCGGGCGGCGCGCCGGATGTCATCGCGCGCATCGTCGCCGAGGGACTGTCCAAGCACTGGGGCCAGCAGGTGTTCGTCACCAACCATCCGGGCGCCGCGGGCTCGATCGGCATGAAGGTTGCGGGCTCGTCGCCGCCCGACGGCTACACGCTGCTGTTCGCGCTGTCGTCGAGCTTCGTCGCGCTGCCGGAGATCTCCAAGGATTTCCCCTACGACCTGGTGCGTGATTTCGTCGCCATCGGCTTCGTCTGCGAGCAGCCGATGGCGATCGCG
This sequence comes from uncultured Rhodoplanes sp., assembly GCA_936924235.1. Classification (GTDB taxonomy): domain Bacteria; phylum Pseudomonadota; class Alphaproteobacteria; order Rhizobiales; family Xanthobacteraceae; genus Z2-YC6860. The sequence continues at coordinate 4,055 of CAKZHN010000192.1, read as the reverse complement.
GTGCCGACGACGCTCGGCGTCAACACGCTGGGCGAGCTGATCGACTACGTCAAAAAGCGTCCGGGCGAGGTCAACGTCGCGGTGCTGAGCCGCGGCGGCATTCCGCATCTGGCATCCGAGTGGATCAAGATTGCGGCGGGCCTCGAATGGACCTCGATCAACTATCCCGGCACGCCCGCGGGCCTGTCCGACGTGATGGGAGGCCGCGTGCAGGTGATCATGGACGGCCTGCCGAGCCTCGCCGGCGCGATCAATGGCGGCCAGCTCAAGCTGCTCGCCGTCGGCTCGGCCAAGCGGCTGCCGAACCGGCCCGAGACGCCGACCATCGCCGAGACGCTGCCGGCCATTCCGCGTGCGCTCGGCTTCTTCGCGCTGATGGGGCCGCCCGGCACGCCGGAGCCGGTCGCCCGGAAGATCAGCGACGACCTGCGGACCGTGCTGGCCGAGCCCGCAATGAAAAAGCGCTTCGAGGACATCGCCAGCTACATCAATCCGATGTCGCCCGTCGAGCTAAAGGGCTACATTGAGACCGAGCAGACCTTGTGGAAGCCGGTCATCGAGCGGATCGCGACGTTCAAGGCTCAGCCAAAATGATGCGCAAAGCCGTCATTGCCGCCCTCGCGTTGCTCGCCTTCACGGCGGGCGCGCGCGCCGATGACGCCTATCCGAACCGCGCGATCACCCTGATTATTCCGTTCGCGCCGGGCGGCTCGACCGACGTGATCGGCAGGCTCGTCGCGGAGGGCATGCGCCAGGCGCTCGGCCAGTCGGTGGTGGCCGACAACCGCGCCGGCGCCGGCGGCTCGATCGGCACCGCGGCGATCGCGAAGGCCGTGCCGGACGGCTACACCATCGGCATGGGGACGGCTTCGACGCTCGCCATCAACCCGGCGACCTACAAGACGCTGCCGTTCGACGTGCTCACCGACCTGACGCCGATCGGCAACATCGCGGCGGTGCCCAACATCATGTCGCTCAATCCGGACGTCAAAGCCGCCGACATGCGCGCTTTCATCGCGCTGGCGAAGTCGCAGCCGGGCAAGCTCGGCTATGGCTCGTCCGGTCACGGCTCGGTCTCGCATCTGCTCGGCGAGCAGTTCAAGCTCGCGACCGGCACCGACCTGGTGCACGTGCCGTATCGCGGCATGGGCCCCGCGCTTAACGGCGCCGTCTCCGGCCAGGTGCAGGTGGTGTTCGACAACCTGCCGACCTCGCTCGAACTGGTGAAGGGGGGGCGGCTGCGCGCCCTGGCGGTGTCGGGCGAACGGCGCGTCGAGGCCTTGCCGGACACGCCGACCTTCGGCGAGCTCGGCATTGAGGAGGCCAACTGGATGGCGTTCTTCGGGCTGGTCGCGCCGAAGGACACGCCGGCGCCGATCGTGCAGCGGCTGAACGCGGCGCTGAAGCAGGTGCTGGCGACGCCGGGTATCCGCGGCCAGCTCGCGGCGCAACAAGCGATCGTCGTCGGCAGTTCGCCCGACGCCTTCAAGGCCGAGATCGCCCGCGAGCTCGCGCGCTTCAAGCGCGCGGTCGCGGCCGCCAAGATCGAATTGAACTAGCGCTTCTTGCCGTTGCCGCCGGGCGCCGGGTCCTGGCTGCTCTTTTGCGAGCTGTCCGGCCCGGTCGAGAACACGCCGAAGTCGGCCGATTTTGTCCCTGCCTCGGCGGGCACGATACCCACCGCCGCCAGCCCCAGCCGGAACAATTCGCGCACCGCGGCCGCCCGGCTCGGCATCCGCTGCTTGAAGCGGAAGTCGTCCACCGCCGCCAATTCCTCTGGCGAAAGCATGATTTGCAGCCGTTCGCCGCGTGTCAGATCAGCGCTCATGACCGTGCCCCTTAGCTCCCTTGGCTCCTTTCACCTCAACCGAACTTAAGAACGCAGCAGCAAGTTAGCAAGTTACTCATTCACATAAATTTGAGCCATCATGTCATTTTACATACCAGAACCACTGAGCTGATTAGTTGTCCATGACTAATAGTATTAAAAGTCATTACAGCGCTTATTTTCAGTCGTATTTGGTATCTACTTCGTGTCATCATAGTATTGTCTAAGTTTTTAATGTTGCGGCGATTGAACAAGACTTTGGGATGATCTAGACTCTCCGAAACTCAGGGGGAGAAAGGACGTCTCCCATGGCTGAAGGCCCCGACTACCGCAAACGTGCCGAGGAATGCACAGCGCTCGCGCAGACCGCGCGCACGCCGTCGCAGCGCACGATGCTGCTGCACATCGCCGACACCTGGATGCGGCTCGCGCGTGATGCCGAAGACAGTGATCCGGTCGGCTTCGTGATCGCGCCAACGGCCAACCGGCTGATGTGAGCGCACCACACGTCACCAGATTGCGGAGGATCACCATGCCGCAACTTCACACGATGTCATCGGACCACGACAAACCCATCATTCTCGGAAAGCCGGACGATCCGATCTGCCCGGCTTGCCATTGCGCCATGACGGTCAGAACAGTGACGCCGTCGACCTCGATGATCGGGGTCGGCGACACGGTCTATGTCTGCGAGCGCTGCGGCACCGAGACCCATCGGACCGCCAGGCGGCAATAACGCCGCGAAGTCCCCGCAAACGCCCCGAACCGCGACCAGCGGTGTTCTGCCACCGGCAGGCTCCGCCTGTTGTCGTCTGGCGAAAGGGCATATGATTTGAGAACGCGGGAATGAATCGTACTTTGAGATTTCTGGGAGGAGATCATGCGGAATATTTTGCTCGCCGCTGTCAGCATTTCAGCTCTGGCTCTCTCGTCGTCGCAGCCGCTCGTCGCCCAGGGCGACGTCAATCAGCAACTCGGCAATGTCCACTTCGAGACGTCATGCAACGATGTGGCGCAACGCCGGTTCGACCGCGCCATGCGCTATCAGCACTCGTTCTGGTACGTCGCGGCCCAGGAGTTGTTCGAGGACACCGCCAAGGCCGATCCGCAATGCGGCATGGCCTATTGGGGCATCGCGCTGTCGCTGCTGTCCAATCCGCACGGCGCGATTCCTGCCCCCAATCTCGCGCCGGGGCTTGCCGCGATTCAGAAGGCAAAAGAAATCAGCGCCAAAACCGAGCGCGAGCGCGATTTCATCGATGCGCTCACCTTGATGTACGTCGACTACGACAAGGTGCCTCAGCCGCAGCGGATGCGCGCCTATCTCGGCGCGATGGAGAAGCTCGCGACGAAATATCCCAATGACGACGAGGCGCAGATCTTCTACGCCATCACGCTGAACACATCCGCTTCGCCGGCCGACAAGACCTACGCCCAGCAGCTCAAGGGCGCCGCGATCCTCGAGCCGATCTGGAAGCGCCAGCCGCAGCACCCCGGCATCGCGCACTACCTGATCCATCTGTACGACTATCCGCCGATCGCCGAGAAGGGCCTGCCGGCGGCGAAGCTCTACGCGCAGATCGCGCCGGCCGCGCCGCACGCCCAGCATATGCCGTCGCACATCTTCACCCGCGTCGGCTATTGGCAGGATTCGATCACGTCCAACACCGCCTCGGCGAAGGCCGCGGGACCGGCCAAGGAGTTCGCCGAGCAGTTCCACGCGCGCGACTACATGGTCTATGCCTATCTGCAACTCGCCCGCGACGGCGATGCGCGCCGGGTGGTCGACGACATGATCGCGGCGCAGGCTCCGGCGCCTGCGGCGCGCGGCGGCTTCTTCGCGCTGGCGGCGTCGCCGGCGCGTTACGCCATCGAGCGCGGCGACTGGAAAGCGGCGGCCGAGCTCAAGGTGACGCCGAGCGCATTCAGCGAATCGATGGCGATGTCGCACTTCGCCCGCGCGCTCGGCGCGGCGCGCTCTGGCAATCCGGCGGCCGCCAAGGCAGACGTCGCCAAGCTCGCCGAGCTCAGCGACAAGCTGAAAGAGGCGAAGGACGCCTACTGGTCCAACATCGTCGACATCCAGCGCCAGATCGCGGCGGCCTGGGTGCTCGATGCCGAGGGCAAGACCGACGACGCGCTGAAGGCGATGAGCGCCGCGGCCGACGCCGAGGACAAGACCGAGAAGGCGCCGGTTACGCCGGGCCCGCTCGCGCCGGCGCGTGAG